>CAYNKW010000001.1:0-56932 GCA_964397845.1 uncultured Anaerolineae bacterium
TCAGGGCACAGCGGCGAGAGCGCTCCCCACCTTGAATTTAACATTGTCAAACTAATCTGGCAGTGATGCGGTATTTGCCATGGCCAACTCTCTGGCCGATCAGATTCGGCATTTCATCTCTCCCTCATAGCGCTGACACGAGCGGTATCGGGTTCAACAGGAGTTTGCCGCAGTGAGCCACCTTCGGTTGAGTAGGTACAGCCAGATAGTCATCAAATCATGTGCTTAAACCGTCTGTTCTACAGCTACCAACGAGATTTTGCGCTCAGTGGGCCACACCGTGGCAGTGGGACTCTCCAAATTCGGCCTGATTGGGCCTCCGGTGTATAGAACGACTGTGTGACCAAGAAATCTTGGGGCTATGTCGATACAGCAAAACTGACCAGAGTGACAGATTATTCTCGGTCAAAAGAGCAAAGCCAACACCCCATCGTCTGACCAGATGCGGTTGCAACATGCAAGAGGTCATGTTGTTATAGCCTACTGTGGATTCCCACCCCCACAGAGGATACACGCGTGGCAACTGTCAGCTTGTCTTTGTCAAACCAGGTGACAGAGGCAACTATACAGAGATGTAGAAAAGAAGTCCCATTTGAGACTGCAAGTGTGGTCAGTATCAGGATGGTACTTCAGTATTATCTTGCCCGATTTCCGCTAAAATGTCAAGTACTTCTTTTGACTCAATTCAGGGCGATTGCATTTATCTCCCTCGCTCGGCCTGGATCGCCAGATCCAGGCCCTTGGGAAGGCCAGCCTCCGGATCTGGCGACACCTGTGCTTGTGCACAGGCACAAGTGTCCGGAGGGAGCGTGGGAAACCGAGAAGCCTTCCAAGATCGACCCGATATTCCAAATGCAATTGCCCTATGGCTCAATTTGGTCAGCAGGGGGGCATCTAGCGAGGATTAGAGTGTCTTTGGCGAGCGTTACACGGTTGGGACATGGAGTTAGGGAATGCGTAACGCTCGCCAAAGCAAGGTTGTCTCTCTTGCACTTTTGCGGTATAATTACCCCTACAGATTGTCTAGAAAAAAGCAATGAGGTACGAATGAGCGGACGAGGTGGGAACATCCTGGCAGCGCTGGTAGCCCTGCTGGGATGGGGGGGGCTGGTTTACCTGGTGGATCGTACTTCGCCCCAATCCTACACATGGCTGCTATTTCTCACCCTTCTGCTGGTAACCCTGATGACCACTGCCTATCTTCCTTTCCAATACCTACATCATCGTGTTGCCAAGCCCGTCCCTGCTCGCGCTCTCCGGCAAAGCTTCTGGCTGGCTCTCTTTGTCGTGTCGTGTGCCTGGCTGCAGATGCGCCGTGTCTTGGACTGGGCAGTGGCCCTGTTGTTAGCAACAGTGTTTGGCCTGATCGAGGGCTATCTTTTGAGCCGAGAGTGATATGTCCCGTTTTATCATCACGAGCCCAAGGCAGCCACATCCGGGCAGGCGACGACACCTAGTCCCTTGGATAGGAGACGCAAGAGGTGGGGTCGTATATCCTGGTGATCGTAGGTGTTCTTGGGTTGATAGCATTGGTGTTAATGTTCTTGCCTCGGCTTCGCCCTAAACGTTCATTTAAAACTGATCTGGCTCGGCCGCTGATCCACGTGTCACCTTCCACGTGGCAAGAGATGTCGCAGAGCCTGTCGAGAGAGATGTGGTGGCCGCGAATGGCGATTGGTCGTCGGCACTTGTTGGCCCGGGATGCATGCTTTTTGCATCACGTCGCCCAGTTTATCAACAAAGCCTGTTCGCTGGATAGCACGTTAAAGTGGGTGGTAAGGGCACTGATGGAACACCTGGCGGTGGACATGGGGCGGATCTTTTTGCTGGACGACGATGAACTGCTGCAGTTGGCAGTCTCTGTTGGCTCATCCGTGCCGCAAAGACCCTTGCCCAACTGGGAGTTTACCTTACCTGACCTTGTGTTGGCTGCCGACAAGCCCCTGCTCACGCCAGACCTGCGCCAGTGGCCTCAGTTGCGAGCTTTCATCTCGGCCCCAGAGCTGACTTCGACGTTGTGGCTGCCTCTCAAAACGGGTGGGCGGTCCGTGGGTGCACTGGGGTTGGGGAGCCGCCGTCCGGGCGCTTTTGATGAACTTACCGTAACCATGGTGGAGATGGTGGCTTCTTATCTGGCCACAGCCGTAGAAAACTTTCGCTTGCGACGGCAGGTGATTCAGGAAAGAGAACTGCGTCAGACCCTCCAGCAGTATGTCTCCCCCCGTCTAGTGACGACCTTCCAGCAAGGTTCGGTCTCCCAACCTCAGGAGATCACAGATGCCAGCGGGCGGATATCGGTCCTGTTTGCCGATGTGCGCAATTTTACGCCCTTGATGGAGAAGGCGGATCCCGACGCAGTGATGCTGGTGTTGAACGAGTATTTCCTCCGCATGAGCCAGATCATCCAGGTTAACGGCGGCGTGGTAGACGAGTTCACCGGCGATGAGATCGTGGCCAGCTTCGACCGCGCCTCGCCGCGCGTCAACGACGCTTACCGCGCTGTGTGTGCCGGGTTGGAGATGTTGGATGGATTGAAGGTACTTCAAAAGCGGTGGCAAAGGCGGGGACTGCCCACCTTTGACATCGGCATCGGCATCAGCACCGGTGCCCTCACGCGGGGGAGCATTGGCTCCAAGGAGCGAAAGGCACTCATCGCTCTGGGCAGCATCCTGAACATCGCTTCGCGCGCCGAGGCGATGAACAAGAAGCTCGGCACGCACCTGATCATAACGCAGAGCACCTTCGAGCAGGTGGCCGATCTCATCGAGTACGATGCCCTGGGGGCGCACGAACTCCAGGGCATCAGCGAGCCGGTCCCGCTCTACAGCGCGCAGGGCCTTAAAAACAACCACCTGCCAGAGATTAAGGCATCTTATGACACAGACAGAATTACGCAAGTTACCCAGCGTAGACAAACTCTTGCGGAGCGAAACGTCTCAGGCGTTGGTAGGGGCGTACTCTCATGATCTGACCATCGCAGCGCTGCGCCAGGCCCTGGATGCGGCCCGGCAGGCCATCTTTGCTGGGGAGTCGGCAGCTTCTCACGACGAACTGGTGTCACAGGCGGCAAAAATTCTGGACGGGCAACTCCGACTCACGCTTCGTCCGGTGATCAACGCAAGCGGCGTTATCATTCATACCAACCTGGGGCGGGCACTTCTCAGTCCGGCGGCCCGCGCAGCCATGGATCAGGTGGCGCGCAGCTACAGCAACCTGGAATACGACCTGGAGGCCGGGCAACGCGGCTCCCGCTACGTCCACGCCGAGGAACTTCTCTGCCGTCTTACCGCTGCCGAAGCAGCGCTGGTTGTGAACAACAACGCTGGCGCCGTGCTACTTACCCTCAGCGCCCTGACCCGTGGCCGGGAAGTGATCATCTCTCGCGGGCAGTTGGTAGAGATCGGCGGCGGCTTTCGCATCCCCGACGTGATGAAGCAGAGCGGCGCGATCCTGGTCGAAGTGGGCACTACCAATCGCACGCACCTGCGCGACTACGAGGCGGCCATCACGGACCGGACGGCCATGTTGCTGCGGGCGCATCGTTCCAACTTTCGGATGACCGGCTTTGTCACCGATCCGACCCTGGCCGAGATGGCCGGCCTGGCTCACAGCCGGGGCCTGTTGGTTGGGAACGATCTGGGCAGCGGCACGCTGTTGGATACAGCCGACTATGGCTTTTCCCACGAGCCGACTATCCAGGAGAGCCTGACTGCCATGGCCGACATCGTCTCTTGCAGTGGTGACAAGCTGTTGGGCGGCCCCCAGGCGGGGATCATCCTGGGACGAGCCGATCTCATCGCCCAGTTGCGCCGCTTTCCCCTCACCCGCGCGTTGCGAGTGGACAAGACGACGCTGGCCGGACTTCAGGCTACGTTGCTACATTACGTCAAGGGCGAAGCCATCAGAGAGGTGCCGGTGTGGCGCATGATCGCCACGCCGCGGGAGGCGTTGGCCGCCCGCGCCGAAGCCTGGGCCGGACGACTGGCGGCCGCCGGGCTGCAGCCCAAAGTCATAAACGGTCGTTCGACAGTGGGCGGCGGCTCTCTGCCGGGTGAGACCCTACCTACCCGCCTGGTGGCCTTGCAGGAGCCGTCACCGGAGCGGTTGGCCAGCTCCCTTCGCCACGCCGATCCACCGGTCATCACTCGCATTGAGGATGAGCGACTGGTCCTCGACCCGCGTACGGTGCAGCCAGAGGAGGAAGACACGCTGTTGGAGATCGTCATTGCCGCCGCTCAGGAGAGAGAGGGCTGATGGCTACCTATATCCTGGGCATCGAAACCTCTTGCGACGAGACGGCCGCGGCGGTGATCAGAGATGGCTACCAGAGCCGTTCCAACGTCGTCGCCACGCAGATAGACCTCCACGCGCAATATGGCGGTGTCTTCCCAGAGATGGCTTCGCGGCAGCACATTCTCTCCATCACGCCGGTGATCCGGCAGGCCATGGCCGAGGCAAAGGTGACCTGGGACGACCTGGACGCCGTAGCCGTAGTCTACGGACCTGGCCTGCCGGGGTCGCTGGTGGTGGGCGTGAACGCGGCCAAAGGGCTGGCGCTGGGGCGCGGCCTGTTGCTCATCGGCATCAACCACATTGAAGCCCACATTCTCACCAACTGGCTGGTTGTGAACGGCGAACCGCCGCCCATCGAGTTCCCCCTGGCCTGCCTCGTCGTCTCTGGCGGCCACACCGAACTGGTGCTGATGCGCGATTTTGGCCAGTATGAGCGCCTGGGCAGCACGGTAGACGACGCGGCGGGTGAAGCCTTCGACAAGGTGGGGCGACTGTTGGGCTTGCCCTACCCCGGCGGGCCGGCCATTGAGCAAGCAGCTCGCGAGGGCAACCCGGCGGCTTTCTCGCTGCCTCGCGCCTGGCTGAAAGGCACCTACAATTTCAGCTTCTCTGGTCTCAAGACAGCAGTGCTGCGCGTCGTGCAGAAATACGAAGCACAACCACCCAGGCCACGCCCCGGGGGGACGCGGCGTAAACTTTCGCTGCCGGCGGCGCTGGTGAGACCGCTGCCGGTGGCTAACCTGGCAGCCAGTTTCCAGGCAGCGGTGGTGGACGTGCTGGCCGAAAAGACCCGCCAGGTGGCCAGCGAATTTGGGGCACGTTGTGTGCTGCTGGCCGGCGGCGTGGCAGCTAACCAGGCCCTTCGTCGCAGCGTGCGCGAACGAGTGCACGTGCCGGTATATTATCCGCCACCTGCCCTCTGCACCGACAATGCCACCGGCGTCGGCGTAGCTGGCTACCACGCTCTGCGAGCAGGCCAGGTGAGCGATTGGGATCTGGACGTGGTGCCGGGGTTGCGGTTGGCGTAGTCTATCCCTCGACAGGGCTTCGATGGTGAGCTCAGCCATCGCTTTCGAAGAACTGAATGACTCCAAAAAAGCGGGAAGTGGTATGGTAGAACGGATCGTTGTCACCGGTATGGGAGCTGTCACGCCATTGGGCTTGGACATGCCGTCTACGTGGGCGGCCATGCTGGCCGGCGAATCGGGTGCTGGTTCTATCACCTTGTTCGATGCCAGCCCTTTTCGGGTGCAGTTCGCCGCCGAGATCAAAGGCTTCGAGCCGACGAATTACATGGATCGCAAGACAGCTCGCCGCAGCGACCGGGTAGTGCAGATCGCGTTGGCTGCGGCGGGGGAGGCGTTGCGCCAGGCCGGCCTGGAGATCACGGACGAGATGGCCGACGATGTGGGCATCATCGTCGGCACCGGTATCGGCGGAGAAAAGACGCGCTATGACCAGATACAGATCCTTTTCGAGGAGGGTCCCAGTCGTGTCAGTCCCTTTACCCTGGCACGCATCCTGCCTGACATGCCAGCCGGCCAGCTCGCCATCAGCTATGGCGCACGAGGGCCGAATCACTGCGTCTCGTCCGCCTGTGCCACCGGCGCCGACGCGATAGGCGATGCTTTTGAGATCATCCGGCGGGGCGACGCAGCGGCTGTCATCACTGGCGGCACCGAATCGTGCATGGTGCCTTCGGCCCTGGTCGCTTTTGACCGGTCTGGTGTTCTGGCTCACTGCGATGGCGACCCCCGTGTGGCGTGCCGCCCCTTCGACGCCACGCGCGACGGCCTGCTCATGGCCGAGGGTGCGGTTATCCTCATCCTGGAGGGCCTGAGCTTTGCCCGGCGGCGGGGAGCCAGGCCGCTGGCCGAGGTGATGGGCTACGGCGCGACGGCTGACGCTTTCCACATCGCGGCACCCTGCGAGGAAGGGGCTGGCGCGGCCAAAGCGATCCAGCGCGCGCTGCGTAAGGCAGGCCTGGAGTCGAAGGACATAGACTACATCCATGCCCACGGCACCGGCACGCGCCTGAATGACCGCCTGGAGACACTGGCCATCAAGCGTGCCTTTGGCGAACGGGCCTATCAGGTGCCTATCAGCAGCACTAAATCTATGACCGGCCACATGATGGGTGCCGCTGGGGCCATGGGTGCAGCCGTGGCCGTGATGTCCATCTTGGAGAACAAGGTGCCACCCACCATCAACTTGCACACCCCAGACCCCGAATGTGACCTGGATTACGTGCCTAACCAGGCACGCGACGTGCCGGTGCGGACGGCGATGGTCAATGCCTTTGGTTTTGGGGGGCACAATGCTGTGCTGGTATTCCGGGAGAGGCGTTAGTCAGAAGAAGGAACAGGAGGAATGGGCTTGACGAGGGTGAAGGGCCTGGAGAGAACGTCGAGTGAATTGCTTCTCCCCAGCCCCGTCGGCCTCTGGAGGCCCCAAAAATCAGAACATGCTCAACCTGTCAGCTCGCGAAAAGATCCTGGGCCTCAGTTTTGAGGACAAGACGCTACTGTTGCGGGCGCTGACCCACCGGTCTTACCTCAACGAGAACCCTGATTTTATCCTGGGGGACAACGAGCGCCTAGAGTTCCTGGGCGATGCGGTGCTGGACTTTCTCACCGCCGAATACCTGTACCATCGCCTTCCGGAGATGCGCGAAGGGGAACTGACCAGCCTCCGGGCAGCGCTGGTTCGCACCGAGTCACTGGCCCACCTGGCACTCAAGATTGACCTGGGACGCTGCCTTCACCTGGGTCACGGCGAGGAGGCAGGGGGCGGGCGACGACGCCGGGCTGTGCTTTGCGGCGCTTTTGAGGCGTTGATCGGCGCGCTGTACCTGGATCAGGGACTGCCCGCTGTGGAGGCCTTTGTCAAACCGCTCTTTGACCCAGAAGTCGAGCGCATCCTGGCCAAAGACCTGGACAAGAACCCCAAGAGCCTGCTGCAAGAACTGAGCCAGGCCGAATTGGAGATCACACCCCACTACCGTACTGTCAGCGAGTCTGGCCCGGACCATGCCAAGGAGTTCAACGTCGAGGCGATGATAGGAGAACAGGCGTATGGCCATGGGGTAGGTCACAGCAAGCAGGCTGCAGCCCGCGCCGCTGCCCGGAGCGCGCTGACTCAACTGCGCCGGGAGTTGAGCGAACAGTTGGCGGCCAGCAATGATTCTAAAACATGAAGCGTGAAACGTGGTGCGCAGTGGTTGTTCCGTTACGCACCACGTTTTACATTTTACTCATCACGCACTGTCCTGCGCCCGTCGAAGGATTTCACGCCGGCAGAGCCCTCCACGGCTCGCCGCGCGGCGGCGATGTTGCCCCAGGGCGTTACGATCATCGTCACACACCCCACGCCGAGGATAAATCGCTTCCCCTCCGTCTGCGCCATAGCATCGGTCACTTTGGCGCGCACGTCGTCGGGCGTACCCCGCATCATGGTCTCGATGCGCCCCAGTCCCCCCACCAGTACCTTATCGGTACGATCCATCGCCTCTTTCAGCGAAGGCGGCGTCTCCTGGTCGTGCCAGTTGATCGCCTGCACCGGATAGTCGGCCAGCAGGTCGAACATGATGTTCTGACCGTGGATGTGGAGCATGTTGAACCAGGTGCCGTCCAGGTGCTCCAGAATCCACCGGTCGTAGGGCACGCCGAACTCGCGGTACTCGGCCTCGCTCATCAGGGCATAGCGGGCGTGTTGCACGGCGTAAAAGATGCCGGCGATGCGGGTGCGTTTGGCCGCTTCCAGGAAAGCGATCGTAGTCTGGGTGATGGTTTCCAGGCCGGCCTTGAAAGCGTCGGCATCCTGGCGCATCAGGATCAACATCTGCTCGGCGCCAGCCAGGTTCTTGGCCTGCGCCAGTGGGCTAAAGATCGTCTGGACGAAAGGCACTATGTCGGGCTGCTGGCACAATTCCTGCCCAATGATCTCCAGGCAGCGCAACTGGCGGCCCAGCGCGCCCTGGGTCGGGTCCAGCACCGGCAGCCTGCGCCAGTCCTCTGGCGAGGCGACAGGATAGTGATAGTATTCCCGCGTTCCCTCCAGGCTGCCCAGGTAACGATCTTGTACGCCCCAGTCCTCCACGCAAAAGCTGCTGGCCGGGGAGACTTTCATCAGGTCAAAATCGTAACGGCGCTGGAAGGCGATCTGGGCAGCGGCAAGGTCTTCGGCCCGCTGATCGTCGCCGGGAAAGTGTCGCCACAGGGCGATCGCCGGGCGGTCTACGGTCTGGCCAGCCATCGTGGCCAGCAGCCGGTCTCGTTTGGTTATAGAAGGCATTGGTCGCTCCTGCTTTCGGGTATGGTTCAAGACTGGATGTTGGGGGAGATTATAGCACAAAAGCCTGGTTGGCGCAGGTCTGACCGCCCAACACATTCTAACGAATTTCTAACGAAATACTAACCTCCTTCTTACTCTGATGTGTTATAGTTTCTGTGGCTCGCCAGGCGGGCAACCATACCCCACAGGCTTCTGAATCTCGGTTTCGCCCCGCCCAACCTCGCTTCTGGGCGAACTGGAGACCTTTGCAGTCAAGGAGACAGGCCATGCACGCACTTTCGGTTGTCATACCGGCCTATAACGAGGAAGACGGCATTGCCGAAATCGTAGATCGGGTCCTTTCCGTCAAGGAGCCCCTGGCTGAGGTCGGCGTCCTCGAAGTGGAACTCATCGTCGTGGATGACGGCTCGCGTGACCGGACGGCCGAGATCGTGGAGGGATACCCGGACGTGCGCCTCATTCGCCATGAGAGCAACAAGGGCTACGGCGCGGCGCTCAAGACCGGCTTCAGCAACGCCAAAGGCGATCTCCTGGCTTTCCTGGACGCCGATGGGACCTATCCACCGGAATTCTTCCCTCAGCTCTGCCAGGCGGCCATTGAGCAGGAAGCCGACCTCGTCATTGGCTCCCGGATGGCGGGCGAAGAGAGCGAGATGCCGGTGACGCGCCGTGTCGGCAACTTTTTCTTCGCTAACCTCATCAGCCTCATCAGCAACCATCGCATCTCTGATAGCTCCAGCGGCATGAGGGTGCTGCGCCGCGAGGCGTTGCCCGCCCTCTATCCACTGCCCGACGGCCTCAACTTTACCCCGGTGATGAGCACCCGCGCCCTGCATGAAGGGCTAAGGATGGTCGAAGTGCCCATCACCTACAGCGAGCGAGTGGGTCGCTCCAAGCTGAGCGTCGTGCGCGATGGCACCCGCTTCCTGAACTCGATCATCTGGACGGCCATGAACTACAACCCTGTCCGCATCCTGGGCGGCGGCGGCGCGGCGGCGGTAGCCCTGGCCGGGATCATCGCCGCTGTCCTGGTGATCATGCGCTGGCAAGGGAACACCACCCTCGGGCCGTGGGGGGTCTTTGGTCTCTTTACCGCCGGTGTGGCGCTGGTGGCGGGCGTGAGCATCTTTTCGCTGGGCGCGACGTTCAACTATCTGGTCTCGCTGTTCCACAAGCGCCCGATTCGCCAGGGGCTGTTTGGCCGGCCGGTGTTCAAAACCCCGCTGGAGAAAGGCTTTGGCTGGGTGGGGCTACTCGCCCTGGTGGCTGGACTGTCGCTGGGTGCCGTGGCGTTGGTTCTGAGCCTGACCGGCTGGGACATCTCCCGCCTCTGGTTCTGGATGGTAGCCAGCGCCATGGTTGTGCTGGTAGGTCTGCAATTAGTCATCTCCTGGTTTGTCATGCAGGTCCTTGCCGAGTTGAGCCAGCGTGAGGCGCTGGTGGAAGGGGACATGAACGGGTATCCAGTAAAGTAATTGCGAATTGCGGTTTATATTCGGACAAGGATCGTCATTGAGAACAAGGGAACAAAGTGAACTGAACAGTTTTGAGGAGAATTTTTGAGTGTCCAACGATTCGGTCAAACATAACCGCGGGGTCCGGACGATCAGAAAGCTGCCCCAACCCAACTTTCCTGGCGCCGACGCGGCCCTGCGCCGCATCGCCCCTCAGCGCGGGCCCGAGGCCGTGGACATTTTGCTGGTCAATCCCCCGGCGCCTGACCGTGCCATCTGGATCCGGTCGCAGCACCGGGTGGGTCGTCGTTCGCGGGAGAACATGATCTGGCCGCAGTGTTCGCTGGCCCAGTTTGCCGCCCTGCTGATATCAGATTATAATAGAGTAGAGATCGTGGACGCCATCGCCACCCGCATGACGTGGCAAGAGTTCCACGATCTGCTGCGCCGCAAGCAGCCGCGCTACTACCTCACTCAGGTCACGGCGCCGACGCTGACCAACGACATGTATGGTGTCTTTCTGGCCAAGAGCCTGGGGGCCAGGACCATCGCCTTCGGCACCCACGTGACGCCCATCCCGGGGCGAACGATGGAGGCTTTTCCCAGCCTCGATTTCGTCCTGCGGGGTGAGCCAGAGTTGACCTTGCGAGAACTGATTGACTCGCTGGAAGGGCGCCAGTTGGAGGATGTGCAGCTTGTCAAGCTCTTCCGCGATACGGACCCCGGGTGGCGACCGCTGTCGGCCTCGGAAGCCCGCGAGCGGGAAGACCTGAGCCACGTCAAGGGGCTCGTCTGGCGGCGCGATGGGCAGGTTACTTTCAACGCCGATCGGCCCTTCATCGCCAACCTGGACGGCCTGCCGTTGCCCCGGCACGACATGCTGCCCCTGGAGGCCTATCGCATCCCGATGCTCAAGGGGCCGTACAGCTTTATCGTCACCAGCCGGGGGTGCACTGGCGGCTGCCGCTTCTGCATCAAGCACGTCAGCTATCAATACTCTATTCGCCTGCGCTCGCCGGAGAACATCGTGGCAGAGATCGAGATGCTGTGCGACCTGGGCGTGCGCAACATTCACATGTATGCCGACTCGTTCACGGTGAGCCGTGACCAGGTAATGGGGCTGTGCAGGCTGATCATCGAGTCGGGAATAGAGATCAGATGGACCTGCAACAGCCGCGTGGATTACGTGGACGAGGAGATGCTGCAAACCATGGCCAGGGCCGGCTGTTGGACGATTTCGTGGGGCATCGAGTCGGGCAATGAGCAGATTCTCCGGCGGGTACGCAAGGGCACCGACCCGCAGAAGGTGGCGCGGGCGCTGGCCTGGAGCAAAAGGGCCGGCATCCGCAACTGGGGTTATTTTATCATCGGCCTGCCCGGCGAGACGGAAGAGACGATTCAAGAGACGATCGCCTTTTCCAAGAAGCTGCCTTTGGACCTGGCCCTGTTCCACATTGCTGCACCCTATCCCGGCACGCCCTTCTTCTTTGAGGTAGTGGAGAACAACTGGTTCCGGCCCGGCACGCAGTGGGAAGAGATAGACATGGATCGTTCCACTGTGCTGGACTATCCAGGACTGCCGGCCGAACGGTTGGAATACTGGCAGCGGCGCGCCTTCCGCGAGTGGGCCATGCGCCCTGGCCCCATCCTGACTTATCTGAAGAGCGCCAACAGCCTGGGCGCGTTGCGCTCGTTCTTTGAGATCGGTTGGCAGACCCTTTCGTGGATCCTGGGGTTTGCTCATTAACAGGGGGGGAGTTTTATGGAATTCGATCTTCGCCAATACGTGCGTCTGGCCCTAAAGTGGTGGTGGCTGCTCGCTATCGGGGCAATCGTCCCGGCGGTGGTGAGCTATCGTTTTACATCCCAGGAGAAACCTCTCTATCAAGCCAAGGTTGTCCTGATGGTCGGCACGACGCTGCAGAGTACGGACCCAGATGCCGGCGAAATCGGTATTGCCGAGCGGCTGGCGCGGGGCTATGCTGCAATGGTACGTTACCGCCCCGTGACGAACGAGGTGATCGGCAAACTGGGATTGAGACAATCACCGGAGCGGCTAGCGGAACAGATCGTCGCCTGGGTGCGGCCCGAGGCCAACCTGCTGGAGATCTGGGTGACTGACGCTAACCCGCGAGCGGCCGCCCTCATCGCCAACGCGCTGGCCGGCGAATTGATCCGGCAAAGTCCGGCCTCTCAGTCCGCGGGCGATCAGCAACGGTTCATCAAAGAGCAGTTGAGCGATTTGAGAGCCAAAATCGAACAGGTAGAGCAGGGGATCGAAGAGCAGTCAGCCGCGCTGCTCAACCTCACTTCGGCAGCAGAGATCCAGGCAGCCCAGGAGTACATAGCCAGCCAGGAGGCCATTGCTTCTCGTTATCGCTCCGAGTATGCACTGTACCTGCAATCCTACACAGATAGCTCGGTGAACCAACTGGCCATTGTAGAGCCAGCGGTGGAGCCGGAATATCCCATGGGCAGCAAGGGCAAGCTGATTTTGGCGGTAGCTGGGGCGGCCGGCTTAGTTTTGGCCCTGGGGGCGGTCTTTGTCATGGAGTACCTGGATGACACAGTACGGTGGGAAGGTGAGCGGAACGATAAGCTGATGGGCCTGCCAGTGTTGGGTGCAGTGGCGCGCATGCCTAACAGCAAAGGCGCGATTATGGCGCGGGGTACAGAACGCTCGCCAGAGTCAGAGGCCATTCGTAACCTGAGAACCAACTTGTTTCTGTCTCGCCGCCGCGAATCCTACCGCTCCGTCTTGATCACGAGTTCAGGCAACCGGGAGGGAAAGAGCTTTGTCACCACCAACCTGGCGGTATCGTTTGCCGCGGCCGGCCTGAGAACCATCCTTGTGGATGGCGACATGCGCAGACCAACGCAACACGCCATCTTTGACCTGCCAAACTTCTTTGGTCTGGCGGATCTCCTGAACCGGAGCACGTCTCCCGAGGAAGTGGTGTCGGGCAAAGGTCTACAGTCCACAGGGGTTCCCAACCTCTCGTTGCTGTCGGCGGGCAAGCTTCCCCCGGATCCGGCCATCCTGCTCAGCTTGCCTAATCTACCACTGTTGATGCAGGCACTGGGGGAACGGGCCGATATTATCCTGGTAGATAGCCCACCGGTGCTGTCTGTGCCCGATACCGCCCTGCTGGCCTCGGAATGTGGTGCTACACTCCTTGTGGTGAGCAATGGAGTGACCTCCCGCGCCGGGCTTAACAAGGCAAAGAAGGAATTGCTGCAACATAAAATCAGCCTGTTAGGAGTGGCATTTAACAACGTCAAGTTACGGGGAGGATCGTATCACTCCTATTACGGCTACGGGACATCCGATCGTCGCTCGCTACTGACCAGATTGTGGGCCCGCCTGTCCGTCTTTGGAACGGACGACCGTGCCATTGACGATCCAGATCGCCTCCTGGGTTTGACAGAGATGGCCGCATATCTGGGCATTGAGCCACCCACCGCCCGCCGGTGGTGCAAGGACGGGCGTATTCCTGCCCTCAAGAGGAACCTACGTTGGTACGTGCGTCAGGGCGACTTGCAGGCCATGGTCATGCGCCGGTTGTTAGGACAGCCCGGGGGCGAGTCCCCGGCAGGAGCTTTTGCCGCAGGGCCTGCTCCGACAGGAGCCGTAGGCGCGCTTGAACCGACATTTTCAGACCCGGAACACAGAAACTAGCCAGGTTTTCCATGAAGCTGGATTTAAGCCGTTCTAACAACAGCTTGTCTATTCTGCAACCAGCGTGGGTTTTTGAACCACTGTGGGTTGTTGCCGCGCTGTTCATCTTTTCCGCAGACCCAAAGCGGGGTGTCTGGGTTGTAGCAGGTCTGGCATTGCTCGTCCTTTCTTTTTTGCAACGCTGGGCCGTGACGGGACGCCCCAGCCGGCCCACGGCCTTTGACGTGCCCTGGGCGCTCTTGCTGGCTGGGGCCATCGTAAGCCTGTGGGCGTCGTACGACGCGAGCTTGAGCCTGCCGATATTGCTAACCCTGGCCGGGAGCGCTGCTCTCTACTATGCCGTTGCCAACGCTCACAAGCCGACGGCACTGGCACAAGCCGCTCTGCTGGCCGGGTTGGCGGTGGCGGTCTATTTTCTCACCCAGTATGAGCACATCCCGCACGCGGACAAAAGCGGTCTTATCTCGTCTCTTGGCAGTGTTACCTCTGGGCTGTTTCCCCGTCTGGGTTCGTGGCAGCCATTTCCTAACGGCGTGGCCACGCTGCTGGAAGGGTTGATTCCCTTGGGTATAGCACTGACCGTTACGGGCCGTTCGTTGGGTTGGCGTGTGTCCAGCGGCACGGCCACTGGCATCATGGGGCTGGCGGTGTTGGTTGCAGCCTCGCGCGGGGCGTGGGTCGCCTTGCTCGTCGCCGGTGCGCTTTGGCTGGCCAGCCGCCGGCGTTGGGGCGTCATTATGTTGAGTGGGGCGGCTATCATTGCCCTCGTAGTTCTGGGCGGCTACCTTGCCCTGGTTGAGGGCGCAACACTGGCTGGCATCCCGGTCGCCGGCCCTGTGCTGTATCAACTCTTTGCCCGGCCCGATCGCCTGGAGGTCTATCAAGGTTCCCTCCGTTTGATCCAGGATTTCCCGCTCACGGGCATTGGCCTGGGCGAGGTCTTTGCGCTGGTGTATTCCAAATACGTTCTGCTGATCCCTCACGCTTTCCTGAGCTACTCGCACAATCTGTACCTCACGGTCTGGTTGGAGCATGGGTTGTTGGGGGTCCTCGGGATGGGCTGGCTGGTGGTGGCTTTTGGCTGTCTTGTCGTCCGGGAGAGGCGGAAAGGACACCCAACCCCATTGTTCCAGGCTGCCTGGACAGGAGTAGTGGCTATCCTTGTCCACGGACTGTTTGACGCCCGGCAGTACGTGGATTTGTGGACCATGTGGCCGCTGTTCGTACTGCTGGGTCTGGCCGTGTCAAGCAGCACGATCAGGGCTCCAAAAAGGACGCGGAAGGCAGCGCCTTCGCGGCAGTGGAAGTGGGTGGCACTGGCCCTCCTGGCCGTGGGCTGTATCGTAGTGTGGCGCCCGCTGGCTGCGGTGACTTGTGCTAACCTGGGGACCGTGAAACAGGCCAAAGCCGAACTCGCAGCTCTGCCTGATGATGTGAAAGACTCTCACCTTCGAGCCGCGATTGCCAATTATGAGCGCGCCCTGCAACTGGCGCCAAACAACCGGACGGCTAGCCTTCGGCTGGGCAACCTGGCTGTGGCCGGCGGCCGATACGAAGAAGGAGTGGCGCATCTGGAAGTTGCGTGGCGGGCAGCGCCGGAGGATCCGACGACCCGCAAAGCCCTGGGGCTGGCCTATACGTGGGTGAGCGAGGTAGACCGCGCTGCGGAGTTGCTCAAGGATACCAGGGACATCGTGGCCGAGTTGAATACCTGGGGGTGGTGGCACGGTCAGGAGGGGCGACAACAAGTGGCCATGAACGCCTATCGAACGTCGCTGGCGCTAAAGCCTGATCAACCCCAGGTGCGGAGCCTGCTGACCACCTTAGAAAGCAAGTAGGGTCGTTCAATTTTCGGCCTGAGAACGAACGAGCACCGGTTGAGTAGCCGAACGAGTGACAAACGTTGGCGGCTTTTCAAGCTGGGGCTCAGAAGAGGATAGAGCGGTATGATCATCTCACGAACACCTCTACGCATCAGTTTTGCCGGCGGGGGCAGCGACCTGCCAGCCTATTATAGACAGGAGCCGGGTGCAGTAGTGAGCACGGCTATAGACAAATACATCTATATCACCGTCAACCCCAAATTCGATGAGCAGATACGAGCCAGCTACTCGCGGACGGAAATGGTGAATAGTGTTGACGAGTTGCGGCACGAGTTGATCCGCGAAACGCTCAAGATGATTCGGCTTAACAAAGGCATCGAGATCACGTCCATTTCGGACATCCCCTCGCGAGGAACGGGACTGGGTTCGTCGAGTACCTATACCGTGGGCTTGCTCAATGCTTTGTACGCTCACCGGAACTATTTCGCTGGAGCGGAGCGGCTGGCTCGAGAAGCGTGCACCATCGAGATCGAGCGATGTAGCAAGCCCATCGGCAAGCAGGATCAGTACATCGCTGCCTATGGTGGACTGCAATTCATTCGTTTTAACCCCGACGAGAGCGTGTTCGTGGACCCCGTGGTCTGTGCCCCGGAGACCCGGCAACGGTTGCAGGAGGGGCTGTTGATGCTCTACACCGGCCTGGTCCGCAGCGCCGATGAGATTTTGAGCGAGCAATCGCACAATACTCGAACCGACGAGGAGAAACGGGCTGGTCTGTGCCGGATGGTCGGCCTGGCCGGACAAATGCGCGAGGCGCTGTTGCGCAACGACCTGGGTGGGTTCGGCGAGGTAATGCACGCCGGCTGGATGGAGAAGCGCAAGCTGGCCAGTGGGATCAGCAAGCCATGCATTGACGAGTGGTACGAGCGAGCCAGGGTACACGGGGCCATTGGCGGCAAGATATTGGGCGCGGGCGGGGGTGGATTCCTGCTTCTCTACGCGCCGCCGGAGCGGCACGCCGAGATCTGCGAAGTGCTGCCAGAGCTGCGCCCCATAGATTTCCGTTTCAGTCCCCAGGGGAGTAAGCTCATCTATGTGGAAGAAAACGGTTATGGATAGAGTACCGCATCTGACGATAAAGACTTGGTGGACCAGATCAAAGTGACTCAAGACGCTGTAGCAACAACCTCCTCCCAACCCAGCAACCTGCCCCAGCACCAGGCCCGCAAACGGAGCGTCATGGCCACGGTGGCGCGCAACTCGGCCTTTGTGTTGGGCGTGCAGATGGTACTGAAAATCTTTGCCTTGCCGTTCAACATCTACGTAGTGCGGCGATTAGGGGACGTCCATTTTGGTCAGTATTCAACTGTCATGGCCTACGTTGCTCTGTTTGCTATTTTCACCGACTGGGGCATGTCGCCTTACGCCGTGCGTGAGATGGCCAAGGATCGCAACCAAACTTTCTGGCTCTTGCCCAACATTGTGGCCATCCGTGTGATCCTCTCGTTGATAATCACAGTTGTTGCGCCCCTATCGGCCCTGTGGTTGGGCAAAGAGAGCGACATGGTGTTGGGCATCCTTATGGCCAGTGGCGGCTTGCTCCTCTATGCTTTTCAAGGGCCATTGAACAACGCGCTCACCGCCCGCGAGCGTTTGGACTATACGTCCAGCTTTACCCTGGTCAACCAGTTGGTTTTCTGGGGATTGGGTGTGTTGTTGCTGATCAACGGCATGGGATTTATCGGCCTGATCATTGCTTCCCTGATAGGGGTGGGAGTGGCGGTCCTGCTCTCTGGGTGGACGCTATTCAAGCTGGGCGTAGGGCGGCTGGTTATCTCGGCGCGCCGTTGGCCACAGTTGTTCCTGAATGCGCTGCCCTTCGGTGTCAGCGGCATTTCTTACGTGTTCATGCAGCGCTTCGATACGGTGCTGATGTCCTTTGTTCTCACTGACGCCGCCGTTGGCTGGTACAACGTACCCTGGACACTGATCAACATGATCTTGCTTATTGCTCAGAGCGTCGCCATTGCCATGTATCCCTCGCTGGTGCGAAGCCACACTGAGAATCCAGAATCCCTGCCCCAAGTCGTCTGGCAATCCATCAAATATCTGTTGATCGTTTGTCTGCCAATTGCCGTGGGTGGCACGGTGCTGGCCGACCGGATCATCATTACGCTGTACAAAGAGACCTTTTTTAATTCCATTCCCGTGTTGCAGGTGGCCCTCTGGGCGCTTCCCAGCCTCTTCTTGCTAGAACTCCTGGGGCGGGTAGCCAGCACGCTGCATCTGGAACGTCCGGCGGCCCGAGTCAATGTGATCAATGCAGGCGTCACGGTGGTGTTGAACCTGATTTTGGTGCCGACGATAGGCATCCTCGGCGCAGCGCTGGCGCTGTTGAGTGGGCGGACGATCCGCCTGATCCAGTACTGGCGGCTCATTGGCAACGATCGTCTGGTGAGCCGGCGATGGGGCTCTTTGCTGCGGATCATTTTGGCGGCGACTGCGATGGGTACGACGGTCTTTTTCTTGCGCCAGTTGCCCACCTTTGGCGTGGTGGACTCCAAAGCGGGGCTCCTGATGCTGATTGGAACTGGCGCCGTGGTCTATGCCGTGGCCCTGCTGGCCTTAGGCGGCATCGAACGCCAGGAGCTAGCATTTCTACGCAAGATGGCAATGGAACGGCTGGCAAGAGGAAACGCCAGATGAAAATCGTAATCGCCGTTCACCATTTTCCGCCACGCTACACCAGCGGCGCCGAGTTGCGCGCCCATCGCACGGCAGCCTGGCTGTGGGATCACGGCCATGATGTACACGTCATCTGCGTCGAAACAATTGACAGCGGTGACGGCGATAGTTTAACCTTTGAGGACAACACTTACGATGGTTTGCCCGTCCGCCGTCTGAGCTTTAACCTGGCCGCCGCGCCCGATCCGTTCCACTGGGCTTACGACAATCCCTGGATTGGCGAACACCTGCGCGGGTATCTGTCTAAACTTGCGCCAGACCTTTTACACCTTGTCAGCGGTTATCTGATGTCGGGAAGCACGCTGCGCGTGGCGATGAGTTTGCAGATTCCCACGGTAGTCACGCTCACCGATTTCTGGTTCCTTTGCCCGCGCATCAACCTGCTGCGCAGCAACGGGCAGCTTTGCGCACCGTCCTTTGATGCGGTTACCTGCGCCCGTTGCCTTGGAGAAAGGAAACACCGCTACCGCATCCCTGAAAAGATCGCACCCGGGCTGATGCGTGCCTATTGGAAAAGGCAATCGGGCCGCGTGGCGCAAATCCAGGCGCGGATGGCATTCCTACAAGAAACGCTCAACCGCGTGGACGCCATCATCAGCCCATCCCAATTCCTGCGCACTCTTTTCATCGAGGCAGGGGCAGCACCGGATCGGATCGTCTTTTCCCGGCAGGGACGAGATTTTCCCGACCTTAGGCCAGAGGTATTGAAAAAGACCGCCGCTGCGCATCTGCGGATAGGCTACATGGGACAGATCGCCCCGCACAAAGGGGTACACACGCTATTCGAGGCCGTCCGGCAGTTGCCCGGTGCGGCTCTGGAGGCCAAGGCCTACGGCAATGCCACGCCATTTCCAGACTATGCCCGTTCTCTGCGCCACATGGCTCGTCGGGACTCCCGTTTGAGCCTGACAGGTGTGTATGATCGAACGGAAGTGAGCCGGGTGTTGCAGGGACTGGACATCGTCGTCGTGCCGTCGGTGTGGTACGAAAATAGCCCCAACACCATCCTGGAGGCCTTTGCCCACCGTACGCCGGTGATCGTCTCTGACCTGGGGGGTATGGCCGAGTTGGTTGAAGATGGCGTGAATGGGTTACGGTTTACCCCCGGCGACGCGTCGAGCCTGGCGGCTCAACTACGGCAATTGATTGAGGCTCCTGGCTTGCTTTCTCAATTACGAGAGGGCATTAGACCGGTGAAATCAGTCGCTGAAGAAATGAGCGAACTGTTTGAGATCTATCGTGGGGTGATCAAGAGCGCGAACTCGACAGTAAAAGGGAAAGGCAGAGGCCGGTGATGAACGCTGGTTTCATGAGAAAGCCTATACTTGTAACAGGCTCACATCGTAGCGGGACGACTTGGGTGGGGAAAATGCTTACATTATCACCTTTTGTAGCTTATATCGAAGAGGTATTCAATCCAAATCCCGGTCACCCGTTGAGCCATAAAGGGATCTTTCGACATTCGTTTACTTATATCACTGAAGAGAATGAAGGCCACTATGTCCAGGAAATAAAAGACGTTTTGCACTTCAAGTTTGGCTGTCGCTCCCGAAGACTTGGGGGGTTGATACCCAGTAAAAGGTTCCTCTATAGATGGACGTATCGTATGTTTTCTCTCCCACAGCCTTTGCTAAAAGATCCAATTGCAGCATTGTCCGCTGAATGGCTGGCCAACAAATTCGATATGAATGTCATAGTTCTCATTCGACACCCGGCCGCATTTGTTAGTAGCCTAATAAGGTTGAACTGGCGGTTTGATTTTAATGCTTTCTTGAAGCAGAAAAGACTAATGGAGGATTGGCTCTATCCACTTGAAGAAAAAATCAGAAGGCAGCCAAAAGACCTAATCGAAGAAGCATCTCTTTCGTGGCTATGTATCTATTGTGTTATGGATGCATATATACAGAGACATCCAGAGTGGATCGTTAAGAGACATGAGGACATATCGTTAGCGCCAACCAAGGAATTTGCCGAGATATATGAAAGGCTGGGTATACCCTTCACCAGTCGCATAGCAAGAAGAATAGACGAGTATTCGTGTTTATCAAATCCAACTGTTGCCCCCAACAACGTTGAACATTATCTCAAAAGGGATAGCCAGGCTCTTATCAAGCATTGGAAAAGCAACTTGTCAACAAGCGAGATAAATCGAATTAGAGACACAGTTGAGGTCTTGGCAAGCAAGTTCTACGGGGAGAAAGATTGGTAATAGATTTACCGTTCCAGCCATATCCTTGGCAGGAGCACAACTCAAAACGTGAAAGGAGAACAGAAATGAGCACTCGTATTGGCAAAGGTTTTCTATCTCGACTGGGCATCCTGGGGGAGCTACTGGTCTTCCTCTGGAAGCGCAAGCTGTGGTGGATGATACCGATGATCCTGGTATTGATTCTGTTTGCCCTGTTGTTGGTCTTTGCCCAGGGCTCTGCCGTGGCACCTTTCATCTACACACTTTTCTAGACGGGAGACAGGAAATGGATTTTCTCAGCGGACTCGCATTGATACTCTTGACGTTGGCAGGCTATTCAATTGGTGCTGTCATTGTGGCAAGGGACAGGTCGCCTACCCCACAGTTGCTGGATTTGGCTGTGGTGGTTGTGCTGTGGATCAGCGCACTCTTTTCGCGACCAGCTCTGGGCAAATGGACTGCCATCGGCGTGTGGTTGGTCGCAGGCGGGCTGGTTTCTTTTGCGCTGAGCAGCGCGCGTCGCAACAGGATGCCGTCAAAGGCAAAAAAGGCCGCTGTTTCTGGCCAAGAAAGCAATTTTTTGAAATGTCTCTGGGAAGGCTGGAAAGGCTTTGCCGCCGAGATGGGAAACTATCAGGGCCGCCTTCTACTGGCTTTCTTTTACTTCCTAGTGCTCACTCCTTTTGGTGTCTTGGTGCGATTGTTCAGTGACCCCTTGAGAACCAAATTATCGACAAACCCTTCTTTCTGGGACAACCGTACGGCAATTAGCGACAAGCTTGATGAAGCGAGGAGGCAGTTTTGATGTACGTTCTAGGAGTTTCCTGTTTTTACCACGATTCTGCGGCGGCATTGATCAAAGATGGTATGTTGATTGCTGCCGCCGAAGAAGAACGGTTCAGCCGCAAGAAGCATGACTACAGTTTTCCCGGTGCGGCGATCGACTTCTGTCTTCGCAAGGCGGGCATCTCGGGAGCAGACCTGGACTATGCGGTCTTTTACGAGAAGCCCCTGGTAAAGTTCGAGCGTATCATGATGACAGCCTTGGGCACCTTCCCTCACTCCTGGGAGACCTTTGGCGAGGCAATGATCGCCTGGTTCGACCAGAAGTTGTGGATCAAGAGCCTGTTGGCGAACCACCTCGGCTTGCCAGCAGAGCGAGTACTCTTTGTGGATCATCATACGTCACACGCCGCCAGCTCATTTTTCGCATCGCCTTTTGATGAGGCAGCCATCTTGACCGTGGATGGGGTCGGAGAGTGGACGACGGCCACGTTGGGCAGGGCGACAGCGGATTGGGACGGCACTGGCCAAAACGAGATCGAACTGTTCAGCGAGATCAAGTTTCCTCATTCGCTGGGATTGCTTTACTCGGCTTTCACCGCTTTCCTGGGTTTCCGGGTCAACAACGGCGAGTACAAGGTGATGGGCATGGCCCCTTATGGGCGGCCGACCCGTGTGGCGGACGTACACAAGTTGATCGAGGTGGGGAAAGACGGCAGCTTTCGCCTCAACATGGACCATTTTTGCTTCCATCACTCTACCTCGCGCACCTTCAATGGCCGGTTCGAGGCCCTGTTTGGCGAACCGAGGGTTCACGACTCGATCTTTTATACCCCAACCACACATCCGAAGAAGGATCACCCGCAGTGGAACGATCGGGTGGCGCAGCGCAACCAACACTACGCCGACATCGCGGCCAGCATCCAGCGGGTGACTGAGGAGACGTTACTCAAGATGGCCCGGTATGTCCACGAGCGGACGGGCCTCAAGAAGCTGTGTATGGCCGGAGGTGTGGCGCTGAACAGCGTGGCCAACGGGCGCATCCTGCGGGAGGCGCCATTCGAGGAGGTATGGATCCAGCCGGCGGCCGGTGATTCAGGCGGTGCGTTGGGTGCGGCGCTGTACGTCTACCACGTACTGCTGGGCAAGCCGCGCAAGTTCGTGCAGGAGCACAACTACTGGGGTCAGGGCTATACACCCGATGAGGTTAAGGCTGCGTTGGACCGTGCCGCTGTGCCGTATCAACAGATTGATGACCAGGAAGAGCTGGCAAAGTTGATGGTGGATGACCTATTGGCAGGCAAAGTCATCAGCTTGTTCCAGGGCCGCTTCGAGTGGGGACCGCGAGCGCTGGGCAACCGCAGCATCCTGGCTGACCCCCGCCGGGCGGAGATGAAAGGAATCGTCAACACCAAGATCAAGTTCCGGGAGCCGTTTCGCCCCTTTGCGCCGGTCGTTCTGGAGGAACGGGCAGAGGAGTACTACACGGGGTTGGCAGATGTGCGACGTCATTATCCGGTGCGCTACATGCTAATGGTGTTCCCGGTGCGCGAGGACAAGCAAGCACTGATTCCGGCTGTAACCCACGAGGGGGGCTCTGGGCGTCTTCAAACGATTCGCCGCGAGTGGAACCCGCTCTATTATGGGACGGTGGAGCGCTTTGCCGAGGAGACCGGTGTGCCGGTGTTGCTCAATACCTCCTTCAACCTGCGCGGCGAGCCGATTGTGAATACACCGCAGAACGCGCTGAATACGTTTGGCAAGAGCGGAATTGACACGCTGTATATAGAGAACTTTGTTGTGAGGAAATAATGAGGGCAAGCGATGTTTAGACAACGCCTCAAGATGGATAGACGTGCCTTCAAAGCCCTCGCGCAGAACGTGTTGTTGGTGGTCGGAGGGCTATTCGTCGCTCTGTTACTGGCCGAAGTGGTTGTGCGAGCGTACGAGATAGTAATCGTCGCCCGAGGATCCACTGGCTGGGAGTTGATGGCGACCAGACGTATCCTCTATCAGCCGGTTGATAATGAGGCATTGAACTACATTCTCAAACCCGACAGGCAATATGAGTTTGAGCATATCCGTGTAGTGATCAGTTCCCAGGGGCTGAGGGACGATCCGGTCTCGCTGGAAAAACCACGCGGCGTATATCGCATCCTGGGCTTGGGCGATTCGGTCACCTTTGGCTGGCAAGTGCGTTCAGAGGACACCTATCTCAAGCAGTTGGAAAGGATACTGGATGTCAGCGAGCCTTTGAGACGTTACGAAGTGATTAACGCTGGTGTGCCGGGCTATAATCTGGGCAACGAACTGGCTTACCTCAAGGAACGTGGGGGGAGCTATCAGCCGGACTTGGTCATCGCGGGGTTTTGTGCCCTGAACGATGCGGACGGGACGCAGTCGGTCTACATGGGGGACGGCAACATCGCCTATGTCCCTCTGGACTCTTCTTCCGTCTCTACCGATCCAAGAGGAGTCGCTGCACGTGTCAAGGGCTTCTTGCGACAAAAGAGTCATCTCTACCACTTTGTGACGCAACAGTATGGGATGTTGCGTGACAGATGGAGCAAGAGCAGCCGGACGAGTGATACGGCTTCCCATTGGCCATTTCCCCTGGAGGAAAGGGACGATTTGTGGGAGCGAGTCACAGGCCATCTCTTGGAAATGCAGGATGTGGCCGAGGAACATGGCGCTGGACTGCTGCTGGTCATATTTCCTATGGAATCTCAGGTAATGTCTGAGGATGCGCCGCTGGTTCCTCAAGAAGTCCTGGCGGACTTTGCGCAACGAATTGGAGTCCCTGTTGTAGATTCCCTCCCTGTCTTCAGGGAGCACGGTGCTTCGCTGGCATTTGTGGACGAATTCTCTCATCCCAGCGCTTTTGGGCACCGACTAGTGGCAGAGGAGATCTTGTGTACCCTACTGGAAGCGGACATTGTGGCGCGATGAGTTAGAGGTTCTTGGAATTTGGGCAGCGTTTCCAGTTGCTGCTGGGATGCGGAGCATGGCATCCATGTGCTGGATTTAATGTCTGTTCTCCGCCCTCACTCAGGGGACCAACTCTACTTCACAGAGGACACTCACTGGAACGTCGAGGGAAACCGTCTTGCCGCTGAAGCAATCTATCGTTACTTGATAGAAAATGACCTGCTGCCTGTTAATCCTTGGTAGCGTAAAAGTCTTGACATCAAGTTCCCTTATTCGTGCCATTCGTGATAAAAGTTTGGACATTCGACAAAAGTGTCGGGTAGCAAGGCTGAAAGCGGGGAGGCCAGCGTGGAAGGATTTCCCCTGGTGGTCATTGTTGTTCTTAACTGGAATGGCTTGAAGGACACCCTGGAGTGCCTGGAGTCTCTGCGTCAACTCGACTACCCGAACTGCGACGTTGTGGTCGTGGACAACGGCTCCACGGACAGCTCAATACCGGTCATCCGCGAACACTTTCCGATGGTGGCGATGCTCGAAAATGACGAGAACCTGGGTTTCACCGGAGGGAACAACGTGGGGTTGCGGTATGCACTGGCGCAGGGGGCAGACTATGTGCTGCTGCTGAACAACGACACCGAAGCTGCCTCCGACTTTCTACGCCGATTAGTGGAGGCGGCAGAGGCCGATCCTCTGATCGGCGTGACCGGTCCAACTATATACTATCACGAGCAGCCAGACATCATCTGGTCGGCTGGGGGAGCCATTGACTGGGAACGAGGTAGCACATGGATGGTGGGACTTGATGAGCGGGACGAAGGGCAGTTTGGAGCAGATTCGCGCGCGGTGGACTTTGTCACTGGCTGCGCTATGTTGGTCCGGCGGGCAACAGTAGAGCAAGTGGGCCTGCTGGACGAGCGGTTCTTCGCCTATTATGAGGAGTCAGAATGGTGCGTCCGCGCCGCCAAAGCCGGGTACAAGATCCTGCACGTGCCGCTGGCGCGGATATGGCACAAGATTTCTCCATCTACCCGGGCCGATTCGTCGTTGGTCCACTATTACATGACTCGCAACCGGCTGTTATTCCTGAAGGCCACCGGTGCAGGTCTGAAGGCATGGTTGCATACGTTAGTCGCCGAGTACCTGCGCACTCTGATCAGTTGGAGTTTGCGGCCCAGGTGGCGCTGTAAGCAGGCTCAACGGCGCACCATGCTCCAAGCCATCGGCGACGCGTGGCGAGGGCGTTGGGGCAAGCAGCACATCACTGCATAGCGGATGGCGAAAGGATGATTCGTTTATGAAAGTCTTGTTCTTGTCGTCCTGGTTTCCGTATCCGCCAGACAATGGCTCCCGGATCAGAATCTTCAATTTGATCAAGCAACTGTCCGGGGAACACAACATCACTTTGTTATCCTTTTTTCGTGACAGCAAAGTGACTGAAGAGCGTTTGAAGGCCATGCAGCATTACTGCTCAACGGTGCAAGCTATTCCCCTTGCACCTTTTAGATCGAATAGTTACCGTTCGATCTTGGGATTTTTATCATCACGTCCTCGCTTTCTTGTTGACACTTACAGTCGGCAGATGCAAAGGTTGGTTGAGCAGGCAGGGGAAGAGCAGGATTTCTCTGCGATCATCGCTTCACAGATCGCCACAGCGCCTTATGCGGCCAGGGTGAAAGATGTGCCACGAATTTTCGAGGAGGTAGAGCTGACAACACTCTGGGAAAAATGCGCCCGCCAGGAACACGTCGGTCGCCGACTACGCTATGGCCTTATGTGGTGGAAGACCCGACGATTTACAGCTCATCTCTTGCGCCAGTTTGATGGTTGGACAGTGGTCTCGCGGAAGGAATGGGCAAATGTGCAGGACATAGCGCCTGACTGCCGCCGCGTGGCAGTGGTGCCCAATGGTGTGGATCTAGATCGGTACAGGGGCGATTTTGGCGCACCGGAACCGGGCACATTGGTCTTTCCCGGTGCGCTCACCTACGACGCCAACTTTGACGCCATGGCTTTCTTTTTACACCAAATCTTCCCGCACATCAAAGCCCGCCGACCAGAGATCATCCTGCGCATCACCGGTAAGGCAAATGGCGTGCCGGTGGACGACCTGTCATTGGATGAGAGCATCATCCTCACTGGTTACCTGGACGATGTGCGTCCTACAGTGGCCCAGAGCTGGGTTTGCGTAGTACCCCTGCGCCTTGGCGGCGGCACGCGCTTAAAGATTCTGGAAGCAATGGCTCTAGGCACGCCGGTGGTCGCCACCAGCAAAGGGGCCGAGGGGCTGGACGCAACCCCTGGCAGAGACATACTCCTTGCCGATGGCCCCACCGAGTTTGCCGAGGCAGTACTACGCCTGTTGTCTGACGGAGCGTTGAGAGCGAGGCTGGCTGCTAACGGGCGGCGACTGGTGGAAGAACGTTACTCCTGGGAAACATGTGCCCGGCAATTGGGGAAATTGCTTGAACAGGTAGTAGGACAAAGGGCAGTTGCTAAATGATTAACACCATTATGCTTCTGGCGAAACGCAAAAAGTCCCGGACGATTCGGTTGGCTGCCATGGGCGCGACGCTGTGCATGTTACCTGTGGTGGGTTTGTTGGCGGTCGAGGTATCCTCCAGGGTATCCCCCCTGCTCGTCCTTGCAGCTCTCATAGTCCCCTTTGGCATCCTGGCTGTGATAAAGCGCCTGGAACTGGGCCTGGTGGCCATGTTGTTGGCAGGGGTCTTTGTCCGCTTCCGCATTCCGACAGGTACAGCCAGCGAGATCGTGATCAGCCTGATGATATGTGTGGGATGCATCGCCCTCTGGATCACCCACATGCTGGTCGAGAAGAAGCGCCTGGCCCTGAAACCTGCGGCGACCAATGTGCCACTCCTGGCTTTTATGGCGACGGTGGTTGTCTCTTGGGCGTGGAGTCGTGCGTTCTGTGACATGCTGGTACACGAGGCAGGTCACCCTTTGGTCTCAGTCGCCGCTGGTCTGGTGATGGTGCTCTTACCCGGCTGTTTTCTGTTGGTGGCCAACAATGTCCGTAGCGTCCTTTGGCTGCAGGTGCTGGTGTGGATCCTCCTGGGAGAAGGTCTGGTGATCTTGTTCTTTGATTTAGCACCCACTTTCGGTGTGGGTGCAATACGAGCCCTGGACACTCTTCTGTTCACGAATGGATTCATCCACATCAACTCCCATGGCCTGCTCTCAATGTGGTGCTTGTCCTTTGCTTTGGCTATGGCATTATTCAATCGCCGCCTGAACTGGCTTTGGAAAAGCCTGCTTTTTGCTTACGTCGCTGCATGGGTGTACTGGGGATTCTTCGAACGACTAAGCTGGCTGTCGGGCTGGGTGCCCGTTTTTGCTGCGGTGGCGGTGCTCGCCTTTTTGCGCTCCAGGTGGCTCTTTGTTGCTCTGCTCGTGGTGATTGTGGTCGGGGCGGGGGGGTACTACTGGAGGACACAATTCCAAGAGGAGTCTCAAATAAGCGGTGTAACCCGGTTGTCTGCCTACGAGGTGAACTGGCGTGTTACCGGCAAGCATCTGCTCTTCGGCACTGGCCCGGCAGGCTATGCGTCCTATTACATGAGCTATTTCCCCACCGAGGGGATGGCTAGCCATAGCAATTACATTGATATCATCGCTCAGACCGGCATTGTTGGCTCTTTCTTTATTCTGTGGTTCTTTGCCGCGCAGGCCTGGGGCAGCTATAAATTGTGGCTCAAGCTCCGGGGCCGGGGAGACTTTGCCGAAAGTCTGTCGGCTGCGGTATTGGCCGGAACAGCCGGTTGTGTGATCGCCATGGCTCTGGGAGACTGGTTGGTACCCTTTGCCTATACTCAAGGAATCATCGGATTCGATTTGGCGATGTTTAACTGGTTCTTTATGGGTTCGCTCTGGGCTTTGAACCGCAACCTGGCCTCAGGAGCTGTCACAGAGGACCGTTTCCAGGTGGTCAAGGACAAGGAGATGAGTGTGTGAACGCCGAGCGGGTGGATGTTTCAGTGATCATTGTGAATTGGAATACCCGAGGTCTGTTGGCCCAGTGTCTCCAGTCGCTTTATGACACGACGAACAATTTGGGTTTTGAGGTTATCGTAGTGGACAATGCCTCGGCGGATGGCAGCGTGGAGATGGTGTGCCAGGATTTTCCGCGAGTGCAACTCGTTGTCAATGCTAATAATGTGGGTTTTGTCCGAGCCAACAACCAGGCCCTTCCGCTGAGCAGAGGACGGTACGTGCTGTTGCTGAACAGCGACGCAGCCGTGCTACCGGGCGCCCTCTTGCGCATGGTACAGTTCATGGACGCTCAACCAGGGGTGGGTATTGTTGGCCCAAGAATCTTGAACCCCAACGGCAGCTTTCAATCGTCCTACATGGATTTTCCCAATTTGCTCAGCGAGTTGCTACTGATGACCAAGCTTTCCAAGGTTGTCTACGGTCGCCACTTTCCCAGTCACTCACCACAGCAAAGTCGGGAGACGAGGGCGGTAGATTGGATGCAGGGTGCCTGCATCATGATACGTCGGGAAACACTGGAAGAGATCGGTGGGCTGGACGAGATTTTCTTTATGTATTCGGAGGAAGTGGATTGGTGCTGGCGTGCCAGGCAAGCCGGTTGGGCCGTGTACTATCTGTCTGAGGCCAAGGTGTTGCACTGGGGAAGCCAGAGCTCGTCCAAGGTGCCCGTCAAACGGCGCTCTCTAGTGTACAAGAGTAAGCTCTTGTTCTTGGATAAACACCATGGTCCGACAACGGCCCTTCTGCTCAAGTGGGCGCTGTTGATCACTTCTATCTTGAAAATGGGATTTTGGAGCCTGCTTTTCCTCTCTCCCAGAACTCGGGATCGTACACGGGCCAGGGAGAATATTCGCTCCTATGGTGTGCTGATCGGTGACTTATGAAGATTCTGTTCCTGGCATTCGAGCTCCCTTATCCACTAGACCGGGGCGGGCGGGTCAAGTCGTTCCATTTCCTCGAAGCTCTGGCCAGACATCACGAGGTTACATTGGCGGCTCTAAGTAGGTCGCCACTGGAGGGTCAATACTTGAACCGGTTCGCTGATTGGCTGGAATCCGTGCACCTGGTGCCAGTTGATCTCTCGCTGGCCCGCAAGGTGCGTCTGGCTAGTCGGGGACTTGGGCGGCGCAAGCCGTTCGTCGTGGCGTTGTACGACAATCGGGAGATGCACAATTTGGTTTCGGAGCTGCTGCAGGTCCAGGAGTACGATGTTATCTATGCTGACCATCTGCACATGAGTCAATATGTTCCCGAGTCAACGAGCTCCTTCACTGTGCTTGATCAACACAATGTTGAAACGACGATTCTGCATCGTTTCTTCAAGAGCCGGCAGCCAGGGCCGCTGAAGGCTTTCGGTTGGTGGGAGTGGAGACGTATGGCTGCATACGAGTCGGCTGAATGTTGCCGTTTCAATATGGTTCTGGTTACGACTCTCGTTGATGCCAATCTGGTTCGCCCCTGGCTGCAGCCCGGGCAGCAATTGGAAGTGTTGCCCATTGGGGTAGACGTGAGTTATTTCAAGCCGGCGCCCCGTTCTCCGCGTCCGCACACGTTAGTGAGCCTTGGTACGCTGGCATGGCAACCTAATGCCGACGGCGTGCTCTGGTTCTGCCGCGAGGTGTTGCCGCTCGTGCGGGCCTATATCCCCGGCGTCACCTTCCAGATTATCGGCGATCGTCCGCCCCCGGCGATTCGTAAGCTGGGTGATGATGAGGCTGTTGAATTGCTGGGACGGGTAGACGATGTTCGTCCTTTCTTAGCCAACAGCGCTGGACTGGTTGTGCCACTACGCGTAGGTAGTGGAATGCGCGTAAAAGTGCTCGACGCGCTGGCAATGGGGGCACCGGTTGTGTCCACCTCGGTCGGGTGCGAGGGTATTGCTGTTACTCATCGGCGAGATGTTTTGATCGCCGATGAGCCTCTGGACTTTGCTCGGGCAATCGTGGCTTTGGTGAACGACGGGGAATTGCAGCAGCGCTTATCAAGGAATGGGCGGGCGTTGGTAATGGAACGCTACAGTTGGCCTGTCATCTATGACCAGATTGACGAGGCCTTTGTAGATATCCTGGAGCGACGAAGGAGGATTCAGAAGCCATGCTAGATCTGTACACCCTGTATCACTTTGCTGAACGACTGTACACAGGTTTTTCCCGGCACCTACCAGGCGGGTATGCCTTGCCACCGTTGCAGATGGTTATCGAGCTAACTTATCGCTGTAACCTGAAATGCGGTTTTTGCTTTCAGCGGAGGCAGATGGAGCAATTGCACCTCCGGCGGGGCGGCACGGCGCAGGAGCTCAGCCTGGAAGAAATCCAGCAGATTATCGCGCAGACCCCTCCCTGGTGCCTGATCATTTTTACGGGCGGTGAGCCGTTTGTGCGGTCTGACATCCTTGACATCCTGGCTTACGCTGCACGGAAACGACGGTGTCATTTCGTTACCAATGGCGCACTGATCACGCCGGAGGCCGCCCGCGCCCTGGTGGATCTCGGAGTGCTCTCCGTTGGCTTCTCGATCGATGGCGATCGGGCGACCCATGATCGTGTCCGGGGGGTGCCGGGGACGTTCGACCGGGCGATAGCGGCCATGCGCGAGGTGCGGCAGCACCGCCAAAATACACGCCGGCGGTGGCCGCTGATCGGTTTCAAGATAACGATCACCGCGTCGAATGTGCGCGACTTGACACACATAATCGAGATGGCCAGACAGGCTGGGGTCGACTATTGCACTTACCAGATCATCAACACCTCGCTTCTGACGAGTGGCCTGCAACTGAGCGACGAGATGACACCTTACTTTGCCTGTCCCGACCCGATCGAGGGATTCGATCTGGAGGCTCTGGAGGGACAACTACGGCGCCTGGACCAGATGCGTTCCGATGGTGCTCCGGCGATCCGCCTTTCACCCAACATCCCACGTGGGGAGATCGTGGCTCATTACGCGAACGAGCTGGACGTACGTTCGTATACGTGTTATGCTCCATGGTCGGGCGTGAACGTCTCAGCGTATGGCGACGTGTTCCCTTGTTTCAATTACCGTATCGGCAGTTTGCGGGAAAGCACGCTGCAGGCGCTATGGAATGGGCCGCGCTACCGTGCCTTCCGCCAGGCACTCAGGCGACGGGGGCTCTTTGCCGGGTGCGTCGGCTGCTGCGATCTAGTATATCGCGGGAATGGAGAGTTGCACAGTGGAAAGCGCTAACTTGGTTCATCCCCGGCGAGATGGGAGTTGTGTCGTGTGTGGCGGTATGTCTACGCGCACCCTGTTTCGCCCCCGGTTGAGCCCTGGCCCAGTCGTGCGTTGCAACGGTTGCGGCTTGGTCTACGTCTGTCCTGTGGAGCACCTGGAGTGGTTTTGCCACGGTGACACACCCAGCAGGGAACCCACTCTGGAAGAACAAGCCGAGGAGGAGGAACACCTGTCCCGCTATCTCAGTGAGGAGGGACGGAAACGACGGAACCTGGCAAGCGTGCTGGATGAAATAGAGGCATTTTGCCCGCGTGGGCGACTGCTCGACCTGGGTTGCTATTGTGGACTATTGCTAGATCTGGCTCGGGCACGGGGTTGGGATGCCATTGGCGTGGAGCCCGAGGAGACAAGCCGCCGCTACGCGGTGGAACACCTGGGGCTTGACGTCTTTGGTGGTACCCTGTGCCAGGCTGCTTTTCCCCCCGATGCCTTCGACGTCGTCGTCAGCTTGCAGGTATTTGAGCACTTGCTCAACCCGAGAGAAACCTTACGCCAGGTTACGCGCGTCCTTAGGCCCGGCGGCTTGCTGGTAGTCGAAGTCCCTGGCATTGACAACCTCGGATTCCGCCTTCTGGGCCGCTGGCATCGGCATTTCGCCCGGCATCACTTGTTCTTCTTCAACACGCAGGCGCTCACTCGCCTGCTCTCCGAAGCTGGCTACCAGGTCAAGCGAGTTGTGCACCCCTCCCGCCAGTTGAGCCTCCGGCATCTGGCAGGGCAGGTGGGTGGAGTGGATACGCCGCTATCAGCTCGCTTGAGGCGCTGGGTCGAACGGCTGGGGTTGGGCACAGCGACTGTTTCCATAAACTTGAAAGATATCCTGCGCATTTACGCTATCAAGGTTGGCGACAGACAAGAAGAGAAGAACAGGCAAAGTTAGGGGAAGTGATGTATGACTATCGCAACACCTGCTACTCGCTGGATGACATGTACGTTCGGGTTGCGTTTAGGTAAAGCTGTGGTCTAGGCATTGAGCAGGGAGTGAACAATGACGCAACATACGCGGTGGATTCTACTCCTGTCCGTGCTGGCGATATTGGCGCGACTAGTGTTCTTGCTAGCGTTCGGGGGACTCGACGAGAACATTCATGACTCGATGAGTGATCAACACATGTACCTGGACATAGCGCGAAACTTGGCTGAGGGCAGAGGGTTCTCTGTGAGCACTGCTACTTGGATCGCTGATGCCGGAAAAGAAACCTCCATTGTCCCGCCACTTTATCCTTTGCTTGTTGCATTGTGTTACAAAGTTTTCGGGGAGAGTTTGGTCCCGGTCAGGTTGCTACAAGTTTTGCTATCATTGATTGTGGTGATTGTGGTCTATCTTGTCGGATGCTATGTGTCTAATCAAAGAACGGGTGCTATCGCTGGCATTGCCACGGCTATCTACCCAGCTCTGGTAATGTATGTCAGGCCAATCATGTCAGAAGCAATATTCTTTCCGCTAGTTGCCTTGCTGGGATGGACAACCTGCCAACTAGACCAAGACTCTCCACCTATAGGGCTCTATCTCGTCTGGGGACTGGTAGCGGGACTTGCGATACTGACGAGAACCGAGATTGTGCTTCTTGTGGGGCTGTTGCTTTTTTATCTCATCTATCATCAATTGCAAAAGGCAAACACTGTTAGATTTGTGCCGTTTGTGATGCTCTTGTTGACTCTCTCGCTTAGTCTCTTCCCTTATGCCTTATACAACTATTCCGCACACGGCGATTTCTCGCCGCTTCCAAACGCAAAGTGGAAACTTTGGGATCATACATGGTGGGCAGAAATGCGTAATCATTCTGAGTGGCAGAGTGTGAGCTTGCCGGAGAGACAAATTGTGCCTGACTGGGAGGGACTGACAGAATCAGAGCGCGACACCTATCTCTGGAGTATGGGAATCCAGTTCATTTACGAAAATCCGGGGATCTATTTCACCCAGCGGGTTAAACGGCTGTTCTGGTCGTATCCTTTGATTCCGCTGGAGGAGATTCCACCACCCTTTGGAAACAAGGTGAGCTCTGCTAGACCGGATGGATACCAATATGGGCCAACATCCTTAGATGATGTGGTCAGGTATATCACTCCTGCCGAAAAAGCAAGGGTTTGGTTTTTCCGGCTAGTTATAGTTCTCGCTGTTGGCGGAATTATTTGTGTACTATTCCAAAGGCAGCGAAATGCATATTGGCTGATCCTGATCTTATTTTGGAACGCTTTCCACTCGATGGTATTTGTGGGTTCAGAGAGACTGCGTTTGCAGATCGATGCATTTTTAATCGTCTTAGCGGCCTACTTTCTGGACTATCTAATAGTCTCATTACGAACAACAAAAAGGACCCATCACCTCAGCCGACCAGGATCAGTGAGGGGTGGATAATGAACCAGAGGGGCAGTCTGTCGTGCTTGAGTAGTGAGCGGGCCATTGGGCTAATCTTGTCCTTGATGTTACTGCTTTGCTACGCTTACTTTTTCCCCCGCTGGGCCGACCCTAACCAGAACTCACGGCTGGACATGGTCGTCTCCGTGGTGGACGATGGCACCTTTCAGATTGACGATTACGTTGAAAATACCGTGGACTATGCCAAGGTCGGGGAGCATTATTACAGCGACAAGGCCCCCGGAGCTGCCTTTCTGGGCATTCCGATTTATGCGGTGTTGCAAAAGTTTATCGATCTACCCATCATGGATGGCGTGATGGATAGATTGGCGAACAACGAAGCGTTCAAGGCCACACTGCGCGAGGAGGGAACCGGCCTGCTGGAGCACAAAGTTCGCTTTGCCATTGCCCAGGCAGCGCTGACGTTTGTGACCTCCGCGCTGCCCACAGCCTCGATAGGCGTGTTGCTATACCTCCTGCTGGGGCGATTCACGGCCCGGCCGTGGCCCCGCATTGGGGTAGTTTTGGGGTATGGATTGCTTACACCGGCCTTTGCCTACGCTGGAGCATTCTACGGGCACCAGCTCAGCGCGGCGTGCTTGTTCACCGCATTCTATCTAGTGTTCATGGGGACCAAGCCACTGTCTGCCTGCTTGTTGTTGGCTGTCGGGCTGTTACTGGGCTACAGCGTCATCACCGAGTACCCTTCGGTACTCATAGTGAGCATCGTGTTCCTGTACACTTTTTATCGCTTGCGCAACCGGTGGCGTATCGGTTGGGTGATCCTCACTGGCGCGTTGATCGCCGCCGGCTGGATAGCCTATAACACCTATATCTTTGGCTCGCCTTTGGAGTTGGGTTATGGTCACTCGGAATTGTGGGCCGAGCAGCATCACACTGGTTTCATGAGCCTGACGCTGCCGCACCGGGAAGCTATCTGGGGCATCACCTTTGGCGCGTTCCGGGGGCTGTTTGTGCTTTCTCCGTTGCTGTTGTTGGCCGTGCCGGGCTTTGTCCTCTGGTGGCGTTCGGGTGAACATCGGCCCGAGTTGTGGGTCGCGCAGGCCGGCGTGGGGGCCATGTTTCTGTTCAACTCATCATCCATCATGTGGTGGGGTGGGTTCGCGGTTGGTCCACGCTATCTGCTGCCGATGGTGCCCTTTATGGCCCTGCCAATGGTCTTTGTCTTCTGCGAGGGAAAAAACAGAGCATGGCTGAGAGGGTTAACTGTGGCCCTGGCTGCCTGGTCGCTGATCGCCACCTGGGGACTGACGTTGGCCGAGCAGTCTTTTCCACCGGATACGCTGCGCAATCCCCTGGTAGAATACGCCTGGCCCAACTGGCAAGCGGGGAACATCGCCCGCAATCTGGGCATGTTTCTGCATTTGCCCGGCGTTGTCAGCCTGCTCCCTCTGCTGATGAGTGTTTCAGCATTGTTAGTCGTTCTCTGGTTTCTCTCTCGCAGGGAACCAGCACTAGTAGCTGAAAGCAAAAGTTCGCGATGGATTCATCTCAGCTAAAAAGCCGCAAACGGATCTCCTGCCAGGAATGGCGCTTTATGTGGGTGGTTATCGTGGGCATCCTGGCCGTCACCAGCTTGCCTTATCTCTATGGCTACCTGTCCAGCCCGGCGGACAAGCAATTCATGGGCTTGATAATAGATGTGCCCGATCACGGCCAATATCTCTCCTGGTGGCAGAGTTTCCAGGATTCGATCTTGGTCAGCAACAAGCTGACGCCAGAACCCAATGAACCACTCTTCTTTAATCTGCTCTGGTGGGTATTGGCCCAGGTTTCCCGCTGGACCGGGCTGAGCTATGCGCCAGTGTACCAGGTCTTTCGTTGGATTGCCGGAGGCTCGTTCTTGTGGGCGATCTATCGCTTGATCGCCCAATTTCTGGCTGAGGTGCGCCAGCGACGAACGACTTTTTTGCTGATTGCCTTTAGTTCTGGCCTGGGTTGGATGCTCATTGTCCTCAAGTACACATTGACCAAGGGCGAGCTACTTTTTCCGCTGGACGTGTTCATTGCCGAGGGAAACTCTTTCTTGTGCATCCTGGCCTTTCCGCATTTCACCCTGGCGCTGACGTTGATCACTCTGATATTCGAGTTTGTCTGGCGTGGGTGGAAGGAGGCGCGTACAAAGTATATGGCCACCGCCGGCGTGCTCTCTTTACTGCTGGGCTGGAGCCACACTTATGACCTGTTGATCATCTATGGTGTCATGGGCACTTTTGCCCTGTTCGTCTGGCTCAAAAGGCGGGCATTTCCCTGGCCCCTCTTTTGGGGCGGGGTGATCGTCTGTGCACTTTCCTGTTCCGGCGCGATATACTCTGTGATCCTGACGACGGCTGACCCGCTCTGGGAAGAGGTGTTGGCCCAGTTTGCCAACGCCGGTGTCTACACCCCTCCACCAATGCACCTGGTCATCCTCTTTGGGTTGCCGCTGATCCTGGCCGTGGTGACGGGGATAGGATTGGCCTGGAGAAAGCAGTGGAATGAAGAGGATCTGTTCGTGGTGGGATGGTTTCTGACCGGCGCCGTACTCAATTACATTCCCACCGATTTTCAGATCCACATGCTCAATAGCTGGCAGATTCCGATGATGATCCTGGCTACAAGAGGGCTATACGATTTCATTGCACCAGCCATCGCCCAACGGAAGCCTGGAATTCGTGATTCAAAGCCCCGGCCTGAGGGCAGAGCGAAACGCCTGGTGGTGGCAGCCTTTGTGCTTGCTGTACTACCCACCAACGTCTATCTGTGGGCCTGGCGCTTCACCGAGTTGGCCCGGCACGATTACCCTTACTACCTGCACCAGGACGACGCGGCAGCCCTGGATTGGCTGCGGGAGAACACCTCTCCCGATGACATCGTGCTCTCTTCGCTCACGGTGGGGCAGTACGTGCCAGCCCTCAGCGGTAATACGGCCTTTCTGGCCCACTGGGCGCAGACGGTGGGCTTTTACGACAAGCGAGACCGCGTGATGCACTTCTTCGACGCCGTGACATCCGATGAGGAACGTATAGAAACTATACGCGCCTTTGGCGTAGACTATGTGTTCCACGGCCCGGCCGAGCGCGCCTTGGGCGGCTACGACCCCGCCCCCACCCCGTGGCTGGCGTTGAAGTTTTCTTTGCCCCAGGTTGACGTCTATGCCGTCACATCTGACAAGTTGCCAACAGCCATTGGTTTAGGAGATACACCATGACAGAACAGACACGCTCGCTAATCATTATCCCCACCTATAACGAGGCCGATAGCCTCGAGCCGTTAGTTTCGACTATCCTGGCTCTGGACGTCGGCTTGGAGGTTCTGGTTGTTGACGACAACTCTCCTGATGGCACCGGGGAGATCGCTGACCGCTTGAGCCTAGAGTTACCCGACATTCACGTTTTGCATCGTCCCGGCAAAATGGGGCTGGGTACCGCCTACGTCAAAGGTTTCAAATGGGCCATCGAACGAGGATACGATTACATCTTTGAAATGGATTGCGACTTTTCCCACGATCCGAGCTATTTGCCCGCCTTTTTGGCCGAGATCGAGTCTGCCGATCTGGTGATCGGTTCGCGCTACGTCAGGGGGGGCAGCACGCCCAGTTGGGGAATATTGCGCAAGCTCATTAGCTGGGGGGGCAACACTTTTGCTCGGTTGATGCTGCGCCTCGAGACTTGCGACTGTACCGGGGGATTTCGGTGCTACCGCCGCGAGATACTGCAACAGGTGCCCTGGGAGGAGATTCGCCTGCAGGGCTATGGCTTCCAGGTCGGCGCCGTCTATCACGTGGAGCGTCTTGGGGGAAAGGTCGTGGAATTTCCCATTATCTTCAAAGACCGCCGGGTCGGTCAGTCCAAGATGTCTTTTGAAATCATCATAGAAGCATTCGCCTACGTGACCCGGATGGCCTTACGGGGGAAAAAACGTCAGGTTTCCTGGGCTGCAAAGAGTGGGGGACGACGATGAGTCGAGCCGGGTCAGAGCGTCTTTCAGGTACGTGGATCGCCGTCGGACTGTTCGCCTTCACGCTTCTCAGCCGGATTCCTCTCCGCTCGCAGATTCTCTATCATTGGGATTCGGTGAATTTCGCCTACGCCATGCGCGAGTTCAGCGTGGCCAAAGAACAACCCCAACCGCCGGGTTACATTGTGTACGTTTGGCTCTGCCGTCTGGTGGATTTGCTTTTTGGCGACACTCAGACTACAATGGTATGGATCAGCGTCGTCGCCAGCGCGCTGGCTGTGGTAGCCCTTTTCTGCTTGGGTCGGTCAATGTTTGATCGTCGGATTGGACTGATGGCTGCATTGTTTCTGGCTACTTCGCCACTGTTCTGGTTCTACGGTGAGATTGCTCTGCCACATATCCTCGATACCTCGTTGGTGATTGTGGGTGTATGGTGGTTGTACGAAACAATGCAAGGTGACCATCGCTACCTTTACCCTGCCATCGCAATCGTGGCCATCGCCGGAGGGATACGGCAGCAGACGATTGTCTTTCTGGCTCCCTTGCTGCTCTTTGCCCTGCACCGGGTGGGGTGGAAACGTTTCCTGGCCGCCGGGGCGTTGGGAACGGTGATCTGCCTGGCTTGGTTCGTTCCATTAATGACTCTGAGCGACGGCTTCTCTAACTATATGCGTGTTATGGGCCAGTTTAGTCAGCGCTTCCAAAGCACTACTTCGATTTTCATGGGGGCAGGATGGCGAGGGATCGGACGCAACGTGCGCAAGTTGACGATATTTACTTTATATGGATGGGGCTTGGCGCTGACGCCAGCCGTGATCCATGCAGCCAGCAGGCTCTGGTGGCGCGAATGGTCGCACCGTTGTAGAAAGTTGGTCTTTTTAGTCTTATGGGTTGCTCCTTCCTTGGCGTTTTACACCGTTGTCCACATGGGCCAGCAGGGACTAGTCTTTGTTTTTCTGCCGGCTCTGCTGTTGTTTAGTGCGGTCGGACTGGCGCAACTGCTGACCATTCAACGTCGTTGGCTGATCGCGGCGACGGCTGTCCTGGTAGCTTTGAACGCTGGCATCTTTTGTCTGGTGCCTGAATATCCTTTGGGGGCAGGAACTCAGCGCTTGCTCACTCGCGCCACGTTGGCCAACTCTGACCACTACTACCAAGATCGCTTCAGGGCCATCGAACAGAATTTTGCCCTGGCGTCCACGGCTATCCTGGCGGCCAACTGGCACCACGTCGAATACTATTTGCCAGCATATAGACTGGTTCCTGTTGCTGCTATTCTTATGGAGGAGCTAGGCGAGCAAACAGGCTATCAGCAAGATGAGGAAGAACGGTTGAACGTGCAGGATCTAGGCTTGACGCCCGATGCGGACGGCTTGGTCAGAATCATCATCTTTGACGACAAGTTGTCACCTTTCAATGGAACGCCGGATCTGACACAGGCAGTGGAGTTGGATCACGGCGGTCAGATAGAGGTATTTGCACTCTCAGCGGGTCAGATACTATACCTTGGGCAAACTTTTGGAATTGGTGAGCCATAGACGTGAGAAAGAGGGGCCATCAAATCCATTCCCACGCATTGCAGAGCCTTTTGGACTCCAGGTGGATTGTCATTAGATGTCTATGAGTGACGAGAGAATTGACGAGAAGCGAGTTTGGAAACATATCTTGACCATGGCCTGTATAATTATTGCTGTCACGCTGCTGGCGTTCAATCGTGACCGGTGGGCGTTGGCTCAGGATGGGAACTGGACTGCACCGACGGTCATATCCGCACCACCTGATTTCTCTTGGTTCCCTGACCTTGCTGTAGACGAGCTTGGCTCTGTGCACATCGTCTGGTGCCAAAGCACCCCACTAGAAAGAGGGGGTATCCAGGAGCAAGTCAATTACACTCATTGGAACGGAGAAGGTTGGTCAGAACCCAATGACATTGTTCCTCCTTCGGCAGACATTGAGCGCAACGCCATTGCCCCCGATCTGGTAGGAAACGTCCATTTGCTCTTTGGCGGTAGTGCCTATAGCCTCGCAGCTTTGTATCATCAGAAGGCCCCCCTGGGCGAGGCACGGTCAGCCAGAGCTTGGTCCACGCCCCACCGCATTAACCAGGGCACAAGCTATATGGGGGACATGGCTGTTGACTCTCGGGGGGTGATCCACGTCATCTACGATGATACACTCCGCTATGCCGGTGAAGACGAACTAGCCCTGGCAGATATTTTCTACCGTCGCTCCACCGACGGTGGCCAGACCTGGTCTGTCCCAATCAACCTTTACCCTGAACCACTGATCGGCTCTGCCAGGCCCTACATGGAAATTGATAACAACGGTGCGATCTATGTGACCTGGGACGAGGGATGGGATCGTCTTACAGGAGTAAGCAGTGATACTCATTATAGTGTTTACACCTCTTCTTCAGACGGTGGCAAGACCTGGACATCGCCAACCGTGATAAACTATCCGGATGAGACGGTGACTCAACTCACCGTAGGAAGCAATGGAGAAGGCGGCGTTATGCTCGTGTGGCGGGCAACCTCGGGCGATGAGTTGTTTTACCAATGGTCTATCGACGGCGGCCATTCTTGGGCAGCGCCGTCGGTGATTCCACAACTGTTTACTCGTCTAGACACTATCCCCTTTGACATGTATGATATGGCAACGGATAGCGCCGGACACATCCATCTGCTCGTTGCCGGTCGCGAGTCTCGGGAAGGGAACGCATTGCTGGGCATTTATCACCTGATCTGGGATAGGGAGAATTGGTCATCTCCCACGAGAGTATTTGCGGAATCGGGGTTGTATCCCGAGTATCCCAAGATCGTTGTCCACGAGGGGAATCAGCTCCACGCGGCTTGGTTCGCGCGAGAGGGAAGTGTGTGGGATTCTGAGGCGAACAAAAAGGTGTGGTACTCTAGAAGCCAGTCTTCTGCGCCGCATCAGCCGGTAATGCCTCTACGCACCTCTACGCCAAAGCCTCCTATAGCCACCCCCAGCCCTACTTCTACGGTCACACCCTGCCCCACGGTGAGCCTCGAGAACACCGGTTTGCCCGATGGTCTGTATACAGAAAGCGATGACGTGTTTCGATTGGCGCTCGCTCTCTCACCTGTTGCCTTGGTGGTTCTGATTGTAGTGGCCGTCAAAACGGGTTGGTTGGGCAAGTTGCGGCGGTAGAAAAAGGTTATTTCGTGTTCCGTTCTTGCTACCTTGTTTCCTGAAAGATGGGCAAAGTGTGCCACAAACCGATGCTGCCAAGAATCCTTGTTCTTTTGCTTGTGTTCACTATCGTCGCACCAATACCCAAGACGAGTAAGGCTACATTAGTTTTCCAGTTGCCGGAAGACGATTGGCCAATGTTCCAGCACGACCCCGCCCATTCAGGCCGTACGCCAGCCACTGCCTTCAACGATGGCCCGCTCTATCTTCAATGGGCCTACGCCTTTGGCGAGCGTGTCGAAGTGGAAGCACAACCAATCGTCGCCAATGGTGTGGTTTACCAGGGCGTAATGAACGGCGAAATGCACGCCATTGACGCGCATACAGGGGAGACACTTTGGATCAAACGTCCTGGCGGTCCCATCCCCCACACCGCTGCTGTCTATGGCACCAGCGTCTACTTTGGTTCCCTCGACGGAAACGTTTATGCTCTCTCTGCCGCTGACGGAAGTAGGGACTGGGAGTTCTCCACCGGCGGCCCCGTGATGTCTGCGCCAACGGTGGTGGATGGGCGGCTGTACGTTGGTTCCAACGATGGCAACCTGTATGCCCTTGATGCCGTCACAGGGGCTGAACTGTGGCGCGTGGAGACCGGCGGCCCGGTCGTCTCGTCTCCCGCTGTGGTGGTGGGGCGCGTCTACTTTGGCAGTGAGGACATGGTGGCCCGTTGCGTGGACGCAGTGACAGGCGAGCTACTTTGGGCTACACCACTCTATGGAGCGGGCATGCATAACACCCACCCGCTGGTTTCCGACGACGGCAGTGTGGTTATCTTTCTTACCGTCAAAGCGGGTGGTTCTTCCTACGTACACAATGAGGGCTACCCCAACGTACCTCAGGATGCCGATCCGGTCGAGACGTGGAACACGTACTACGAGAACCACCCAACTCACCGATTTCTTTACTATCTGGACGCCGATACCGGTGTCGACCTGTGGGATCCCGCCACCCTGCGTTACGTTCCTATGCCCATCCCCTACTGGGGGCTGCTGCATCCCATCCTGGCTCCCGATGGCAGCGCCTGGTTTCCAGCCCCTGCAGGCACGAAGGACCATGTATATAATCTCGACCACGACAACCGTCTCTTCCGGGTTGACCTCACTGCCGGCGAGACAACGCAAGTTGCCGGCGGGCTAATGTCCGAGTTCCAGTTGCGGACGGACGAGGTAGGCCGGCACGTCTTTGCAGGAGGTGACTACTATTACACCATCAGCGAGGATCTGGGGGTCTACCGTCCGGAGAGCGGTGCGCTGCGCTCGCTGTTCACCGACGGCGGTCCTGGCGGTGGCCACTTTCAGTCTTGCCCTGACCCCTCCAGCCCGCTGCCCAGCAGGCATGTGTGGCGTTACGGTGGTGCCATTGCCATAGGCCACGTGCCCGGCGCCAGCCCACCTATCGTCGCCAACAATGTGATCTACTTTACGTCGTACAGTTGGCTGTATGCCGTCGGGCCGACCGATCGCGGCTACGATTCCGCTACCAGCTTTCCCGCCCGTGACGCGCGGTTGTACGAACTCACCTACCCTCGCAGCGATGTGCCTACTTATTCTGATATCCATGCCGAAGTCGCACGGCGCGTCGCCGACATCGTCGCCCTGGGACCAGATTCGCCACCGATGACCGCGCGGTGGGAGCAGGCTTTCTCGTGGATGTTGCATAATGAGTCCACCTTCGAGTTGTATGGCTTTGAAACAGACCTGGTGCGCGTGCTCTCGGAAGCCTACCCCTACCTTTCCACCGCGCAGCAGATCCAACTAAAGAGTTACCTCTCTGCGTTTGTCGCTGATAACCTGCTCAACCCTGACCATTACGCCTATCAACGACACTGTATCCACTTTAACGAGAGAGGTCTACACATTGGGGTCGAGAACTGCCTGGTTGACGACAGGGTCATCTCGGTCTGGTGGGCCAATAACCTGAACCTGGGCGGACTGCGCTTGTACGCCTTGTGGGCCTATGCCGATGCCACGGGCGATTGGAACGCCATTGAAGCCCACTGGTCGCTCATCACGCAGCAGTTTCGGGAGTTCCTGGACGCCTACGACCCAGCGCTGGGCTTCTGCAATTTTGAGGAGTGGCTCACAGGGCGGCTCAACATTGGTGCGCAGATCGGGGCGGCGCAGGCCGTGCGCGACATGGCTGCCCACCTGGATCACACCGATATGCAGGCCCAGGCCGATACCTTGCTGACCAATCTCTTGGACGGCCGCATCGCCTTGGCCGAATTTGTCCCCCACCTTTACGACATCGGCGAGCGGCAGCCGGCCGAAATCCGGCTCGACCCCAATGGCACGATCAACGGTGATGACCTTGTAACCTACAACAGCCAATTGATCCCCTATAGCGCCGCGCTCTGTGACCGGGAGACCGACCCCAGCCAGGTCAACTGGTGGGATGGCAGCGCGTATCGCGTTGACGCCGGGATCGGGTTCATGCGCTATCCTGCCCTCTCGGGCTACTTTCCGCTCTGCTCCGAAATGATCGCCCGTTTGCGTGCAGATTTGCTCGACAAGACTCGCTACTACGTCAAATCATACGAGGTCAACAACCCCTGGTGGTGGATGTCCGACCTGGCTCATCACACGACCTGTGGCGGCGAGCATCTTTACCATAGCCCAACACTGGCCTGGACTATGTTCCAGGTCAAAGCCTGGGTGCTGCAAGAGGACTGGGATACCCTGGTGCGCCAGTTGCCCGAGCCGGTCAGCTTTAACAGCCGTTATGACCTATATCGCCTGCAGAACCTGGTGACTCTTTTGGCGCAGGTATACCCGATGGCCAAACAAGTGAGTTCAATAATTGCTGATCAGGGAGATGTCTTAACATACACCATTTCTCTGGTGGGTACCGGCGCAACTGTCACCCTCACCGACACCATCCCCAGCGGCACAACGTATGTGCCCAACAGCGCTCAGGTCGATCCTCAGGTGGACACCCTCACAGCCGATGCTAATCTCATCCATTGGACAGGTATGCTCACGGAGCAAACCTCCCTGGAACTCACCTTCGCCATCACCGTCACCGTGGCAGAGCCGTTTGCCATCGTCAACACGGCTACCGTGGACAATGGTGCGGAAAATCGGGAACTGACCGCTACCACTATCGCCAACGGTTTCAAGTCTTATTTCCCCATCGTAATGAAAGGATGGTGAGTTGTGCACAAACTGGTCCTGGTTCTTCTGCTCGCGGTCCTGGTGTCAACATCTCACACCGCACAACCTGTCGTCGGGGCTCAGGGAGAGGCTGTTCGCCGCGCGAACATCCCCTACTCTTCCGATGAGGTGAACTGGGCCCAAACTGCCATCCTTTGGTTTGGCCACAACGAACAAGGTGTGCCTGGCAAGAATTACGCCGATGTCCGCCTGGCCTACACAGCCGAGGCGCTCCAGGTTCGCGTTGTCGTCGTGGACTACTATCTCTGGTACAAAGATAACCCGCCTCCCTCCGAGGACCTTACGCAGTATGACGCCGTTGTGATCTACCTGGACACTGGTTTCGATCGGGCAACAACGCCGCAAGCAGACGACTACACCTTTCTGATCGGCGCCCACCACTGGCCCAACGAAAATGCGACCCAATACCGCCGCCAGAGCCGTGGCACTGGCGCAGGTTGGGATACCACCTGGACTGGTGATTGGACCGACCACGAAGCAATGCAATGGTCGTGCAATCCCGGTCCCAATAGCAACGCGTGCGGCATAGATTATGGCTGGACAGCCATTTTCACCATCCCTTGGGAGACATTGGCACATTCGGGGCCGCCAGTCGAGGGGGCGCTGTGGGGATTGGGCGTGCAGCTCTACGACCGTGACGACCAACCGCCCGCTGGCTATGTCGCACCAGAGTACTGGCCAGAGGCTTTCGACGCTCACAGTCCCGTGACCTGGGGCGAACTTCACTTTGGCTATGCCGATTACCAGCCACCCTCTGCTATCCCAGAGGGCACGACGACAATCCGCGCCGCCTCGCCGGAGGATAACACGGTCGAGGACGCGTGGATGGGCGGCGGTGGGATGTGCAGCGGGGGGCACAAGGGAGGCAGCGAGATCAACCACGGCGACGACACTGGTGTCTTTGTCGGCACCGAAACCGCTCCTACTCACTTTCCTTGCTTCAACAAGTCCTACCTGCGCTTCTCTCTCGAGGCCATCCCAGCGGGCAAAGTGATCATTTCTGCTACCCTCACACTCTATCATTGGGGCAACGCTGGCGAACCTGGCCAGGCACAGCCCTCGTGGGTGCATCTCTTCACCATCAGCGATCCGTGGGACGAGATGACCATTCACTGGAACAACGCACCGTTAGCGCAGGAGAACGTCGCCGCGACGTGGATTTATCCTATCACCTCGTCCCTTGATTTTCCGGGCAATCCCTATCATTGGGATGCGACCCAGGCCGTGGCCGTGGCCTACACCGCAGGCCAGCCGGCCAGTGTGGCTATCTATGGCTCCGACTCTGCCCAGCACAGCAGCAAGTACCTGGCCTCATCCGAAACCGGCGACGGGAGCGCGGAGGGGCGGCCTGTGTTGACCGTAGTTTGGGGTCAAGAACCCCAGCTAACCAAGTTTGCCCGGGTAGTCCCGCCTCCTTCCGAAACTGTGCTAAAGCTTGGTGGCACCATCACGTATACGTTGCAGGCCTTGGGCTCCGGGCAAGCGCTGACTGTGACAGACGTGCTGCCTGCACAGGTCAGCCATCCGCTTACGTACACCGCTGGTAGCGGCTCCATGGCCTATGATTCAACCGCCCGCAAGCTGATCTGGATCGGAGCGCCAACGATGGGTCAGACCGTAACCATCACCTACCCCGTTACAGTGACGCAAAGCGGTACGTATGCCATCATCAACACAGCGAATTTGACTGCAGCCAACGGCAGCACATCCACGGCAAGCTTTATTGTCATCGTTGAACCAAAGCAGATATTCTTGCCTTATGTCTTGAAACAGAAATGATCGTTAGTTGATATAGCTTGTGAGGTAGCTTTTCCCTAAAAGGGAGGGATTCATCATTATGAAACGCCACTCCAGGGTGCTGATAGTCATCGCTTTTGGCATCGTCTGCCTGACTGCCCTCGGACTGGCAATGACGACAGTCCCGGCCCTCAAATATCGTGTACGTGGACTGTTGCAGCGAGTTGGAATCTTGCCTCCTCCGCTGCCCATCTACGAGGAGCCCATCGCACCCCCGGATCGTGTCACTGCCCGGCGGCTGGTGGTGGCCACGCTACACGACGCTCTGGCGCGCAACGACTACGAGCAAGCAGCTATGCTCAATGCGACTCTCAGCCAGGAGGCGTTTCAACGCGCATACCGCACGCTCAAAGCGTGGGAAACAGTCCGCAATTCCAGGACAAGTTTAGTACCCTACGCTGTGTCACCTTTCCACAGGTTCTGGAACGGCAAGGACACTGCCGCTGACTTGTTTCCCCATCTGTTGATCGCCAGTTACTATCTTGACCCTGAAAACAAGGCGTTGTGGGTGCAGACCCTGGACGATGAGCGTGAAATCTGCGGAGCCCTGTCCTGTCGCATAGAACTCGAGTCGGGAAAAGTGGTGGAAGAAGACCTGGATACCAGGCTCTTTGGCACTTCCGAGTACGCCAAAGATGGACTTCTCGCCATTGCCGAGCGGTTCGGGCCAGGTCCCTGGTTCGACCGGATGAGCGAAGGGATAAATGCGATTCTCGGCGCCGCCTCCGTTGAAACGCAGGCTGGCCTGATCCCCTCCAACGGGACGGAAGCCAACGGGGAACTCTTGCAGGTTCTCGCCCGGCTGTATTGGGCCACAGGGAACGAACGCTACCTGCAAATGGCCGAACGCATCGGTGAGGCCTATTTGTTTGAGATGTTCCCCAACAACCAGGGTCTGCCGGCGGACTATTGGGACTTTGAGGCTCAAGGTCCCCTGCGTGAGGACGAGCGCTTCCGCCCGCTTGCAGAAAGCGCCACGAAGGCCCAGCCTTTCCGCCTGACGGATCACGGCGGTGAGATTGTCCCCGGTTTGACCGAACTCTACTTTGTGGAGCGGATGCAAAACCGGCCCCAGGCCGACCGATATCAGGAGCCCTTGAAGCAGTTCCTGGACAGAATTCTCGTCACGGGCCGCACGGATGAGGGCCTGTGGTATAATAGTGTAGACGTGGATACCTTGGAGCCCTTTGACGATAATCTGGCGGACACGTGGGGATATATCCTCAATGGATTCCAGACGTTCGACTTGGCCGAGGGTACGGATCGTTACGCCACCGAGATCGAACGGGCGATGCGGGCAGCAGCCACCAAACATTCCATAAACTGGGAAGAGGGTCGGCAGGACGGCTATGCCGATGCCATCGAGTCCATGCTCTACCTTTTGCCCTGGTTCGATATCCCCGAGTGCCGTTACTGGGTGGACGACGAGATCGAGGTTCTGTTCCTCAAGCAGCGTTCCGACGGTTTTGTGGAAGGCTGGTACCTGGACGGCAACTTTGTGCGTACCGCTCTATTGTATGCCCATTACAAAACCCAGGGCCTCGGCCTGTATCCCTGGCGAGAGGGCGTCCGGGTGGGTGCAGCCCTGGATGGTGAGAACGATACACTTTATGTGCATCTCGCTGCTCAAGAAGACTGGCAGGGCCGGCTGCGTTTTGACACACCGCGCCACCGGATCATCTGGAATCTGCCGGTTGAATACCCGCGCGTCAACGGGTTGTCAGAGTGGTATGTCGTCGAGCCCGAAAGCATCTACCTGGTCACCGATCTCGATACCGGTGAGGTAAACGCCCACTCGGGACAGGAACTTGTGGAGGGACTGCCTGTCTACCTGGATGGTTCTCACGACAACGTACTGCGCCTGACTGTAACGCAGAAATGAGCTTCTGTTGGGCTATCCCTATGTGATGTCAATGCGAGCGCTCGAAGCACTAAAGAAAACATCAAAGGAGGTCAGGATATGACTAAACATTCTTGTCACATACATCATCCAGTCGATGATCACACACAGCCACTGGAGCATCGTCCACCGAACCGGTGGAAGCTCGCTTATTGGGCTGTGGGTATCGGTTCGTTGATCTGGCTGCTATTGCGCAGCGGTACCAAGCCAAAGCGGCTGGCCTATCCCTGCCAGCGCGTCGCCGCGGCCAACGGCCTGGGTTTCCTGGCTTACCTGGCATCTCTGCTGGGCTCTGCCAGTCTCCTCCGCCGTCTCAAAGAGGACTTTTCCCCAGGCCGGCTGGCTCTCCTCATTGCCGGTCTGCTACTGACCGTCTGTTTGCAGGGCAGCACCACCGCCCCGGCGGTGCCTATCCTCGCCGACAGTCCCGATCTGCCGGGCTGGGTCTCTCTCACCGCCGTTTCGGACGTCTTTGTCATCACCAATGTGCCGGAGCCCCAATACAGCCTGAATGACGGCTCCATCCCCGGCGGCGTCTCAGCCGAGGAAGCCCTGCACGACGATGGCGTGGATGCCCTGGTCAATCTCATGGAAGCCCACGGTGACCACTTTTACAGGACGGCCGGGCACTCCGACGGTCTCTTTGGCTCTGATGACGTGATCGTGATCAAGATCAATAACCAATGGGAAGGGCGGAACGGGACCAACACCGATGTCGTTAAAGGTGTGATCTACCGGCTGATCCAACACCCTGAGGGCTTTACCGGTGCGGTGATTATTGCCGAAAACACTCAGACCCATAATGCGGACTGGTATGATGAAGACAACAACAATTCGCAATTTCAAGACCAATCGTACCAGGAAGTGGCCGATGCTTTTGCAGGTGAGGGATACCACGTTTGCACTTACGACTGGCGGAGCATCCGGCAAAACTTTGTGGGCGATTATGACACCGGGGACAATGACAATGGCTACGTGCTAGACGCTGGAGACAACCGGCTGTCGTATCCCAAGTTTCAAGTAAATTGCAATGGAATGAACTTGCGGATTAGTATGCGGCAAGGTTTGTGGGATAGCTCGTCATTTGACAATGCACCGTTAAAGATGATCAACATACCTGTACTCAAACGCCACGGTTGCGCCTGGGCGACCATTGCGGTCAAGAACTATTTGGGGTTTATCACGACGCACGACGGTATCGGACGTTGGAGCGGCGCAAGCGAGATGCACTGCTGGTTGTTGGGTCCCAGTGACAACGGGCTTACGTGCACGCCGGAAAGTGAAGCTTATGGTTTGATCGCTCGCCAGATGGCCCACATCCGTCGCTCCGATTTGAACATCGTGGACGCAATTTGGGTAAATCCAGTCGACAACGTCGGGTGGCACGGAGAAACCCGACGGCAGGATGTGCTGTTGGCCAGCCGTGATCCCTTTGCAGTGGATTATTATGCCTCAGACTATGTCTTATATCCGCTAGTGGAGCAATTTGGTTGGACATCCGAACCCGAGCAGGCCATGGCGAGCTATCACGATGGCTGGTTCCGCAACATCCAATTGCGTAACGTCGCCCGCCTGCGCGCTGAGGGCGTCACCGATACCATCAACATGGACGATAGCATGACCCGTAATGAGGAGTTGGCCCAATTCAACGTCTACGTCGCCGATACCACCGAGCCGACGCCCCCCCCGACTCCCACGTTAGCCCTGCAAGCGCCCAACGGTGGCGAGACGTGGGAGATAGGCACCCAGCAGCAAATTCAATGGTCATCCACCGGCGAGGTGGGGGACGTGCGATTGGACTATTCCACCGACGGGTTTAGCACTTCTCACTCCATCGTCTCCTCCATAACAAACAGCGGATTGTACACCTGGACCATCTCCGACGACCCGTCCACCAATGTATTGGTGAGGGTGAGCAGCACACTCAGTGCCACCATCAGCGATACCAGCGACGCCGCTTTCACTATCGCTGGACCGCACTCCTTTGAGGACTCGTTCAAGAGGGTGAGTCATGCTAGTCTGGAGGGTGGCGAGACGATCACCTACACCATCGTCCTTTACGAAGAAACCAGGGCCACGCTGGCACTAACGGATACCATTCCGTTGCCTTGTACTTACGTGCTCGGAAGCGCTGACATCGAACCTGCCTGGAAGGGCCCGGTGCAGGACACAGGGGGCATCTACTGGTCGGGCACCGTCACTGGCACAGTGCCGGTCACCATCACCTTCCAGGCGCAGGTACCGGTAACCGACACGACTTGGGCGATCACCAACCGCGCCTTGATGTCCCGCGATGGTGTGGCACCGGTCGAACGGAGGGTCACATCCATTCTCAACGGCTTCTCGGCGTACTTGCCCCTGGTGCTCAAGGGCTACTGATGGGCTCACCGCTTTCCATCCACAGCAATGGTTCATCGGCCGCAGCGACCGGCATAGGAGTGGAGATGTGGACAGCGTGATTGCCTGGCTAGGCGGTACTCTCATTCAGTGGGCTTGTTGCATGGCTGTTGGCTTGCCCCTTTTCGTGGTAGCCGTCAGATCGGCACGCCTTCGCGGACGGGAGGTAAGCCTGTGTGTTCCGATTCAACTGGTCATCTTTTTTCTCATCAGCCTGGCCCTGACCCGATTGGAACCGATCTGGCCGTTTACCAAGAAACTTTGGCAAACGATGACCTTTGAGGCTATCTGGGCGCTGGTGTTCATTTTCGCCACACGCTCAGCCGCCAGGGCAGGATTGACGTTGCGCATCTCATCGCGGGCATGGCGGGCCAGCATTGTGGTGACGGTCCTTTTGCTCTTGTTTGTAGCGCTTCGTAGATTGGCGATCAGGGTTGCTGGCATCGGACTGTCCGAAGGAACGCCCGTAGTGCTCGAATTCCTCCTGTATCAGTTAACCATGCCCGGCCTTGCCGAGGAACTCTCTTATCGAAGCGTGATCCAGCCTGGCCTGAACGAGGTTCTGGGGCGACCCTGGAAGTTGCTGGGCGCTCAAGTCGGGTGGGGATGGGTGATCACGTCGCTGATCTTTTGGGCACCCCATGCCTTTCGGGTAGATGCCCAGATGCATTTGTCTTTCTACTGGCCGACGTTGACCATGCAATTGATCGCTGGCTTTGTCTTTGGCTGGCTTCGCGAACGTACCGGCAGTGTGTTTTCACCAATGCTCAGTCACAATCTCGTCAACGTTGTTTGGAGTTTGGTTTGAGTAGGAACAGGGGGAAGCTGTTTGAGAAGGACAATTCCTCTCCTTCGTGGCCTGGCTATTCTGGGAGTAGTGCTCGCCCACACCAACTGGCACATCCTGTCGAAATTCACGGCAGGGGAGGCCCAGGGCTACCCTTTTTTAGTATTCGATGAAATGAGCAAGTTCTCCATCGTAGCGTTCATGTTCATCGCTGGCTATTTCATCGCCTATGCCACCAGTGGTGGCAAACGCGATCTGTCCTGGCAAGTCGTCCGCGCCCGGCTCGAAAACCTGTTGTGGCCCTGGTTACTATGGTCGGCCATTCACACGGTGGGACAGTCCTTTCTAGGACGGTCGATATCGCTGCTCGAGTTTCTGAACACCCTGATCATACACTACTACTTTATCCCCTTGCTGATCTTTTATTATCTGTTAGCCCCCATGATAGCCAGGTGGGCCAAGACCCGTCCCCGTGCGCTTCTCACCGGCGCGGTAGTGATTCAGTTCCTTGCTGTGGCCTTGTTCTACGCCCGGGCGTATCATCCAGACTTTCCCGGAGCGCTCAAGTCCTGGGTCGATCTGGGACCGTTGCAATATCTGCGGTTCGCGTTCTATTTTCCGTTCGGCGTCGTGTGTGGCATGTTCCCTCGCATGATCAAAGATCCCTTAAGACGGTTCGAGCGTATCTTGCCCTGGCTAACGTTGCTCTTGTTCGGTCTCTCGGTCTTGGAAACGACTGTGGCCTACAATGTGGGGGGCAAGGTCTGGCCCATAGGAGGTTTCCGGACCAAGTTCTCCTCGGCCTTGTTCTCCACAGCTCTTATTCTGTGCTTTGTAGTCTCTGACAAGCTGTCGGTGCCGTTTGGCCGCGTCGTCAGCAAATTGGGCACACACTCATACGGGCTTTACCTCTGCCACTATCCCTTCTTGGGCATCATCGCCAAAGTGATCAGATACATCGCGCCGTGGGTGTCCTCTCAGGGATGGCTATTCCTCCCCTTGTTGTTTGTCCTGGCCATTGTGCTTTCGATGCTGTTAATGGAAGGCGTGGCCAGGTTACCCACTAGACGATTCTATCGTTACTTGTTTGGCTAATACAGCGCACATAGCTCCAACCTCGTTCTAATCATTTTCTAACAATTCTCTTACCTCCCTCTAACCATTGAGTGATACAATGATGACGCGGCTGTCCGCAAGACAGGCGCGTCCGTGCTTTTCAAACATCATGCCAGACATCATCAGTCGGAACAGCACGAGAAGTTGGAGGGTGATAACAATGAGCAAGATTGGATACAACACAGCATTCTCTAGACCAGTCAGACTCTCCGTACTGGGGGCTTTGTTAGGTATCATTGCTTTTGCCACAATGATGACCATTCTGTGGAAAGCCGCCCTGGCTGCGCCACCCATTGAAGAAAACCCTATCTCCGTAGAAGGTCCCACGGCAATACTGCCGACCTCCCCAGGCTTTATACGGGCCGTCGTCGCTGCCGATTTAGACACGGATGGTCATTCTGACATCGTCTATGGGCAAGCGAATTTATTGAGGATCCAACAGAACGTCGGCATTACTACGACGGAATGGGCGCAAACCGTGACCGTCGGCAGTGCAACCTACGACATCCGTGATGTGCAAACCGTTGACCTGGATCGCGACGGCGTGATGGATCTGATCAGCGCCAGCGCCGACGACGCCGGCAACAGTCAATTCCGCTTGTGGCAGAACCCCACGTCACCCTTCGCCAGTTCGTGGTCCGTCAGCAACACGCTAGTAGTAACCTCTGCCATCTCTTTGACCACCGTCGCCTCCGCTGATCTGGACGGCAATGGTACACCAGATGTGGTTAGCGGAGGGCTTGATGGCGTCTTGCGCCTCTGGTCCAACCCGCTCACCGGCACGCAAGGGTTTGTCACCTCTTGGCCGTTGCCTGCCATCATCCCGACACCGGGCGACCAAGTCAGGCAGGTCTTGATTACTGATATTGACCGTGATGGTCTACCGGACATTATCGAAGCCGCCGGCGATGGTAGTTCGGGCGCTGTGCGCCTGTGGCAAAACCCCGGCGATCCCTTTAGCACCGTCTGGACGGTTAGCAACACGCTGGGCACTTTTACCGTTGCCGCTCAATCTCTCAGCGTGGGCGACCTGGACAACAACGGCACGCCGGATGTGGTCGTTGGCCTATCCGACGGCCAGGTTGTCGCCTGGAGTAATCCCATTGTCGGCTCTCAGGCTTTCACGACTGCTTGGGGATCATCTTCGGTGGGCAGCCTGAGTCTGTCCGTTGCCGGGCTGGTACTGACGGACGGCGATCACGACGGGCAACTGGACATCGTGGCTACAGGATCGGGCACGCCCTCCACCCTGGTCGGGTGGCGCAACACCGGTCAGCCTTTCGGCGGCGGGTGGTCGCAGGTGATCATTGGTACTCCCTCGGATGTGACCTCTGCGCTCACTGCTGCCGATTTCAACCACGATGGCGACGAGGACTTTGTCACCGCCAGTGGCAACACCGGAACCAATACCGGCGGTCTGCAATTCTGGACGAACGTCCTAATCCGGTCTTCGATGCGTTTTCAGACCCCCGGTGTCTCGGAATACACAGCCATCCCCTTGGAGGGCGTGGGCCTGCACGCTATGGATGTCCATGACATGGACCGGGATGGGCTTCCAGACATCGTCGTGGCCACCCTGGATGGCTCACTGATACTCTTGCGGAACGACGGCCTGCCTTTTTCCTTGGGCACCTGGCAAGCCATTGCGGTTGGCAATTCCTTGGGTTTCTTTGCGGTTGTCGCCGGTGACTTGGACGGTGATGGTTGGCCCGACATCGCTACCAGCACTACGCTGACCGATGGGGGCGGTCTGTTACATATCTGGCGCAACGATGGCACCCCTTTCACCGGCTCGTGGATCTCCCAAACTGCTGAGACATTCCCTCGCCAGGTGATGGATCTAGCACTGGGCGACATTGCGAGAGAAGGACACCTCCAGATTGTCGCCTCGACCGGCATTACCACCTCGTTCGAATATCCCTCCGAGCACGACGTGATCACCAGCGCTGATAACCGCATCTGGTTACTCCGCCCTCCGGCGGGAGACGTTTTTGCTTCCCCCTGGATATCGTCTACGGTGTGTACGACCACTTACTCGGCCAACAGCATCTCTGTGGGCGATCTGGACAGCGACGGATGGGCAGACGTCGTTTTTGGCACAGACCACGCGCCTCACGCCGGTCCCGACCCTGAGGACTGGCCCAATGCCTATCAAGTGCGCGCGTGCCAAAACTTGGGCGCTCCCTACTCGTCTGCTGGCTGGCAGGCCTACGACGTCGGACGTGATGACGCGCCTGTTTCCGTTGGGTTCGGCCACGAATTCTGGGGAGCGCACGTTTGGGTTGTTGCGGTTGGCGATTTGAACAACGACGGCTACCTCGACGTGGTCTCCGGTGGTGGCCCGGAGGGGGATTACCAAATTGTGGTATACAAGAACGATGGCACACCTTTCGATGGCAACACCTGGCAACCTACAGCCATCGGTTATGGCTCTCGCTTTGAGAGCGGTTCGGATTGCGTTACTATTATTGGCGGTACTTATCCTGAAGACTGCCCCTGGCTTGAAACCAGCATCACTGCTGTCGACGTGGGTGATTTGAACGGCGATGGGTGGCTGGATGTGGTCAGTGGTTTTGGAGCCGGCTTAATGATTATGCCCCTCTGGATCAACACCGGCGCTCCCTTTGGGGAAGTGGTGACAGATACCCACTGGATCCGCTATGACCTCGACACAATCGCTTCGCGCCCGGTATACGGCGTCGAGGCGACTGACCTCGACAACGATGGTCGCCTGGACGTTGCAGCGGTGACGAGTTGGCTTACTCAGCATTCGCCTGCCTCTGGGCCGTTGCGCGTGTGGCGCAATCTGGGCGGCATCGCCCGGCATGACTTCCAGACGGATTACACTGTCACCACTATTGAAAACGGAGCCACCGAGTCCCGGTTGAGCTTTGCCATCAAGCACAACGGCCGGCTCTACGACCACGATCTTGAAATCGACTTCTTGAAGATCCACTTGCTCGATCAGTATGTTGGAATACCTATGACAAACGATCAGGCTCATATTTTGTTCCAAAGCTTGCAGATTTACCGTGACGTCAATGGCGATAACGTTTGGCAGCCCTCGGACTCGCCAGTGATAACTCTGACGACCTTTTCCCTGGATAGTACCGGGTATCAAACGCTTACATTTCCCTCGGACGATCCGCTGGCTGCCATCTCGCCCGGACAAACGGTGACTTATTTTGTCGTACTAGAGATGCAACCTACAGCCAGCCAGCCAGCCAATCCGTCGAAGGATAATAGCTTTCGGATGGATTACGTTCCGCATGAAGCGACCCTGATCAGAGACCGGGTCACCCAGGCGTCGGTTTCACTTGAAGAAGGCGCATGGACATACACGCCATGGATACATCCAGTGCCCGCGCCAGCGGCTTCCGTCGTGATGACCGCCTCACCGTCCATGATATGGGCCAGCGGCACCAGCACCTCGACCATCACGGCCACCGTGACGACGGCGTACGGCTACCCGGTGCTGGACGGCACGACGATCACATTTACGACCAGCACTGGTTTCCTGCCTGCCTCGCCATACACTACGACGACAACGGATGGCGTCGCCACCGCCGTGTTGACCAGCAGCACTGAACTCACCACGACGACCGTCACCGGCACGGTTTCGATCACGGCCACGGGCACCACCACAGTAGAGTTCAGAGCCGGCCCGCGCGCCAGTTTGCGCATCAACGACGCGCCCGGCATCGGTGGCAACGAGGTCGTCACGCACACTATGCCCTCTACTGACACTTTCACCGTGTACGTCGCCGTCTACGATGCGCTAGACCGCTTTATGGATAATCCCGCCGACGTCACCTGGGGGGGCAGCGGCGTCGTCACTGGTTACTTGAGCCCGACGACGGGGGTTAGCTCGACCACCTTTACGCCAGGCTTGGTCGGCAGCGGCACCATCACGGTGACGGATGGCACTTACTCCGACGCCACCGATACCATCACCGTCGCCAACACCGCGCCAGAGTTCATCAGCACGCCGGTCACTGCCGCCACCGAAGACGTGACCTATACCTACAACATCACCGCCACCGACGTGGACGCGGGCGATGTGCTGACTATCACCGCGCCGACCTTGCCCCCCTGGCTCACCCTGACCGACAACGGCGATGGCAGCGCCACCCTCGACGGCACGCCGGCCAACACCGAGGTGGGTGACCACAGCGTCGAGTTGCAGGTCGAAGACAGCGCTATGGCCACCGACAGCCAGGTCTTCACCATCACCGTCGCCAACACCAACGACGCGCCGGAATTCACCAGCACGCCGGTCACCGCCGCCACTGAGGAGCTGGCCTACACTTACCACATCACCGCTACCGACATGGACGCAGGCGACTTGCTGACCATCACTGCGCCGACCTTGCCCACCTGGCTCACCCTGACCGACAGCGGCGATGGCAGCGCCACCCTCAATGGCACGCCAACCAACGATGACGTGGGTGACCACAGCGTCGAGTTGCAGGTCGAAGACAGCGCTATGGCCACCGACAGCCAGGTCTTCACCATCACCGTCGCCAACACCAACGACGCGCCGGAATTCACCAGCACGCCGGTCACCGCCGCCACTGAGGAGCTGGCCTACACTTACCACATCACCGCTACCGACATGGACGCAGGCGACTTGCTGACCATCACTGCGCCGACCTTGCCCACCTGGCTCACCCTGACCGACAGCGGCGATGGCAGCGCCACCCTCAATGGCACGCCAACCAACGATGACGTGGGTGACCACAGCGTCGAGTTGCAGGTCGAAGACAGCGCTATGGCCACCGACA
>CAYNKW010000001.1:57032-71841 GCA_964397845.1 uncultured Anaerolineae bacterium
CCATCACCGTCGCCAACACCAACGACGCGCCGGAATTCACCAGCACGCCGGTCACTGCCGCCACCGAAGACGTGACCTACACCTACAACATCACCGCCACCGACGTGGACGCGGGCGATGTGCTGACTATCACCGCGCCGACCTTGCCCCCCTGGCTCACCCTGACCGACAACGGCGATGGCAGCGCCACCCTCGACGGCACGCCGGCCAACACCGAGGTGGGTGACCACAGCGTCGAGTTGCAGGTCGAAGACAGCGCTATGGCCACCGACAGCCAGGTCTTCACCATCACCGTCGCCAACACCAACGACGCGCCGGAATTCACCAGCACGCCGGTCACCGCCGCCACTGAGGAGCTGGCCTACACTTACCACATCACCGCCACCGACGTGGACGCAGGCGACTTGCTTACTATCACGGCACCGACCTTGCCCCTCTGGCTCACTCTGACCGACAACGGCGACGGCAGCGCCACCCTCAACGGCACGCCGACTAACGATGACGTGGGTGACCACGGCGTCGAGTTGCAAGTCAAAGATGCCGCTGAAGCCACTGGCACCCAGGCCTTCACCATCACCGTTGCTAACACCAACGACGCGCCAGAATTCACCAGCACACCGGTCACCGCCGCCGCCGAAGGCGTGGCCTACACCTACCACATCACCGCCACCGACGTAGATGCAGGTGACTTGCTGACCATCACCGCGCCGACCTCGCCCCCCTGGCTCACCCTGACTGACAACGGCGACGGCAGCGCCACCCTCAACGGCACGCCGGCTAACGATGATGTGGGTGACCACGGCGTCGAGTTGCAAGTCAAAGACAGCGCTATGGCCACCGATACCCAGGTCTTCACCATCACTGTCGAGGCAGCGGTGGCGACGACTATCATGCTGGAGGATGCCGCCGACGGCAGCGGCAGCGTCATCGGCGACCGCACTCTGACCGCTGGCGAGAGTCTGACCGTCTACGCCGTCGCCCGCAACGGGGTGGGGAACTTTGTCGGGAACGTAGCTGTCAACTGGTCGTTGACCGGCAAGAGCGGCGGCGTGGCGGACGGCGATCTGACCCCTGCGGGCGATGGCAAGAGCGCCATCTTTACAGGAAAACTGGTCGGTTCTGCGCACATTAGAGCGCAACACGCCACCCTTGGCAGTGGCGAAACCGGCATCGTCAACGTGACGCCTGGGCCGTTGGTCGGCTTTGGGCTGGACGTGCCGGCCAGCGGTATCGCCGGGCAGCCGTTCACCATGACCATCACCGCCCGCGATCTGTTCAGCAACACGATCACCAATTTTGCGGAGGACGTGTCGCTCTCCACGACCAACGGAGGGATCATTAGCCCGACGGTGGCAAGGGGAACCGACTTTACGGCGGGCGTCTGGACTGGTCCGATCACGTTGTCTGAGGCTGGCCAGGATCGGATCATTACAGTCTCCGTTGGCGACGTCAGCAATCAGACCACGATTGACCTGGCATTAGCGGACGATAAGCCGTACAAGATATTCCTGCCCCTGGCCCTGCGGAACCACTGACGTCATCCCAGGCAACAAAGAGAGACGCCTCCGGCTGCTGCCCGGAGGCGTCTTTCGATTTCAGCCCTTCTGATGGGCCTATCTCAGCCAGATCGGATTATACTCGTCATAGTTGTTATGGCTGATATTCCGTGGCTCGCTGCCATCGGCGTTCATGATCCATACCTGCCGGTGTCCCGGATCACCGATGTGGTAGACAATGTACTGACCATCGGGCGAGAGGTAGCCGTTCCCAGCCGGCACGGCTTCCTGCCTGGACGAGGCGAATTCGTATGCCCACTGGCCGGTCAACAAAGCCACGCGACCGCCGTCGGCATCCATGATGTAGGCAGCCGAACCACCACGCCTGTTGGAAACAAAGGCGACTCTGCCCACCAGTGCAGAAGGAAGGGCCGCCGGCGTGGGGGTGGGCGGCTCCACCGTTGGCAAGTCCCAGAGGTAGATGTACCACGGCGTGGGTGTGGGCGTGGGCGTAGGCGTAGGGGTGGACGTAGGTGTCGCCGTCCACACATTGCCGGGCGTCGGCGTCGGTGTGCCGGTGAGGATTGCCTCGGCTGTAGAGACCATGGCCCAGAACGTGGCGGTGGCTTCGTTCTCCGGCGTCGGTGTCACCGTCACAATGACGGGCGTCACCCAGTTGGGAGGTAGGGGTGTCGGTGTCCCCACCATCGTGGCCCAGGCCGTGGCGGTGAGCGCATCAGCCGCCGCGGTCAGGATGTTCTCCGGCGTGGGCACAGGGGTGAGAATCACATAGGTGGGGGTGGGTGTCCCCAGGCCTGGAATTCTCTCCGCTTCAGGGGTTACAGGGACAGAAGGCGGTGCAACCGCTAGTCTTAGTATGGGGCCGTTGCTCAGGCTTTCGCCGCCATAGCCGCTGTCCCAACTGAAGAGATTGTCAGCGCCGGACGACGGCCCATCCAGGCGAAAGGAGACGACTCCTCTGGCAACCCGCTCCTCCAACTCGGCCCGCTGGCCTGGATTAAACACAAAAACGTGTGTCTTTTCCCTGCCCAGATCGGCGTTGTTCAGGATCGGAGACAGGGTGAAAGCTACAGAGGCTTGATGGATACGATCGAAACCATGCAAAGGCCATTCGGGATCAACCTCGGTGCCAAGCATTTGCAGAGACCAGCTTCCGCCATCACCAAGTCTCTGAGCGTCCAGACCGGTCAGTTCCACAGCCGCATAGTGAATCGCAGATGCCGGTACGATGAAAGAGATGTCGAACTGAAAGGCGCCGTGGTAAACGTTCCCCTCGGAAACTCCGGCGTAGAGATTCGATCCACCAAAGTGATTCCCGCTCTCACCACTGACGACCCAGCCCAGGCGGTTGACGTTGGGCTTCAGGGCGTAGATGATGCCACCCTCTGGTGGAAGCAGTGTCGGCGTGGGGTGTGGAGTAGGCGTCGGCGAGAGGGTAGGGGTTGCAGTGGGCGTTCGAGTTGGTGTGGCAACCGGCGTTACGGTTGCCGTCATGGTCGGCCCCAGCGTCGCCGTTGCTTCGCCAGTGCCAACAAGAGACGGCAGGCCAAATTGTAGCCAGAACAGCACAAAAAGGACCGCACCTACGACCAACAGTGCCTGGACCCAGAAGGGCATATCCCGGAGAAACCGGCCTAACGAGAAATGTCGCATAGCTATCCAATCACCAGTCCTGTGTCATCCTCTCAACGGAGCGGCCATTACGCCCCAACCATCATAGCCACAGAAAGTAAGACTTGGGTTATAGAAAGGTTAGAATCTGGTTAGAAATACCAGACCCTGTAAACCCTGACTTCTCACAGCGAGCGTTCACGAGACGCTATTGCGAAGCCATAAAGCGGGCCACGGTCTCTCCTGCCTCTTGAGGATGCTCCAACGCTGGCTGGCTCTTTTACATTCTAACCAAGTTCTAACAGATTTCTTACGTCAGCCCTACTTTTCTGGATTATAATGCAAAGAGCCTATTAATGTCAAGGCGACCAGACCTGACAGGTTTCCGACACCTGTCAGGTCTTAGGAGGGGCAAGAAAGGATGAACGTCCTCTACATTACACCCTACGTCCCCTCCCGCATCCGCACCCGGCCCTACAACCTGATCCGGGCACTGGTCCGCCTGGGCCACCGGGTCACCCTTCTGACGGCGACGGGCACCTCGCCCGAGGAGCAAGAGCAGGCCGGCGAATTGAGGGGTTGGGGGGTGCGGGTGGAGGTCTTCTCGGTCCCCCTGCTGCGCTCTCTGGGCAACTGCCTGCGGGTGCTGCCCACCCGCGAGCCGCTACAGGCGGTCTATGCCTACCATCCAGGGCTGGAGAGACGGCTGAGCGGGCTGCTGCGGGAGGAGACCTTCGACGTCGTGCACATCGAGCACCTGCGGGCGGCCCGGCTGGTGCGGGCGGTCGGGGATGCGCCGGCAGTGTACGACTCGGTAGACTGCATTTCCCTGTTGTTCGAACAGGCAGCACGGAGCGGAGCCCAATTGCGCTCCCGCCTGATGACTACCGTTGACCTGGCCCGCACCCGCCGCTACGAAGCCCGGCTCCTGACGCAGTACGACCGGGCGGTGGTTACCTCGCGGCGAGATAAGGAGGCGCTGGAGGGGCTGGCTCGCCGCTACCTGCCTCCAGAGGCACAGCCCGCGCCCATCACGGTGGTCACCAACGGTGTGGACCTCGAGTACTTTCGACGGCGGGAGAACCCGGGGCAACGAGACGGCCGGACCGTGGTCTTTACCGGCAAGATGAGCTACCACGCCAACGTCGCCGCCGCGCTGTATTTCGCGCAGGAGGTGCTACCCCGCATCTGGGCCAGGGAGCCCGGTGTGCGATTCCAGGTCGTGGGAAAGGACCCGCCGGAGACGGTGCGGCAACTGGCGACGGACGGGCGCATCCAGGTCACCGGCACCGTGGATGACCTGCGGCCCTACCTGGCCCAGGCGACGGTGGCGGTGTGTCCGGCTCTCTACGCGGTGGGAGTACAGAACAAGGTACTGGAGGCGATGGCCATGGGCACGCCGGTCGTCAGCACTCCCGCTGGCTGCGCTGCCCTGGCGGCAGAAGAGGGCCAGGAGGTCCTGATAGCGGAGGGTGAGGATAGGCTGGCAGCAGCCGTCTTGCAGATCCTCTCGGACACCGCCCTGGTGGAGCGTCTGGCGGCGGGTGGGCGGCGGTACGTGGAGGCCCATCACAGTTGGGAGGCCGGGGCGCGGCGGCTGGTGAGGGTCTACGAGGAGGCGCAGTCTGAAAAGCGGGCCATCGCCTCCCCCACCTCCTGAGGACGCTCCAGCGTGACCGTATGTCCAGTGTTTTCCATCAGCAGCGACTCCGTGCCGGGGATGTTTTGAGCCACAAAGATAGTGAGACAGCCGCGTCTAATCTCTGCCGAATGGTCATAAATTGCCCTCATCGCCGCTTTGTGCTATACTGTTGCTCCCCACCGGGGAAACTGATGCACGGAGCCGATATAGATTGCAGATTGCGGATTGCAGACGGAGCAGACTTTTCTTAACGGTCATCTTTATCGTTCTTGTCGTCATTGTCCTTGATGCCCCCCTGACCGCCGCTCAAGGCCCCATTCCCCCTAACCCGATCTTTGGCGCGGTGGAGAGTTACGACGCGCCCGACGAAGCGACGCTGGCCGGCGTCGGCTGGACGCGGGTGCAGCTCCGTTGGGCCGAATTGCAACCGAACGGCCCCGACGAGTGGAATCCCTTCTTCTTCCCCGATCCGGTGCTGGACCGGGAACTGGCCGGCGGCCGCGAGGTGGTGGGGTTGCTCATCAACACCGCCACCTGGGCGGTGAGCGAGCCGATCGCGCCCAACGGCTTCGCCACGCCGCCGGAAGGGCTGTACCTGCCCTACGACGACCCCGGCAACCTTTGGGCCAACTTTGTCCGCATGATGGTAACCCGCTACAAAGGCCGCATCCGGCACTGGATCATCTGGAACGAGCCGGACGTGCAGCACGGCGACGCCCCGGGCCTGGTCTGGGCCGGCAGCGTGGAGGACTATTACCAGCTTCTCAAGGTGGCTTACCTGGCGGCCAAAGAGGTAGACCCTGCCTGCAAGATTCACCTCACCGGCACGACTTACTGGTGGGACCACAAATACGGCCGCGAGCAGTGGCTCAAGCGTTTCCTTGACGTCGTCGCCGCCGACCCGGAGGCTCCAGCCCACGATTACTACTTTGACGCCGTGACGACCCACATCTATTTCAAGGTCCACACCATCTGGGACATCGTCCGGTTCACCAGGACTGCCCTGAACGCCCACGGCATCAACAAGCCGATCTGGCTGGCCGAGACCAACGCCCCGCCGTCAAACGACCCGGCGGCGATACCGGCCGAGGTCAGTTTTGAGATCACGCAGGAGGAGCAGGCTGCTTTTATCATCCAGGCCTCGGCGCTGGCCCTGGCCGCCGGCGCAGAGCGGATCGAAGTCTATAAAATGGTTGACAAGTCCAGCGACGCCGGCACCGACCCGGAGCCATTTGGGCTGGTGCGTCAGGATGGCAGCTTCCGGCCGGCTTTCTACGCCTTCCAGGTGGCGATGCGCTACTTCCGCGACGTGCGCCGCGCAACTCGCGACGTGTGGGGTGAGACGGCACAGGTCACACTGGATGAAAGCAATCGCACCGTCACTGTGCTGTGGAACCGCGTCGGCGAGCCGCGCACGGTACGGCTGGCGGCGATCACTGCCCAGGCCACGCTGGTGGAGCAGACCGGTGAGTCCCGCACGATCACCGCGCAGAACGGCTATTACACGCTGACACTGGAGCCTGCCACCGCCTGGGACCCCCATCAGGGTGGACACATGATCGGCGGGCCGCCGCTGGTCATCGTCGAGAGCGGCCCGCTTTCGGCGCGAGGTGCGCAACGCACCCCCACCGTCACCCATACTCCCACACCTTCCCTTACCCCTATCCCCACACCTACACTCACCCCCACCGCCACCCACACTCCCACACCTTCCCTCACCCTCACCCCCACCGCCACGCCGACGGCGACGCCGACAGCCAGTCCCACCGGCACACCAACGCCGACCTGCACGCCTACGGCCACCCCATCGCCTGTGGTGAGCCCTTCGGCTGCGCTCAGGACAGGCACTGTCGAACCACCTACGGCGACGGCCATCCCCACGCCTACCCTCCTGCCGCCCGGCGCAGACGCCCTCCACCCCACCGGCGACACTTTCTGGATCGCCCTGGGCATCGGGGTCATTCTCATGGGACTCCGCTTTGCGCTTCGCCAGCGCCGGTCGACGACGTAGGACGGGTTGCCAACCCGTCCTACCCTTGCTCCCAGCCAGTCTGTGACAGAGGCCCATGCTCAAGATTAACACCTTGGGCAGATTTCAGCTATTGCCGCTCTTTAGAATCAGAGGCAGGCACCCCTTTTCTTTCCACGCGCCATAATCGTGGATGGCTATGCCTTTGTAGGCCCAGTTCCCGGCAAAGTACCGGGACACCTTACGTAGTTCATTCTCCATAAACATGGGACATTCCTCGAAAAAGGTCACGTGGTTGTAGGGATTGGGTGTCAATTCCAGCCCAATGATCACTGACAATGTGGTGCGGCCAAGTCCGCGCCATCGGCTTGATGCCACTGTGCCACCTCCTGGGCAGAAATCGGGTTACCAGCCGCTGTTTTAAGATCACCGGCAGGTAGATTGGGGGAATGGGTGGCGTAGGCGCGGGCTGGACCTCAGAGGTTTCAGTGTAGACACCCATCGCGCCCTCGTCGGTGGTGACTTGCACCACGTTGGTCAGTGTCCCGCTGTAGCCCGTCTCGACGGCGACGGTGAACTGCTGCGTCCAGATGCCACGGGGTGCGGTGATGACCGGCGTCCAGGTGAGCGTCCCCGTGGGCGTGACGTGGGTCGGTATTATGTCGGTGACGGTGGCGGTTAAGGTCACGTTGCCGGTGTTGGTGACGCGGAGGGTGTAGGTCAGTTGCTCGCCAGCCTGCACCGGGTCGGGATCGGCCTGCTTCGTGACGTCCAGCGCAGGCGTGACCTCGGCAGTGGAAGTCTCGGTGTAAATGCCCGTCGCGCCCTCCTCGGTGGTGACCTGCACTACGTTGGTCAGTGTTCCGCTGTAGCCCGTCTCGACGGTGACAGTGAATTGCTTCGTCCAGACACCACCGGGCGCGGTAATGGTCTGCGTCCAAACCCGGATGCTGGTGGGCGTGACATGCTGCGGCAGGATGTCGGTGATGGTTGCGGTTAGCGTCACGTTGCCGGTATTGGCGACGCGGATGGTGTAGGTCAGTTGCTCCCCGGCCTGTACCGGGTCAGAGCCGGCCTGTTTGGTCACACTCAGCGCGGCCGGGAACTCGTCCGCGCCGAGGTCATAGCCCGTGCCAATGGTGACAGTCGTGAAAATGGGCCGTGGGTCGCCGTCAATATCATCGTCCACACCCGCGCTCACGACCTTATCTATGGCCTCTGACGAGGCCGTCAGGTGATAGCCATCGGCCGCGAAGGCCGGATCGCCGGTGTACTCATTGGTGACGGTGATATGCCCCTCGCCGCCGTAGTTGGTGGTGTTGCTGTACCACAGCACACCGTTGAGGGTGGCCGTGTTGCCGGCCGCGACGGTGATGCCCACTGAGTGGTTGACCAAGATGGTGTTGGTCAGGGCTACGGCGCTATGGCCTCCCCCCGGACCGGTAATGACATAAACCCCGCTACCATCGCCACCGGCGTTGCGGGCGATAGTGGTATGCAGCAGGTGGGGTGAGGAGCCGTTGATGTGCAGCCCGCTGCCCGTGCTGTTTACCCGATTGTCGGCGACGACGTTGTTGATCAATGTGGCGTCGCTGTACTGCAGGTACAGTCCGCCGCCGCTGTAGATGGCAGTGTTAGAGAGGACAATGTTGCCGTTGAGCGTGGCGGCGCTCTCTCCCAGGCACAGCCCGCCGCCGCTGGTGTAGGCGGTGTTGGATGAGATGGTGTTATCGTTGAGCGTGGCGGCGCTGCCGTGCAGGCACAGCCCGCCGCCGTAGTAGGCAGTGTTAGAGGAGACAGTGTTGCCGTTGAGCGTAGTGGCAGGGCTGTTGTACAGTCGCAGCCCGCCGCCGTAGCGGGCAGTGTTAGAGCTGACCGTGTTGCTGTCAAGCGTAGCAGTGCTGTTCCATAGGTACAGCCCGCCGCCATCCCAGTTAACAGTATTAGAGGAGATAGTGTTGCTACTGAGTGTAACGTCGCTGTCCCCCAGGTGAAGCCCGCCGCCAGTGCCCCTTGCAGTGTTAGAGAGGATGGTGTTGCCGTTGAGCGTGGCGGTGCTGCCGTGCAGGTACAGCCCGCCGCCACTGTAGTGGGCGGTGTTGGCGTTGATGGTGTTGTTCCTGAGCGTAGCGTCGCCGTTTCCCAGGTTCAGCCCGCCGCCGGAGTAGTAGGCGGTGTTGGATGTGACAGTGTTACTACTGAGCGTGGTGGCGCTGTCGTACAGGTACAGCCCGCCACCGTTGTAAGCGGCGTTGGATGCGACGGCGTTGCCGTTGAGCGTGGCGGCGCTGTCGTACAGGTACAGCCCGCCACCGTCGTAGGCGGTGTTGGATGAAACGGTGTTGTCGTTGAGCGTGGCGTCGCTGTACCTTGGGTATAGCCCGCCGCCGTAATAGGCGTCGTTGCCGAACAGCCAGCAATTACTGAGGGTTGCCGTGGCGTTGACGACGTACACACCGCCACCAGCACCACGATACAAACTATCCTCTTCGCCGCCGCCCAACCAGTATGCGTTGCCGCCGGTGACCCGCAGGCCCTCGACCGTGGGGCTGACGGCTTTCCCTGGATCCACTGAAGGGTCGTCAGCGATAAAGAGCACGCGCCCCTGCCCTAGCGCGTCCAGCGTGGTGGGGTTGGCCTCGGGGGCGGGCGGGTCGACAAAGCCATTGGTGGTCGTGTAGCCGCCCCGGATGGTGACGCTCTTGCTGATATAGACCACCTGGGTAACGATGCCACTGGCCGGCGGTGAGGGGTAACCCGCCGGAACGGGGCGACCTTGCACACCGGTGTAGATGCCGGTCGCCACGCGGATTTCGTCGCCGGGATCGGCCACATCCACGGCGTGCTGGATGGTGGCGCAGGGGGCGCCACTGTTGGTGCAGTAATTACCACTGTCGTTGCCGGTGGCGCAGTCCACGTAGCGGGTGTTGGAGCCTTGAGCCAGGGCCACGTCAGGCGTGTGGACGGCGCCCATCACCAGCAGCAATCCAATGAACAGGGCCAGGCCAAAGGTCAAGGCCAGCCCCAGGCAAAGTATGCCTGAGTTTCGCCAGATGTTGAGTTTTGACATTTGTCTCCTCCTTGTGAGACCCCGCCTGTTGGCCGGGGACAATGGTTGTGTTTCTTCTCCAGTAGGCGTTCAGGGGGTAGATCAGAAACCCGGTTTTTGATACTCCACGAGCAAAGTGGTGCTGGCTGCAAGTGCTTTTCGGGGGTCAAAGCGGTTCCTCTTGCAGGAAAAACCGGGTTTCTTTGCCCCCAGGTGAACGGTTACCTTCTCCAAACATCCCAGGATATGAAAGCAGCAAGCCCTCGGTCTGAAGACCTCGGCTGATACAGGAAATCCGTTGAAACGGATTCAGAACAAATGCGATTTATCGCATTTTGGGTCTCAGCCGGGCAATTCATTGCTCGGCTAGCGGGAGACTATCCATTTATGAAAGAGAAAGCAAATTCTGGAGCAAATTGAGAGTAGTTACAGGTCTTCTTTGTCAGAAATGAGTGGGCCGTGGATGGAGTGAAATCTCTCGTTGGCCCGGTAGATTGAGCGAGTGTATTCGATGGGGCGGCCATCCTCGAGGTAGCTCGTCTGGCGCATCACCAGCACGGCCGATGGATGTGAAAGACGGAGTAATTCTTCCTCTTCAAGCTCGGCCAGGCGGGCTTCAAACGAATTGTCGGCCCTGACCGGCACCAGCCCGTATTCGTCACGTACAGTCTGGTAGAGCGATCCCTTTAAGATCGTACTCCAGGATGCCGGGGCACAATTGCGAGGGAAGATAGGCCGCTTGCAAGACACATGGCTCGCCGTCAGCGAGGCGCAACCGTTCGATCAGCACCACCTCGGAATGAGTTCGGATCTGCAGCTCTCTGGCCAGCCTTTGCGAGGTGTGGACCACAGCCTGTTTCAGGAGCCGGCCCGAAGGATTTTGACCCCGAGTTCGCATCTGCTGGCTAAAGCTGGCGAGGGGATGGAATTCGCCCTCTTGCTTTCTGCCAACAAACGTGCCCTTGCCCGGGACACTCTGGATCATGCCATCCCGCACCAGCTCATTCAGCGCCTGGCGAATCGTGATCCGGCTGACGCCGAACTGGTCGCAGAATTCCCGCTCCGAAGGCAGGCGTTGGTCAGGTTCGAGTTCACCACGCTCGATCCGGTCGAGCAGGTATTCTTTGAATTGGATGTAGAGAGGAATTGGGCTGTCTTTGTCAAGTATGGACATCGGCTATTCAAGGATGAATCGGTCATACGCTGGAATAACCGGTTATTACCAGTTATTATAATACCATAGAATGAAAACTTTGTCAAGTCTTTTTCTTGGGAGAGTCACACACTGGGGACAGGTTCCTGGAAGGCTGAGGCGGGCCGCTGGAGGGCCCAACCCCGACAGATTTGCGCCATTTGTTTTGCCTTCCAACCTGTGCTATAATTGCTCTACTAACGGACACTGCGACGTTGGCCTTTTGGACGATTAGCGCCCCGGTAGCAGTGCTGGGGATGACAATATCAAAGATAGGAGGGTAAGTAGCTTTATGCCGAGCGGATGGGAGTGGGCTATAGTTCTGGCGATCATCGTCCTCATTTTCGGAGTGGGCAAGTTGCCAGAGTTGGGGAGAGGACTGGGACAGAGTATCCGCGAGTTCCGCGCCAGTCTCTCCGGAGAGGATAAAGAGGAGAAGAAAGGAATGGCTCAGGAAGAAGAAGAAGGAGAAGAATCCGCCACCTAAAACCAATGCCACTTGGAGCCTATCCGAAAACCTCTTGGGCTCTCGCTGGACCACAGTCCAGCGGCGGACGGTGGCCCATAGGCATCAAGCTAAGGGCCGCCCGCTTCGCTCGTAAGGGGTCTATGACCCCGACTTGCAAAGCAGCACCTGAACAGCGGTGCAGATGCCGTTTTTCGCGGTGTGATGTTGCCAAGACGCGGGTTACCAACCCGCTGAGAGCAATTTGTTTCCTCACTGGCTCGATTGGCTTGGGCATGCCAACCGTCTTTGCGGTCGTCGCTTTCTTGGTTGGAACGCCGGGCGCGGAGCGTCGCCAGCTTTTGCGACATCCTATTCCAAAAGCGTCTGACCAGAGAGTATAAACTCACCCCCTGCCATCTGGTTAGCCGGATATGCCCCTCAACTCCACAGTATAGCCCCATGGATGGAACGTAGCTCCGTAGCCGGGCGACGCCTACCCTGTGCCCAGTACTACGTGTGTCCCCGGTCACCGCTTGGGAATGTAGACCGAAGTGAGCACCAGCCGCTCTGGCCCTGAATTGGCGATGCCATGCGCCTGACCAGGGGGGATCAGAATGACCGTGCCTGGATTGGCGGTATGCATCTCGTCGTCCAGCGTCAGTTCCCCCACGCCTTCCACCACCTGAAACACGTCCACGGCGTCCTCGTGCTTATGCACCGGCACCGCCTGGCCGGGCTCCAGGCAATAAACCCAGCACCGAACCTGGGACGTTTGGATAGGCACCTTGAGCACAAATTTGCTCGAGGAAAACTCTTTAACGTCGTGGACCTGGAACATCGGCATGGGTCTGCCTCCTTATCGCTGTGCCCTATTTCGACGCCAACTTGACCACGGTGACGCCCTCTCCACCCTCTCCCTCCCCACCGTTGCGGAACGAGGCCACCAGAGTGTGGTCCGGCAGCGCGTCGCGTACTGCCCTACGGAGTGCCCCAGTCCCCTTGCCGTGGACGATGCGCACCCAGGGCAGCCCGGCCAGGAAGGCGTCGTTCAAATACTCCTCCAGCCGGGGCAGCGCGTCGGCCACGCGATAGCCGCGCAGGTTCAATTCCACGCCCGGCGAAGGGATCGGTGGAAGCGAAACTGCCTTTGCTGGCGGTGGCGGCGACGGAGCGACAGACCGTTCGCACAACTCCACGTCCTCTGGGCGCACCCGCACGCGGAAGCGACCGATCTGTACCTCCACGTCACCCTCTGACAATTCCATCACTTCGCCCTCCGTACCCAGCCCGGCGACGAGTACCGTATCGCCCACCTGCAAGGGCTGCCGGGGCAGAATTCGGCGCCTGGGCAAGGGCAGCGGTGGCTGCACCTTCTCTTCTAACGCCTGGGCCTCCGCTTCAACCTGACGCAGCGGCTCTTGGACGGCAGCCGTCACAGCCATCCGGCGGCGCAGACGGCGTATCTCTTGCCTCACCTGGGCCAGTTCCTCCCGCACCTCCGCCCGCGCCGTCTCCAGGATGTCCCTCCGCTCCTTCTCAATGTTGGCCAGCCGGCTCTCCAACTCGCCGGCCGTTGCCTCGGCCACCTGATGGGCCGCCTGGGCCTCTTTGTGCGCCCGCAACGTCGCTTCGCGGAGGGTCTTGATCTCGTGGAGCAGGTCTTCAGCCGCCAAGCCGTCGGCGGAGAGGTGACTGCGCGCCTCCTCCACGATAGCCGGCGGCAGCCCTAGCCGCGTGGCGATGGCCAGGGCATTGGAGCGGCCCGGCAGGCCGATGGTCAGTTCATAGGTGGGGGAGAGCGTTTCCACGTCGAACTCGACACTGGCATTTTGCACCCCCGGCGTGGTGTAGGCATAGGCCTTCAACTGCGGATAGTGCGTGGCGACGAAGGTAGTGGTGCCGCGCCGGAGCAGGTGCGCCAGGATGGCCTGTGCCAGCGCTGCCCCTTCCACCGGATCAGTGCCAGCGCCCAGTTCGTCCAGCAACACCAGAGAACGCTCGTTTGCCCCGTCAAAGATGCGGATGATGTTGGCCAGGTGCGCGGAGAAGGTGGAAAGCGATTGCTCAATGGATTGCTCGTCGCCGACGTCGGCGTATACGCTCTCAAAGACGGACAAGACCGAATCTTCGCCGGCCGGGACGTGCAACCCTGCCTGGGCCATGAGTGTGAGCAAGCCTATCGTCTTTAATGTCACTGTTTTGCCGCCGGTGTTGGGCCCGGTGATGACGACGATGTAATAGTTCTCGTCCAGGTACACGTCTACCGACACCACCGTCGCTGGATCTAGCAGCGGATGGCGCGCCTTCATCAGTCGCAAGACCGAGCCGGGATGACGAACTGGCGCGCCGGCGGCAAGTGGCGGCTTGCTGAACGGCACCAGTTGAGCCTCGACCGCCTGAAGGCCCTCGGCATAGCGGGCTTTGGCAAAGGCCAGGTCCAGCTCTGCCAGTGCCTCCACGGTGCGGCCAATAGACGGCGCTTCCTCGGCCACCAGTGACGAGAGTTGCGCAAGGATGCGCTCCACCTCGCGCTCCTCCTCCAGTTGCAGCTCCCGCCACCGGTTGTTCAGTTTCACCGTAGCCAGCGGCTCGATGAACAGCGTCGCGCCGCTGCTCGACTGATCGTGGACGATACCGGGAATGCGCCCCTTGAAGTTGGCCTTGAGGGGGATGACGTAGCGGCCGTGTCGCTGCGTGACCAGCGTCTCTTGCAGATAGGACGCATTGGCTGGCGAGACCAGGACGCGGTTTAAGCGATCCATCAGCCGCTCGTGGGCCACTTTTAGTTCGCCGCGGATGCGGGCCAGTTGCGGGCTGGCGTTGTCCACTACCTGTCCCCGATCGTCGAGGCAACGACGGACCTCGCTCACCACGCTGGGACATTCCTCGATGCGAGCGGCCGTCGCCGCCAGACGGGGGAACTGAGCAGCCATCCGGCCCAGGCTTCTTTTCAGCTTGCGCCCGCTCGACAGCGTCTCGGCGATCTCTAGCAGATCCGCGGGCAGCAGTGTCGCGCCCCGGACCGCCGCCTCTACCCTGGGGCGCACGTCCCTGGCTCCCCCCACGCTGACCGCCCCCTGGATGTCCAAAAGCCGCCGCGCCTCGCTGGTCTCCTGCTGCCGGGTTTGCGCTTTGACCAGGTCGGTCGCAGGGCGCAAAGCCAGGGCCAGTTCTCGACTGGCGGAAAAGTCGGTGTACTCGGCCAGGCGGGCCATTATCTTGGGGAACTCTAACGTTTCCAGGTTTTTTTCATCCATTACGGCAACGTTGGGACGTTCAAAATTGTGGTCTTGTCCAACACACTTCTTTTGGAATGGCATTTCCCGCTTGCTACGGGTAGAAAGCCAATCGTATTGGCTGTTGCCCTTAAAAGCGGCCAAT
>CAYNKW010000002.1:0-22492 GCA_964397845.1 uncultured Anaerolineae bacterium
CCTGACCATCGCCCAACTCTCCGACCTGCATTGGAGTGAGGACGTGAAAGAGGGCCACATCGCCAGGGCAGTGGACGTGGTCCTGAAAGCTCAACCCGATCTCATTGTCCTCACCGGCGATTACGTGACTTACAGCGCCGACTATATCGCCGCCTGCGCCCGCGAACTGACCCGATTGACCGCGCCCCACGGCGTGTACGCCATCCTGGGCAACCACGACCACTGGACGGATGCCCTGGTGGTGCAAGCCGGGCTGGAGGCAGTTGGCCTGCCAGTACTGCGCAACGCCAACGTGCGCATCCCGGTGGTCGATGCCGACCTCTGGCTGGCCGGTGTGGACGACGTGTGGGAACGTTACGCCGATGTGAAGTGCGCCTTGGCAGGCATCCCACCTGAGTCAGTGACCGTCCTCCTGGCTCACGAGCCGGACTACGCCGACCAGGTGACCGGTCGCGGAGTGGCCTTGCAGCTTTCGGGGCACAGTCACGGCGGGCAGGTACGGCTGCCGCTGTTCGGCTCGCCAATCTTGCCCAGGTGGGGCCGCAAGTACCCCTATGGCTTGCGCCGCGTGGGCGATATGTGGCTCTACACCAGCCGGGGCGTCGGTCTCGTTCAGCCGGCGATGCGGCTCAACTGCCGGCCAGAGGTGACGTTAATCCAATTAGTGAGAGGGCGTTGACTTGAGAGAGAGGCGCGTCATGTGGGCAGCATCGGTGAAAGGACAAACAACGACCACAACTTCCACACCACACTTGTTTGAGATCACCTGCTGTCGTTCGTCACTGCGCAACTCGCAATTCGCTATTGGAGGTCCAACATGTCCGTTCAGGAGCTTCCCCAGGGCGTCTTGCCCGGCACCATCTCGTTGGTCTTTGGTCACCCGGATGCAACAACGCTGCCGGCGGACGATCTGCGCGCCGCCGCCGAGGCAGTGTTGCGCGGCCCACAGGCACGCCTGGCATTGCAATACGGGCCGGAGCAAGGTACACCAGCGCTGATAGACTACCTCGTGGCCAAACTGAACCGTGAGGAAGGGTTGAGCCTGAGCCGCGACAACCTGATGAGCGTCGCTGGCTCGACACACGCCGTGGACATGATCGCCCGTCTGTACGCCGGACACGACGGCGTCGTGCTGGTCGAAGCGCCCACCTACCACGACGCGCTCCACGTATTTCGCGATCACGGCGCCGACCTGCGCCCGGTGCAGATGGACAGCGATGGTCTCATCATCGAAGTGCTGGCTGCGCAACTGGCGGCGCTCCAGCGCGAGGGCAAGCCGCCCCAACTGCTGTACACCATCCCTAACTTTCAGAACCCATCGGGGGTGACGCTAACGAGGGCACGACGGAAGGCGATCCTGAAGCTGGCCCGCGAGCACGGCTTTCTGATCGTGGAGGATGACGTGTACCGTGACCTCGCCTTCGAGGGAGAGGTGCCGCCGAGCTTTTACGCGCTGGCGGAGGGCCAGAGAGTGCTGCGCATCGGCAGCTTTTCCAAGATCATGGCGGCAGGATTGCGCCTGGGCTGGCTCATCGCCGCGCCGGAGCACATCCAGCGATGCACCAACTGCGGGGCGATGCAGATGGGCGGCGGGGCCAATCCCCTCGTGGCCCACATCGTGGCCCAATACTGCCGTGCTGGCTACCTGGAACCGCACGTTGTCCAATTGCGGCAGGTCTATCGCCACCGGCGCGATGTCACTCTGGCCGCGCTGAAACGTTACATGCCTCCTGGTGTGACCTGGACGCACCCTCGCGGCGGGTTCTTTGTCTGGCTGACCCTGCCGAAAGGGATGAGCATCAGCCTCCTGCGAGAGGCTGCCCGCCAGCACGGGGTGCTCTTTGTGCCGGGCAGCGATTTCTTTACCACCGGCGGTGGCGAACGTAACCTGCGCCTGGCCTTCAGCTTTGTGCCACCAGACGAGATCGAGCAAGGCGTTGAGATCCTGGCCCAGAGCATCCGCCAGATGATGAGCTAGGACTTGACCTCGCCCCCATCTGAGAGAGAATCGAAGATTCAACCGAAGCCAGCAGCCCAAGAGGCCCCCAGAATAACCACAAAAGGCACTCACTACTACATGTTAGGCATCACGATATCTTGTGACTCCTGGATGTGTCTGGTCAGGGCACGCTCGGCGGCGCGGGCATCTCGCGCCTTCAGGGCGTTGACGATAGCCCGGTGACTCTCCACGACGCGGGGCAGATCGGTCATTCGGTTGAGGATGAGGTACCAGATGCGCAGATCCAGGGTGTAAAGCTCCTTGAGCGCATTTTCCAGGAAGAGATTGCCAGCCGCGTCATAGATCGCCTCGTGGAACCGCTGATCCAACTGAACCCAGGATTGATTGTCGGCCTTACGGGCTATCTCTTCGAACTGGGGCATCATGGCCTCCAGGCGTGCCAATTGCTCTTCGGTGGCCCGCTCGGCAGCCAGGCGCGCGCTGAGCCCTTCCAGCACAGAACGCACTTCGAACACTTGATCCAGAACGTTGGCCAGGCTCTCCTCTGTCATTTTGACGCCCCTGTCCGTTCGTTCCAGCCAGCCCTCGTCAATCAGGCGTTCCACCGCTTCATTCACCGGCCCTGGTGCCAGGCCCACCCGCCGGGCCAGGGAAATCTCATCCACCGGCACCCCTGGATCCAACTCGAGCGAAACGATCCGTTCTTTGAGATGTTCGTAGGCTTTCTCAGTACTCATGACAGGCTCCTTACAGATGTGATGACGGAACCGACAAAACGACCCTGCGTTGACTGCCCGTATTGTACCCCAAAAGCCAACCATCAGCAAGTGGAGCGTTGGCCATACAGGTCCATGGCTTTCCCAAAGTAAGCCGGCAATGGTGGAAAGCCCTGGTGCGGGTTGAGGCCGTTTGCTCGATTGTCAACTCTATGCTATACTTGGCGTTCGGGTAAGTTGCCCAAGCAAACACGCCTCCCGATCATTGGGGCCGTGCTGGTTCGCTGGTTGCCACCGCGAGCCGGTTCCCCGGCAGAGACAAAGGAGGCGGACGCTACAGAACGGAAAGAAGGAGGTAAAAAGCGTGGCTATCGTAACCATGAAAGCGCTCCTGGAGACGGGCGTTCACTTTGGACACCGGAGGCGACGTTGGAATCCAAAGATGAAGTCCTATATCTTTACCGAGCGAAACGGCATTCACATCATCGACCTGCAACAGACCATCGTCGCATTGGAGAAGGCTTACAGCCTGGTACGTGACATAGTCGCCGAAGGAGGAACCCTTCTCTTTGTCGGCACCAAACGACAGGCTCAAGAATCCACCGCCGAGCAAGCGCAGCGTTGCGGCATGCCTTACGTAAACAATCGCTGGCTTGGCGGCACGCTCACCAATTGGCGCACCATCCACCAGCGCATTGACTACTTGAAGGGCCTGGAAGAACGGCGAGACCAGGGCGAGTTCGATTTGCTGCTCAAGAAAGAAGCCCTCAAACTGAACCGGGAAATCGCCAAGTTGGAATATCGGCTGGGCGGCATCAAAGAGATGTACGAGCTTCCAGGTCTTATCTTCGTCACCGACGTGCGCCGCGAATACATCGCCGTCAGCGAAGCGAACAAACTACACATTCCCGTCATCGCCATGGTAGACACCAACTGCGACCCCGACCCCATTGATTACATCATCCCGGCCAATGACGACGCCATCCGGGCCATCAAGCTCATCACCACCAAGATGGCCGAGGCGGTGCTGGAAGGTATTGCGCTGCGCAAGGCGGCGGAATCGCAAGAGATCGGGGAAGAAGAACACTTTGAGGACGAAGACGAGCGCTACCTTGGCGAGTCCACACTGGCCAAGATTCGCGCCGCTATGGTGGACGATGAGGCAGATGAGGCGGACAGGACGGCAGAAGCACCTGAGACCACAGAAGACGTTGAGACCGTAGTCATCAACCAGGAAGAGTAATCCCGGAAAGTACAATCACAAAACACAAATCACCAATCACAGAGTCTAGGGGGAGATTTCGTTGGATATCACAAGTGAAATGGTAAAAGAATTGCGCCAGGCCACGGGAGCTGGCGTGCTGAATTGCAAAAAGGCGCTGGAAGCCAGCAACGGTGACCTTGACAAGGCGGTGGAATACTTGCGAGAGAAGGGCCTCGCAGCAGCGGCCAAGCGAGCCGATCGCGCTGCCAGCGACGGCGTCATCGGCGTCTATGTGCACCACGGAAGTCGCATAGCCGCCATGGTCGAGCTAAACTGCGAAACCGATTTCGTCGCCCGAACAAAAGAGTTCCAGGCCTTGGCCCATGACCTGGCCATGCAGGTGGCGGCTACCCAACCGCAATACCTCACCCGCGAAAACGTCCCGCCAGAAGTGATAGAAACGGAAAAGCAAATCTATCGCGCCCAAATGGCTAACCAGAACAAGCCCGAACACATCCTCGATCGCATCATCGAAGGGAAGTTGGAAAAGCTCTACCAGGGGGACTGTCTCCTGGAGCAACCTTTTATCAAGGACGAAGACCTGACGGTAGACGACTTGATCAAAAATGCCATCGCCAGGACAGGCGAGAATATCGTCCTTCGCCGCTTTGTGCGCTACGAGATAGGCGAATAAAATAGACAACGAGCCAGGGGGCAAGATCATGCCGGAAGCAAAATATCGTCGCATCCTCTTAAAGCTGGGTGGGGAAGCCCTCGCCGGGCCGGAGGGCTATGGCATCGACCCACATCGCGCGGAGAGCCTGGCGGCCATTATCAAGCAGGTACAAGACCACGACGTTGAAGTCGCGATCGTCCTGGGGGCGGGCAACCTGTGGCGAGGCAAGGACGGTCTGGCTCACGGCATGGAGCAGGCCACGGCCGATCACATGGGCATGTTGGCCACGGTGATGAACTCCCTGGTCTTGCAGGATGCCCTGGAACGGATCGGTATCGTCACCCGCGTCCAGACCGCCATCGAAATGAGAACCATCGCCGAACCTTACATCCGGCTGCGGGCCATCCGGCACCTGGAGAAGGGACGGGTGGTCATTCTCGGCGCGGGCACCGGCAATCCCTACTTTACCACCGACACGGCTGCCGCCCTGCGGGCGATGGAAATCAACGCCGACGTGGTCATCAAGGCCACCAAAGTGGATGCTGTCTACTCCGAAGACCCGCAGGTCAACCCCGAGGCCAAACGCTTCGATCATCTCACCTACATTGAGGCGCTAAACCTGCAGGTGGGCATCATGGACTCTACAGCCATCTCCTTGTGCATGGACAACGACCTGCCGATCATCGTCGTGGACCTGTGGGCCCCTGACAGCATCAAACAGACTATCCTGGGCGAGCCGACGGGGACCATCGTTTCTCGTTAGCAGGACAAGGGACAGCGACCAACCGACTACCCAATAGATGGGGGGTACATCATGATCAAAGATCTGCTCAAAGAGCTCAATGAGCGCATGAGCACAACCGTGGATGTTTTGCAGAGCGACCTGCTGACGATCCGCACCGGACGGGCTTCTCCGGCGCTGGTGGAGCGGCTGCAAGTCGAATATTATGACACCATGACCCCTCTCAATCAGTTGGCGTCCATCTCTGTGCCGGAGCCCCGGCTGATCGCCATCCGGCCCTGGGACGCTACCGCTCTCCCGGCTATTGAGAAAGCGATCCTCAAATCGGAGTTGGGATTGACGCCCCAGAACGATGGGAGGTTAATCCGGCTGACCATCCCGCGACTGACCGAAGATCGCCGCCGAGAACTGGTCAAAGTGGTTCAACGCCGCGTGGAAGAAGGGAAAGTCGCCCTCCGCAACATCCGTCGTGATGCCATCGAGGACCTGCGACAGTTTGAGAAAGAGAAACTGATCACCGAGGACGAATTCCACAGAGGACGTGAGAAGGTTCAAGAGCTGACCAACGATCTCGCGGCCAAAATGGACGAGTTGGCCAAGCGAAAAGAAAAAGAGATCATGGAAGTGTAGCGCTCGGACGGATGGCAGAGGCAAGCCTATGCGCCAAACGGCCAACACTGACCAGCCAACCAGCGCGAGATAGCCTATGGAAAAGGCCACTCTGCTTCTGAAGGGGCAGAATATCGTCAACGGTCAGGGCGATATTCGCCCCTTTCCGTGTCTTGTTGCGGCGAGACGCAAAGAAGGGAAGATTGAAGGACGATGGATACCCAGCGAAAACCTTTAGAGAAGGTCCCGACGCACCTGGGGATCATCATGGACGGCAATGGTCGCTGGGCCAAAGCGCGCAGGCTGCCCCGCCTGGCTGGGCACCGCGCCGGGGTGGATAACATCCGGCCGGTGTTGGAAGGCTGCAGTGAATTTGGCGTGTCGATGCTGACCATCTGGGCCTTCTCCACCGAGAACTGGCGCCGGCCGCGAGCCGAGGTGCAAGGATTGATTCGGCTTCTTGGTGAGACGATTGACCGCCAGTTAGACGAGCTTCACCGGGAAGGCGTCCGGCTTAATCACATTGGCCGGCTGGACCGCCTGCCCAAACGGCTGCAGAAGCGGGTGCAGGAGGCCATCGAATTGACCAAAGACAATACCCAAATCACCCTTAACATCGCCTTTGACTATGGCGGCCGGGACGAGATCGCCCACGCCGTGCGGCGCATCATTCAAGACGGCGTGCCCCCCGAGGATGTGACTGAAGAGCTCATCAGCCATTACCTCTACACCGCTGGCTTGCCTGATCCAGACCTCATCATCCGCACCAGTGGCGAGTTCCGCACCAGCAATTTCATGATCTGGCAGGGCGCTTATGCCGAGTATTACGTCACCCCCACCTACTGGCCTGGCTTTGGCAAAGACGAACTGTTCGAAGCTCTTCAAAGCTATGCCAGACGGGGGCGGCGCTTTGGCGCATTGAAAAAGGGCACCTAGCCAGACCCCATAGCTCACCAACGCCATTCCGAGGAGAAAACTTGTTGTGCTTAGTCATCGCGTCTTCAGCGCCATCGCCCTGATCCCCGTCGTCGCCTGGGTCGTCTATGCCGGCAACTGGTGGTTCCTGGGAGCCCTGGCTGTAGCAGGAACGCTGGCTGGTCGAGAGTTCTATCAAATGATGCGCCAGGGCGGATTCCAGCCAGTGCCGGTCATTGGGTCATCCTTGCTCCTGTTCCTGCTGCTCGACGCCTACAACCCGCGGTGGGACATTGCCCGCCCATCCATCGTCCTGCTCATCATCCTGGCTTTTGTGTGGCATCTGTTTCAAAAAGACGACGCTGCCCCCACAGCCAGTTGGGCCTTGACGGTGATGGGCGGTCTGTACCTCGGCTGGTTTCTGGGCCACTTTCTTCTGCTGCGCGCCCGACCCGCTGGCCTGGAGTGGACGATCGTCGCCTTCCTGGCCACCTGGATCTCGGACACCGGCGCGTACTTTGTCGGACTCGCCATAGGCCGGCACAAGCTCTGGCCACGGATCAGTCCCAAGAAAACCTGGGAAGGTTCCATAGGCGGCTTTGTCACGGGCGTGTTGGGCACGATGCTGGTCGCCTGGCTGGCCGGCTTGCCGGTGGGACACGGCGCGGCGGTCGGCGCGCTCATCCCCATCATCACCCCTTTCGGCGATTTTGCCATCTCTATGATGAAACGCCAGGTGAACGTCAAGGACTCTGGCAGCCTCATCCCCGGTCATGGTGGGATGCTGGATCGGCTGGACAGCCTGCTCTTCTCAGCCGTGGCGGTTTATTACTACGTGACGTGGGTGGTTGGGTAGAATTTATGACTGCTCAAGGCTTGACACGAGAAAAGCTGACGCCAGCCGATGATCTCCGCGAGGTGCTTCGACAATGTGAGCTAAAAGTTGTCACCCTGAAAGGCACCGGGACAGAGGCGACGAGTTTCTTGCAGTTGATGGATGAGGCGCAATCGCTGTTTGGCGAGTTGGAAGCAAAAGGAATAGACCTTCGCGCCGAGCGAGCGCGTTGGGAAACCATTGAGCAGCAACTTTACTCCCACGCCGCCCTGCTGGTCAGAGAGATTCAGACAGCCGGACGGCTGGCGCAGCTTCGGGAGACCACCAAGCCCACGCCAGATCGCTGGTGGTGGTTTCTGGACGAGGAGGTGCGCCGCCAACGGCAGCAAGCGTTCAAACGGATGGCCGTCGGCGGGATAGTGGCGCTGCTGATCCTGTCCATCGCTGGCTTGCTCTACCGGCGCTTTCTAGCCCCCGACCCACTCACCAGACAGACCTTCCTGCTCACCGAGCGCGCTGAGCGGGCTATTGAGGAAGGCCAACTGGAAGAAGCCCTGACCGAGTACGAGGCGTTGCGCGAACTGGCGCCCGATGACGCGGAGGTGTTCCTGCGCCTGGGGGTGCTATACGAGGCCTTGGAGCGGGACATCGACGCGACGCAAGCCTACGCGCGCGCCCACGCTCTGCTGGGCAGCCAAGAGGACTTTTTTTTAGAGCGAGGGATGCTCTATCTCGAGTTGGGTCAGTGGGCCTCTGCCCGGGCCGACGGCGAAGCAGCTTTGGCCCTGAATCCGGAATCCGCGTTGGGATATCTTGTCCTGGCTGGCGCCTACGAGGCTCAGGACCAGCTCCCAGAGGCCGTAGACGCCCTGCACCAAGCCGCCGACCTGGCCCATGCCCAAGGGAACGACACCCTCTACGCACTGATCAAGATTCGTCTGGGAGTTCTGATGGGAGTAGGTGGTGGGGTAAGCCCCTGAAACAAATTTCCCCGGACAGCAAAACGTGACCCGTTTCCCGCCGGGGATCGTTCCGCTCTTTTCACTTTTCGATGGCGTATCTGGGGCTTATCTCAACCAAAATGCTCTCCAGGGCCGGTCATCGTGGCTCCACAATGAGCTTGATGGCCGTCCTTTCCTGGCCCTCGATGTCCACTTCTGTGAATGCCGGGATGCAGATCACGTCAATGCCATCCAGCGCCAGGTAGCCCCGCGCGATAGCCACTGCCTTGATCGCTTGATTGACCGCTCCCGCCCCTATCGCCTGTGCCTCAGCCCGCTTTCCCTCTCGAATAACCCCCGCGATAGCGCCCGCCACCGCCGTAGAACGTGATTTTGCTGCAACTTTGATGATCTCCATGGCGGTTCCTCCTTTGTGCCATACCTCATCCCTGTGTATGTGGACACACCCTTTCATATTATATTTTACACGATTATGTGCCCAAAAGCAAGCGGAGCTGCGACGCTTATGAAAATCGTTGCGCAAATCTATTCAACCAATTTCCCCCCATCGTCTAAACGTTCCGCCTCGGCGACGGCGCGCCGGCGAAACAAACGCTCATCGTAACGTCCGCCAGCGTTCCAGAAGGTCCAACCGCTGGCACCCACTATCTCAGCCGCCCGGCGCTGTGCCCTCTGCTGCTCCAGCCCATACTTCACGCCATAGAGAGAGTACGCCTGCAACCAGGGACGTATGAGAGTGGAAGTGAGGGCCATGCCCCGACGCAGACTCTCCTCCACCACCTCATAGGGATGCAGCGCCGGGTTTGCCATACCCAGGTTGCCAGGGATGAATGTGGAGGGATACACCATGGGACACAGGTAATCCACATAGGGAGCGATGTCTATTACTCGCTGCCCGATCCCCATGCCGGTCCGCGGGTCCACCACCAGGGTCAAGCCAAAGACATCCACCGAGAGAAACACGTCATACGGCGCCAGTGACTCTCGCATCCGGGCCATAAACGTCCGAATGGCCGTCGTCTTTGTTTCCGGCGTATCCTCCTCTTCGTAGGCGATCTTGTCCAGATCGCCGTCGGAGGGAAAGCGCACATAGTCCAGTTGCACCTCATCAAAGCCCAACTGGGCTACTTCCTGGGCGATGCCAATGTTATAATCCCACACCTCCTCGCGAAAGGGATTGGCCCATCCCAGCTTCTCCCGATCCAGCCAGACGGTGCCATCAGCTTGCTTGACCGCCAACTCTGGCTTGCCGTAAGCCAGCGGATTGTCTTTGAACACGACCAGACGCGCGATGGTGTAGATGCCCCGCTGGCGACAGATGTCCAAAAACTCGCCGAGGTCCATCACTCCGGAGGCAGAGACGCCGAGTTCCGTCGCCAGGGGCAGATCGCTGGCATAGGCCAACCATCCCCGGTCCCCCTTCACGTCCACTACGACGGCGTTCAATTCCGTGTTGGCCGTCATGTCCAGCACAGCCAACGTGCGCTGGCGTGAATACAACAGGCCAAACGGAATATAGACCCCCCGCACTTCAAAGGGCGCGAGGCGGACCTCCCAGCATGGGCTGCCGCTAGCAGCGCCTTCGGCGCAAGGACGAGGCACGACTGGTGAAGCGCAGTCACCGATGCCTACCTGCGCTGGACGGTAGCCCGGTACGCGCACCGTAAAGACTGGCTGCTCCGTCAGGCCCTCTAGGCGAAAGCTGCCATCGGGAGCAGTTCGCAGCAATGTCTGTCCGCCCCGGCCAAGGACCGCGCCGGACACCGGCCTTCCCGTGCTGGCGTCTACCACAACACCTTGGATCGTGTGAGGCACAAGATGCACCTCCAACTCCAATGCCTGGCCATCGCACTGGAGGGTTCGACTGACATAACCAGGATGCTCGATAGAGATCGCCATACCGGGCACCGCCGGTGCCAGCACCACCTGCCCCCGGATATCCGCCGGCCGGGCCAGGGAACTGCTGACCAGAGCACCCGGCAATGGCCAGCCGGTGTAATCGTCGCGCACCGTCACCGTCAGTACGCGAGGCTGAAGCACCATCTCTATCTCTTCCACCTCTCCCACGTTCCGACTGCCTGACGTGCCCAGGCGTATCTGCACCGGCCAATGACCCCTGGCCGCGGCCTCCAGCAACTCTCCTGCTGTAGAGGCCCGTAGCTCAAAGACACTGGAAGATACGGCCTCGAGGCGCTGTCCATTTCGCGTCACCTCCAGGCCAGACAGCTCCACGCTTCCCAATGCCGATTGCACTACCACCTGAGCCCGCCGATCCTGCAAAGCGATGCCTAATAGCTGTCCAACATACGTTACCTCAGCGGCCCAGAAACCCTCTCGCTCGACAGTGATGATATCCCCTGGCCACAAGCGGCGCAGGTTAAAGCACCCCCTCTGATCTGTGACCCATTGCTGCCCAGCCGCCATCACCGTCGCCCCCGGCAATGGCTCGCCGGTCTCTTGCCAGCGCACTTGTCCCTCGACGAGGTCGGATCTCAAGACGACGTCCACAGGCTGGCCAGTGTACGTCACCTCGGCAGGCCAGAAGCCTTCTCGTTCGGCGGTGATGGTGTCTCCCAGCCGCAACCCGCGCAGGCGAAAGCACCCCATTCGGTCTGTGACCCATTGCTGGCCAGCCGCCGTCACCGTTGCTCCTGGCAACGGCTTCCCAGTCTCTTGATCGCACACCTGCCCCTCAACGAGGTTAGGCCACAGGCCAACCGTCAAAAGCTCACCCCGGAGGAGATGGCTTTCCCAGAGTACCTCTCCCTGCCAGGGTTCGTAGCCATCAAGTTGCACACTCGCTGTCATGTCGCCCGCCAGGGGGGAGAGATAAAACATGCCAGAGGCATCGGCCATCAGCTTTGCTGTGCCGATCTTCACCTCAGCACCCGGCAAGGGCAGTTTCGTCTCGGCATGGCGCACGATTCCGGTCAATTGCGTGGGAGAAAGAGGAACGTCCAGTCGTTCCCGGAAGATCCAGGGATGGGAGACATACCAGGAGGCTTTGGCAGGCAGGTAACCGGCAGCGGTGACGCTCACCAACAGTCGTCGCTTGACGCTCAGGAACAACCAGCCAGCCAGCGTGTACTGCCGCCGGGCAGGGGTCAGGTTCTCGACCACAGCGTGAGGCAAGGGAGCGCCCGTGTGAACATCGTAAACCCTCACTTCTACTGACCGCGGAGTGAGGGCAAGAAAGGTCAAGACCAGAAGGCTAAGCAAAGCGAAAAGGCAAAATGAGGGCAGCAGGTCATGGCGCTTCAGTTGCATTGTCGTGACTCCCTATCAGAACGAGGCCAAATCTACTTCGGTGATTGGCACGATATGATCTACAGTTCCTCCCCCTCACATTCAGCCCTTCCCCTCGCCAGCGATCAAGTTCCATCACTGTCAAGCGGCTATAGTATACCACAAGGTCCATCAGAGGACAATTGCAATCGCCATAACATAGCTTAATAATTTCGCGCCTTGAAATCTTTAAGGTTTTCATAACATCTCCTAGATACAGGATGTGGAAGGGATAAGAACCACTAGAATTTGGGGGTTCAGCGCCAGTAGAAACCATTCGGGAGCGACGGCCGATCACAACTCTTGTCAAACAGCACAACATCTGGTAAAATGATACCGAGGCTGAAGAGATGGGCAAAGGGGGATGGTCGCGACAGGATCTTTGCGGTTCGAGCCTCTTGTCCCCCGCTAGGAGCGGCATCCGGCGGAACCAGGCCGGTGAATAATTCCTCACTAGTAGTGCAGCTCCTCCCCCCTTGGTACCTTATCCCCCTCAGCTAAACACTCGGCTAATCGTATCCTCACATCATTTCGCGAACTGTACCAGTCGTTTGATTACTCAAAGAACTATCTGACACCGGCAGGTTTCGTCACACTACCGGAGAGCGGGCTTGATTTCCCCTTGCCTCAAGGATTACTTGGAGCGAACCCATGAAGAAGACGAAAGCAAAGCAAGTGTGGCAAACAGCGTTGGGTGAGCTGCAAATGCAGATCACCCGGGCGACTTTTGAGACTTGGGTCAAGGACTCTCGTGTCCTCTCTTATGAGGACGGCGAGTTTATCATTGGCGTGCATAGCGCTTTCGCCAAAGACTGGCTAGAAAACCGCCTGCTCTCGACGATAAAGCGAACCCTGACCAAGGTCATGGGACGCTCGGTGGGTGTGTCCTTTGTTGTCTGGTCACCGCTGGAGGAGACAGCGAATCCGGGCCCCCTTTGGAAACGCGCAGCCCGGCAGGACAAACCCCGGGAAACGCTGAATCCGCGCCACACCTTTGACCAGTTCGTCGTCGGCTCAGGCAACCAACTGGCCTACGCGGCCTCCCGCGCCGTGGCCGACAATCCGGCTACGGCCTACAACCCTCTTTTCATCTACGGCGGCGTTGGGCTGGGCAAGACTCACCTGCTCCACGCCGTCGGCAACCACAGTCACCGCCAGGGGTTAAACGTGCGCTACGTCTCTTCGGAGGACTTTACGAACGACCTGATCAACTCCATCCGCACTCAAACCACTGTGGAGTTTCGCGAGCGGTACCGCTCGTTGGACGTGTTGCTCATTGACGACATCCAGTTCATCGCTGGCAAGGAAAGTACCCAAGAGGAATTCTTCCACACGTTCAACACGCTGTATGCTTATGGTCGGCAGATCGTCATTACCAGCGACCGTGCCCCCAAATCGATCCTCACCCTGGAAGACCGCCTGCGCTCTCGCTTTGAAGGCGGCCTCATCGCCGACATTCAACCACCGCCGTTGGAAACCCGCATCGCCATCTTGCGCTTCAAAGCCGAATCGCAACCAGTGCCCACGCCGAACGAGGTGTTGACCTTGATAGCGCAACAAGTGCAAAACAACGTCCGGGAATTGGAAGGCGCACTGAACCGAGTCGTGGCACATGCCGTGCTGATGCAAATGCCTCTGACCCGCGACATGGCCCAGGCCGTGCTGGAAGACTATAGGCCTCGCAAAGGGGACTTTACACCTCAGTATGTCGTTGAACAAGTGGCCGAGTTCTACGCCGTAGAACTCGATGATATCACAGGACGAAGCCGAAAAAGGAGAGTGGTTCGGCCCCGTCAGGTGTGCATGTACCTGTCCAGGGAGGAGACAAAAGCTTCGCTGCCACAGATTGGCCTTTCATTGGGGGATCGAGACCACACCACTGTGTTGTACGGTTATGAGAAGATTGCCGCTTTGATAGAAGAAGACCCTCAATTGCGCAGCGACGTGATGACCATTCGCGAACGGCTGTATGGCAACGGGAAGCGATCTGGATGAGCTTTGGTAACAGAAACGAGAAAACGAGGGTGAAGGTTTTTCGAGACCTTCCCTTTCTTCACATCGCGGTGGATCTCCCCCCAACCTGTGGACAACCGACGAATAACTGTGGATAACCGGCGCGGATCGGGGATAACTTTGAGCTTACTGCGCAGAGGTAAAGACAATAATCGGGTATGATGCAGGTTAAAGCCACTACACCTTGTACCAGCCGGCCATCCAGCGATTTTCAGCTCATGCAAACATTATCCACACACCCTCCTCATCCCGGGTTTCGACAGACGCACACCCCTGGTATTTACCCTCCCTCATATCCCCCACACCTTGTAGAAACGAGCCAATCTCCCTCGTCTTCTCCCCATTTCCACAGAGCCTACTACTACAGACTACTACTTTGAAGACAACAAAACCTAATTCGCCCACTTGGCCGGTTCAAATAACTCCTGTTTGTCATAAGCCAAGAGGTAGAGTATAATTGCTACCGGGTACGTTGGGGTTGCTCAGCGTGGTCTATATCGTCGTGTCGGCTATGCTGCTCCGGTGGGTAAGCAGTTGAGATAATTGAAATTGCGTGGTGGGGACAAGAAGATATGGTGGATGTTCTTCTGGTACTGGTGGGATTCCTGGCGCTGGTGGGAGGCATCATTGGCGGCCTTGCGCTCTACGGCGCGTGCGTTTTCACCCGACGGCGCGCGCCCGACGTGCCAGCCTCCCCTGCTGACCATAGCCTGGATTACAAAGACATCGCCTTTCCCAGCCGGGATGGGTTGACCCTGCGTGGCTGGTTTATTCCGGCGGTCTCGCCGCACGGCACGGTGATCCTTTGCCACGGCCACGCTGGCAGCATGGACCCCGACCTCAAGTACGTGCCTGCTTTTCACAACAGGGGCTACGATGCCCTCATGTTCGATTTCCGAGCGCATGGTCGCAGCGATGGGCATCTGGTCAGCATGGGCTTCCTGGAGCAGCAGGACCTGTTGGGCGCGGTGGACTGGCTCCGGCAGCGCGGGGTCGAGCGAGTAGGCGTGCTGGGCTTCTCTATGGGCGGGCGCGTGGCCATCTGCACCGCTCCTCAGACGGAGGCCATTGTGGCCGTCGTTTCCGACGGCGGGCCAACGACGATACTGGAAGCCATCTCTGCCGGCTTCAGGGAGCGAGGGTTGCCCGGCTTTCTGGCTGTCCCGGTGGCCTGGCTCACCCTTTGGCTGGTCGGGCGGCAGATGGGCTGCAACCTTTCAAACGCAGACGCCGTCCATTGGGTGTCCAGACTGGCTCCGCGGGCGTTGCTGTTGATTCACGGGGGCCGCGATCCTTACGTTTCCACTGCCGCGGTGAGGGCGCTCTTTGCCGCTGCCGGGGAGCCGAAGGAACTGTGGGTTGTGACCGAGGCCGATCATCGCAAGGTGGACGAGCTGCGACCAGACGAGTATTTGGAGCGCGTTATTGGCTTCTTCGATCGTTATCTTGCGGTTGGCATGGTGCGCGAGGGCAAACAGAAATAGCTTGCCCGCGCGCATGGATGGAAAGGAGGAGCTAGTGTTCAAAAGACCTGGCTTATTGGCCATCACGCTGGCGCTTGTGTTGCTGGCGACCGGGGCCTGCGGTGGCAAATCGTCGCCAGGAGAGCTCACTTATGAGGCCCCGTTTACGACCGGTGTCACGGCGGGCAACTTTTTGCCGGGCACCGACTTGCAATACAGAGGCATCACCGATGGCATGGCCGAGGTGTACATCAAGGGGCAACGGGCGTTGAAGCAAAAGGCAGATTCTCTGTCCTGGGAGGGACAGGTGCGCGAAGGAGTGTCGCTGGACCTGGGCCTGCGTGTACTGTGGTTCGACGAGTCCACGCTCCACGTGGGTGGTACGGCCAAAGTGAAGGTCACAGGCGCCAGCGTCCAGGCGGCTACGCCGCCAGAGAGGGCGGCTCTGATGTTCGGCAACGCGCCGGTGGCTTACACTGTGAAGAGGGGTGAAGCCATCCCCGGCACGCTGTTGACTTACAAGGGCAGGACAGGCGAAGGGGCTGAACTGGGAGGCACCGGTGACTACCCTTATCGTAGAGCAGGCGACTCGATCGTTTGGGCTGGAGTCATCAAGGAGAACGTCTGGCTGCAAGTCAACCTGCGGGTGGGTGTCTACACCGATCAGACGCTGGCCGTGGCTGGGCTGGCTTCGTTCTGGATCGAACCGTGAGTTTCAGGGGCTGGTGAGGGGGGAAAAAGATGGCGACAGTAGAACCCAAGCCGTTTTACTTCGAGGGCAACGAAATCGGTGTGTTGTTGATTCATGGCTTCACCGGCAGTCCGGTAGAGATGTACCCTATGGGGGAGTATCTGGCTCAGCGAGGGCTCACCGTGTTGGGCGTGCGGTTGGCCGGCCATGGCATAACGCCGGAAGAAATGGCCAAGACCGGCTGGCGCGACTGGGTCGCTTCGGCACAGGAAGGGCTGGAGCGGCTGCGCGCCGAACGGGAACAGGTCTACGTCGTCGGCTACTCGCTGGGAGGCGTCATCACCCTGCACCTTGTCTCTCGCTTTTCGATGGATGGCGCCATTGTCCTGGCCGCACCTCTGTACCTGTCGGATTGGAGACTGGCCTTGGTGCCTTTGGCCAAGCTTTTCGTCCGTTATTTTCCCATGGACGAGCCAGAATCGCCCGACCCGGCTGTGAAGAAGTGGTTTTGGGGGTACGATCGCGTCCCCCTCCGCTGCGTGGATGAGCTGCTGCGTTTCATGCGCCAGACACGCCAGGAGTTGCCCCAGGTGGAAGTGCCGCTGCTCATCATGCAGGGCGACCTTGACGGGGCAGTTCCAGCCGATTGTGCGCAAGAGATCTATAACCGCACGGCCTCGACCGACAAGGCGATTCTCCGCTTCGCCAACAGCACTCATTCGCTGCCGGTGGACCACGATCGGGAGGAGGTTTGGCAACGCGCCTGCGAGTTCATCGCCCGTCTGGCAGGGCTGTGATTTGCGATTTGTGCCAGCCGGAGGCATCGTGTATAATGCGGTTGGCCAACCAACTGTACCACAGATAGGATGGCTGTCATAACTATGAACGCTGGACAGAGACAAGATACCATTCAGGATAGTCAGAACGCTCTCGTGACACAACTGAGAGAGGCTGTTGAAGCCATTTTCGTCATTGAGGACGTTACCTGTGGAGCAAGCCTGGGGCAAAGACAACGTGCAGGCCAGGTAGTGTGCCTGCGTGGGCAGCTCATACTGGCGGCGGCAGAGGCTCACAAGATCATCGCCCCCCGCTTTGAAGCTTTGGAGCACATAGCGTTCCTGCGCCGTGAGGACGGCCGGGATGTGATCTATGCTATGCCAGGTGTGGTGCGCCCGACTCAGTCGAAGCGGTGGGTGAACGTTGTGCTTTTCGCAGTCACGGTGCTGTCGGTGCTTTTCACCAGCGCGGCGTCGCTGGGCGCGGCGTTGCTGAACACCGAAGCGGAGACGTTGTTGGAACCCATCCTCTTCGGTCTGACGCACCTGCACCTGGGCCTGCCGGCTACTGTGGCTCTGCTGGGGCCCCTGCTGGCCCACGAGTTCGGCCATTACCTGGCGGCGCGTCATTTTGGCTTGCCCGCAACGCTGCCCTATTTTATCCCGCTCCCTTTTCCGATTTCGCCGCTGGGTACTATGGGGGCTGTCATCCGCATGAGGGGGCCTATACCCAACCGGAAGACGTTGCTGGCCATCGGGGCTGCCGGACCATTGGCGGGACTTTTCGTTGCCATACCGGTTCTAATCCTGGGCCTTACACTGTCACCTGTAGTACCCTTTGATCCACAAACCGGAGTTGGTATTCCAGAGACCGGTATGTCGTTGGAGGGGAATTCGCTGCTCTATGGGGGCCTCAAAAGGCTGATGTTCGGGCAGTGGCTGCCCGGCGGTGGCAAAGATGTGTGTTTGCATCCCATCGTTTTCTCCGCCTGGGCCGCGCTGCTGGTGACGGCCATCAACCTCATCCCGGCCGGGCAACTGGACGGCGGCCACATTGCCTATGCCTTGCTGGGCGACAAGGCACGCCGGCTCACCCAGGCCATGATTGTGCTGACGCTGATCATGGGCTTCTTCTGGCAGGGTTGGTGGCTGTGGACGATGCTGATCTGGTTCTTTGGTCAGCGTCATGCTGCCCCGTTGGACGACATTACGCCCCTCACGGCGGGCCAGCGGTTGCTGGCCGTCGTCACTCTGGTCATTTTCGTGCTAACTTTTATTCCGATTCCGTTGCAGATCATCACGCCGCCTGGCGCATAGGCCAGCAGAATTGGCCGAAAGCTCAAGATACACTGTGTCGGCCCAGACTCGTCTGGCAAGCCCTCAACCTCCTGGTTGATGCGCTCCTGGAGCTTGCGGCGGGGTGGAACTGAAAAAACCAAAAAAACGACATCTATTCTGATGCCGCCTGGCTTGAATTTCCTTGCCCCTGTGCCGTAGTGCCTGGCAGCTCGGGTGGGGTTAGTGATTGAGTTCCAACTGTCGCTCCGTGCCGGCCAGAATCCGGCGGATGTTGGGCAGCAGGGCGATGGCTATTATCACTCCGGCCATCAGACCGTAGATAGCGTAGGCCCACGGCACGTGGCCCAGGGTTGCCAGCCCGGCAAAGATCAGCATCGCTGCGATGATCATGCTCAGCGTGCCCACCGAGGCCATGCGGGAGACTAGCAGGGCGACCAGGCTAACCACTGCCAGGGCAATCATTACCGGGTAATAAAGCCCGGTGATGACGCCCATGTTGGTGGCAGCCCCCGCACCGCCTCGCCAGCCCAGGAACACTGACCAGTTGTGGCCGATGACCGCTGCCAGCCCGGCCAGTACTTTGGCCACTGGCGTGCCCACCAGCAGTGCAGCCACCCCGACGGCCAGCAAGCCCTTGAGACCATCGCAGATCACCGTCATTGCTGCTGCCCACGGCCCGGCGGCGCGCATCACGTTGGTGCCGCCGGTCCGGCCGCTGCCATGCTGGAGCACGTCCACCCCCTGCAGCTTGCCGATGAGGTAGCCAATGGGCATCGCACCCAGCAGATAACCGATAGCTGTCGCCATGGCGTAACGAAGAACCTGCATCCTTCCTTTGCCCGTCCTTTCGACAAAATGTTGGGAAGACGGCGTTTTCGTCTCTGCCTATATGCAACACTGCCATAGCCATAAAGTTACGCCGTTTGTCGGGGAGCAAATTCTATCTTTGCCACCGGACACTTGTGCCGAACGCCCAGATTCTTATCACGAATGGCACAAATAAGCGAATTCCACGGTAGTGAAATTTTATCATCAGCAACTCTGCCCGTCAAGTGACCCCATCTACTACTTGCAAAGGAGAGTGAATGATGGCTGGCACATCGGCTTCACGGCGTTACGTTGCCGCTGTTGACCAGGGCACCACCGGCACCCGCTTCATGGTCTTTGACCGGGCTGGTCAGGTCATCGCCGCACAGTATGCGGAACACACCCAAATTTACCCACAACCTGGCTGGGTGGAGCACGACCCGGTGGAAATCTGGGCAAAGACCCAAAAGGTCATCCGGGGCGTGTTGGCGGAGAGTGGTATAGAGCCGGGTGAAATCGCCGGCCTGGGCATCACCAACCAGCGGGAGACGACGGTCGTCTGGGACAAGGCGACCGGTCAGCCATTGCACAACGCCGTCGTCTGGCAATGCACCCGCACCACAGACATCTGCCAGCGGCTGAAGGACGCTGGCCTGGAGGGGGCCTTTCGTATCAAGACCGGCCTGCCGGTGGCGACCTATTTTTCCGGCCCCAAGATCCGCTGGATGCTGAATCAGGTCGAGGGCGCCTGGGTTAAGGCGGAACGAGGCGAGGTGCTCTTTGGCACAATAGACACCTGGCTCATCTGGTGGCTCACCGGCGGCCCAGACGGTGGCCTCCACGTCACCGACGTGACCAATGCCTCTCGTACTATGTTGATGAACCTGCACACGCTGGACTGGGACGACCAGCTACTCGATATTCTGGGCATCCCCCGCACCATGCTGCCCGAGATCCGACCCTCCGCCGATGTCAACTTCTATGGACTCACCCGAACCGATGGCCCGCTTGGGGCCCGCATCCCCGTTTGCGGCGACCTGGGCGACCAGCAGGCGGCGCTTTTTGGCCAGGCTTGCTATGCACCGGGCGAGGCAAAGAACACCTATGGCACCGGCTGCTTCATGCTTCTCAACACCGGCGACCAGGCCGTGCCCTCAGAAAGCGGCCTGCTGACGACGGTGGCTTACGGGCTGGAGCCGGGCAAGGCCACCTATGCGCTGGAGGGCTCCATCGCCATCACCGGCGCGGCGGTGCAGTGGCTGCGCGACAACCTGGGTCTCATCGAAAACGCCGCCGAGACGAAAGAGATCGCGTCTTTGGTGGAGGACACGGGTGGCGTCTACTTTGTGCCCGCCTTCTCGGGCCTCTTTGCGCCTTATTGGGACATGTATGCCCGGGGAGCTATCGTCGGCCTCACCCGTTACACCGACCGCCGCCACCTGGTCCGTGCCACGCTGGAGTCCATTTGCTACCAGACCCTCGATGTGCTGGAGGCAATGCGCGCCGACGCGGGCGTCGAACTGACGGCTCTCAAGGTGGACGGCGGCGCGACGGTCAACGACTTTTTGATGCAGCTCCAGGCCGACGTGCTGGGCGTGCCTGTGGTGCGGCCCACCGTCAACGAAACCACCGCCCTCGGCGCGGCCTACGCCGCCGGCCTGGCCACCGGCTTTTGGGAGGGCCTGGATGCGCTCAGAGCCAACTGGGGTGAGGATCGCACCTTTGAGCCATTGTGGGACGAGGCGCGCCGCGAGGAGGGGTACAAGGGCTGGAAGAAGGCCGTCGAGCGGGCGATGAGCTGGCTGAGTTGAGAGAACGACTCTATGCTACAACCGCACCAGCCAGTTCACCACCCGCTCCGGCACAGACTCTCGCGTCTCCATGTCCACAACAAAAGTCGCTGCCGGAATGTCCGGCAGTCGCGCCCGCAGCGCGTCCAGCAGCCAGGCGCGCACCACTACCAGCGCACGCGGCACGCGCCCCGCCGCCAGGGGTTCCAGCACCGGGGCCAGGCCGCCACCCCGCTCCAACTCCAGCGGGCCGATCTCGTCCACCACCAGCAGGTCGGGCTGAGCAGCGACGGCTTGCTTCAGGACCTTGTTGGCCCAGGCGATGACCGCCAGGTCAAAAGTGTAGCGACCCATGCGCTCGCCTGTTCCCTCTGCTGCTATCCGGGCCAGCAGGCGATGCTCGCCACTGCTCAGGTCCACGGCCTCTATGCCAGTCTTTGAGCCACCAACGACGTGCGCGGGCGACCAGATGCCTGCGCAAACGTAGCCCTGCGCCCGCGCCAACGCCACGGCCCGTCCGGCGACGGTCGTCTTGCCTGCCCCAATGTCACCCGTCACCAGGGCCAGGCGTGAGTCTTCTCGCGCCCAAGACCTCCGAGGTTTTATTGATGTGTTTGTTATGTGGTTCATGAGCCATCTTTTTTGTGCGGCATGGCCAAATCCTGGATCAAAACCTCGGAGATCTGAGCGCTTACTGCTTTATAACTTGTCTTTAGCGATGCCCTTCAACCAGTCGTGGGGGACGAGGCAGATAAAGCGGAGCACGTCCTGCCCGGTGTTGATAAACTGATGCTTTTCGTCGCCGGGCACAAAGACAACACTACCCTGCGACAGCGGCGCTTCGCTACTCTCGTCCCGCACGACGCCCCGCCCGGACAGCACGAACACCTCGTGCTCGTTCCAGTGGGTGTGGAAGGGCGAGGCGTGTCCTGGTTCCACCTCAAAGACGCGCATGGCGAAATGAGGCGCGCCGTCCTTCTCGCTTATCACCCAGCGGACCGTCACCCCGGCCATGCCCTCCGCCTCTTCGGCTGGAACATCGGTATAATGTTGAACCTTCAAGTTAATTCTCCTCTCTTTGGGGAAGCCTTGCGAAGGTTCGAAACCTTCGCAAGGCTTTGCTTTCTATCCGTGGCGGCGAACAAAGGGATACCGCACCAGCGACTCCAAGGTATAAAGCGGCAACATTTGCGCGAACGTCCTGTAGCTGCGCCGCTCTCTCAGCACGTCTACTAGAGCCCGTATCAAGCGGGGGTTGCGGATGCCCCACTGCCAACTGAGGCGGGGAAAGCCGTACAACACCCACGCGACCTTTTTGGCCCACAGGTGATCGTTGCCGATCGTCCGTTGCACCCGGCGGGTATACCCGGCCAGGTCGTCCCGCGTAATGGCCTGGGCCGCCATCTCGGCGCTGTACACGGCGAAACGGATGCCTTCGCCCATGAGGGGATCCGCTAGGCCTGCCGCGTCGCCCACCAACAGGCAGCGGGTGGTGTGCAGCAGCTCCCTCCGCCAGTAGAACGGCAGCGGATGGCCGTGCAACCGGACGCCAGTCAAATCCACACCGAAATTCGCCATTTCTCGCACCAGGATGCCTCGCAGGCTTTGTCGTGAGCGCCTGTCCTGAGCCCCGCCGAAGGGCTCAGCCGAACGGTCGGCTTTGCCCGGCCAGAAGCGCCCAATGCCCACCGAGAGCCGTCCCCGTTTGGGAAAGATCCAGAGGTAGCCACCGGGACACGCGCCGTACTG
>CAYNKW010000002.1:22592-27005 GCA_964397845.1 uncultured Anaerolineae bacterium
GCCGTCCCCGTTTGGGAAAGATCCAGAGGTAGCCACCGGGACACGCGCCGTACTGGAACATGGACGTCTGCGCCCAGCGAGCCAGTGTTGCCTCGTCTGGTTCGATCATTGCCTCGAGGGTGCTACCCAGCGCGCGGCGCTTTCGTAGCCCTAGCGCCCGTGCCACGGTCGAGTTGGCCCCGTCGGCACCGATCAGATAGCGCGCGAAAAAAGTGCGCCCATCAGCGACCGTTACTTCCACGCCGTCAGGGTGCTCGGTCACGCCGGTCACGGCCACGTCGTCCAGCACTTCCACCTTTGCGTTGGCGGCCTGGGTCAGGATGTAGGCGTCAAAGACTGACCGTCGAACCATAGCGATCGGCCGGTCGTCCAGGGACACTTTGGTCGGCGACTGGCCGGGATAGTGGAGCTCTGTTGCCGCTGGCTCGGCCTCCACTACCGGGTCGAACGAGAACGGGAAGCGCCGGAATGTCACCTTGGGCACACCGCCGCCGCATGGCTTGTAGCGGGGCAACCTGGCCCGTTCCAGCACCAGCACGCGCTGTCCCCTTTGGCCCAGGAAAAAGGCCGCTGACGCGCCACCTGGACCTGCGCCGACGATGATGACGTCGTAGTCCATCATTCAATGTCCATCATTCAATTCCAATTGGCTTCGAGAGGGCGGCCACCAGCAGCCGGACGGCATTGGTCACGTCGTTATAGTCCACCATCTCTGACGGCGTGTGGACGTAGCGGCAGGGAATGGACACGCAGCCGGCCGGCACGCCTGCCCGCAATGTCTGGATGGCGCGGGCGTCGGTGGAACCTCGTTCCAGCACCTCCAGTTGATAGGGCACCTCGTTGGCCTCGGCGGTCTCTATCAGCCAGTTTTTGACGCCGGGATGGGCCAACATGCCGCCATCTTTGACCTTGATGGCCGCGCCGTTCCCCAGGGAGACGGCCAGGGTATGGGCTTCCGGTGTGTCGCCGGTGCCGGTCACGTCCACGGCCAGGGCCAGGGCCAGGTCGGGCGCGAGGCCGTAGCCAGAAGTTGTCGCGCCGCGCAGGCCGACCTCTTTCTGCACAGTAAAGACAAAGTGCACGTCGTGGGGCGTCTCTTTCAAATCGCGCAGGACCTGGAGGAGCACCGCGCAGCCGATGCGGTCGTCCATGGCTTTGGCCACCAGGCGGTCACCCATGTCCACGAACGGGCGGATAAAGCCGGCCACGTCGCCCACGCGCATGGGGCAACCGGCTTTGTCCTTTGCGCCCACGTCAATGAACAGCTTGTCCAGGCCGGGCACTTTGGAGTGATTCTCTAGCTTTTCCACCCCGATGACGCCGACGGTGCCGTCGGCAAAGCGCACTCTACCTCCGAGCAGCGTGTGCGGGCAGATGCCCCCCACGCGCCCGAAGCGCAAAAAGCCTTTCTCGTCCACGTGGGTCACAACCACGCCGATTTCGTCCATGTGGGCGGCCAGCATCACTTTACGCCCGCCGCCCGCGCCTTTTTTGAGGACGATGAGGTTGCCCATCGCGTCCACGCGCACCTCATCTCCTTTTCCCGTTGCCAGGCTGTCTTTCTCGATCTTCTGGCGAATCAAGTCTCGGATGTCCTTCTCGTATCCAGAAGGGCCAAAGGTTTCTACCAGTTTCTTGATCGTCTCTTTCACACGTATCTCCTTAATAACTAATCTACCAGTTTCCTAACTTTAGCAGCGATTCTTGCACCAGTTGTGCCGTGTGGTCAAAATCGTCCAGGCTCAGGATGGCTGCTGGCGAGTGGATATAGCGGCAGGGAACGGATACCGTCACCGAGGGCACACCTTCCTTGGTGCGGTGGATGGCTCCCGCGTCGGTGCCGCCGATGCCGGGTTGTTTGATCTGGTAGGGGATGCCCAGTTCTTTGGCGGTATCGATCAACAAGCGCACCAGCCGCTTGTCGGCGATGAATGACCGGTCCATGACCGTGATGGCCGGGCCGTGCCCCAGGCGGGTAGAAGGGCTGATGTCTTTTTTGGTTGGGATTTCGTTGGCCCCGGTACCCTCCAAGACGAAGGCCAGGTCAGGCTCCACGGCAAAGGCAGCCACCCGCGCCCCACGCAAGCCGACTTCTTCTTGCACGGTAAATACGGCGTACAAGTCGAAGGGGTATTGCGTATTCAGCAACTCGATCAGCACTGCGCAGCCGGCCCGGTCATCGAAGGCCTTGCCCCGCACGGTCCGCCAGCTTTCTCCGGCGGGATCTAGTTCGACAAACTCGGTGGCAAAGGTGGCATAGTCGCCCCGCTGGACCAGCTTTTCCGCCTCGGCTTTGCTGCTGGCGCCAATGTCTATGGTCAATTTCTTGTACTTGATGGCCTTGTCCCGCTCTTTCCGTTCTGTGAGGTGCACCGGCTTGGCGCCGATGACGCCAGGCACTTTCTTGTCACCGATCCACACCATCTTGGCCGGCAGGATACGATCGTCCAGCCCGCCAACTTTGAAGAAGCAAAGCAGGCCGCTCTCCTCGATCTGGCTGATCATAAAGCCCACCTCGTCCATGTGGGCCGCCACCATGACTTTCAGGTCCGAGGAGCCGTCGCCTTTGTTGAGGGCGATGACATTGCCGATGCTATCCACCCGGTACTCGTCCACCTGGTCGGCAATGACGTCAGTAATGATCTGCCGCACCTCGTCCTCGTGCCCCGAGACACCCATCGCTTCCGAAAGCTCTTTCAGCCACATCTTATGCCTCCTCCCTGCCGTTTTCTTTCTTCCAGGTGAGCACGTCCAGGAACTCGTCGTCCAGGCGGGCGATGAAAGCGGCCAGCAACCGCCCCGTCCGTTCTACGTCTTTGAGCACCACCGTCTCGACGGAGGTGTGCATGTAACGCAAGGGGATACCCAACAGGCCGGTGGGGACGCCTGCGCGGCTGACCTGGATGGCCCAGGCGTCGGTGCCACTGTGACCGGGGATCGGTTCGATCTGGTGCGGCAGCTCCATCGCCTTGGCGGCAGCCACCAGACCGTCGAAGACTTTGGGGTGGATATTGGGGCCGAGGGTGATGCTTGGTCCCTTGTCCATCTTGATAGTTTCGGCTTCAGACAGGCCCGGCTGGTGACCGAAGGAGACGTCTATGGCAATGGCAATCGTGGGTGCCAGGCCGTAGGAACTGGTGAACGCGCCGCCGAGTGTCTCTTCTTCCTGGACGGTGGCTACGGCGTACACATCCCATTGGTGCTTGAGCCGGCCCAGCTCTTCCAGGCAGATGGCGATGGCGGCTACGGCGGTCCGGTCGTCCATCGCTTTGCTGGTCGCCCGCCCGCTGTTCAACTCGGTGAAGCGGCGGTGAATGGTGATAAGGTCGCCCACACGCACCAGCTTGTCCACCTGCCCTGGTGGCAGGCCCACGTCAACGAAGAGCTTGTCCAGGGGTACTGCCTTGTCCCGTTCGGCCGGATCGGTAAAGTGGGGCGGCACGCTCACGACGACGCCCGGCAACTCTCGCCGCCCGTGGACAACGACCTCCTGGCCCAGCAGCACTCGCGGATCAAAGCCGCCTATCTCGACGATGTGCAGGAATCCTTTCTCGATTTGTTTCACCATCAGCGCGATCTCGTCCATGTGCCCGGCCAGCATCACCGTCGGCCGTGGCTCCGGGCCGACGCCGCGCTTGAGGGCAATGACGTTGCCCAGGGCATCGGTGCGCGTCTCGTCGGCGTACTGGCCAAATCGTTCTCGGACGATTTTTCGTATCTCGGCCTCGTATCCCGAAGGCCCTCGTGCTTCTGTCAGTTGTTTTAACAATTCGGCTGTTTTCATATCCTCTCCGTTTCCCCTCTCATTTCTCTCCTCTTGATTTGGCTCTACCACCTGGAACGGCGCTGCTGCCACAACGTTGGCTGCCAACTCTGCTGTGACGGTGTAAATGTTGCCGATCGTCGCTGTAAGGGGCACAGTGTAGGTGATGCCCTCAAAATGCCCCATGTCATTGGTGAGCGCCGTCGAAATGAATGTGCTGCTACTGTCCCAGTACAGGCCGTAGACCGGGGCGGTGGCCAGGTTGTCGCCGCTGATGGCAAAGACCGTCCCTGGCGCGCCGAGAGTGGGACTCAACGTCAGCGATGCGGCCACTGCCGTCGCCGTGGGAGTGGCCGTGGCCGTTGGCGTGGCCGTCTCGGCTGGCGTCTCGGTCGGTGTTTCAGTGGGTGTGGCCGTCGGCGGGGAGACCTCTGTTGGCGTGGCGGTAGTTGTAGGCGTCTCGGTGAGGGTAGGTGTGCTGATAGGTGTCGCCGTGTCTGTGGGCGTAGCGGTCGGCGTGCCCGTAAGCGACGGTGTGGGCGTGACCGTGTTGGTGGCAGTAGCGGTGGCGCTGGGCGTTGGCGTGACCGTTGCCGTCGGCGTTTCGGTCACTGTTAGTGTTGGCGTAGCGGTCGGCGTGGGTGTCGCCG
>CAYNKW010000002.1:27105-32209 GCA_964397845.1 uncultured Anaerolineae bacterium
GTCGGCGTTTCGGTCACTGTTAGTGTTGGCGTAGCGGTCGGCGTGGGTGTCGCCGTGCCGGTGGGGGTGTTGGTGGGAGTCTCCGTCGGTGTAGGTGTGTCGGTAGGGAACCATTGGGTGGGTGTGGGCTCCAGTGTGTCGGTTGCCGTGGACGTGGGACGAGGCGTCGGCGTGACTGTAGGTGTCCGGGTGGGTGGTGGGGTGGGCGTCGGGGGGATGGCGATGGTCGCTGTGGGGACAGCCGTCCGCACCGTGGGCAGAGGAGGCACCAGCAACAGCGCCAGGCCGGCCAGCAAGTAACAGGCGAGGGCCAAGAGACTCGCTGCCAGCAGCAGGCCGTAGGTCATTCTACGTTTGTCGGAAAGGCTGGTCAGCCAATCCTGCATTGCTGAGGGCTCCTTGTTACGCCATGCTGGGTTCCTTAGGACGATCCGGCGGTAAAGTATAAGGGCGGTTCCCGTACGGGGCACAATGAGGATAATGATAGCACCGATTGACGACGTTGTCAATCAAGAACATTTAACGATCTCTTTCCGGCGAGGTATCACGGATTTGACGGGAAACGAAAAATGAGTACAATCCCTCTAGAGAGGCCCAATGCCAAGACCACTTGCGGCCGTGGGCACTCTTTCCGCACTACTGACCGGAGGTGGGTGAGGAAGAGTTGCCGTTAACGCTCTTGGGCTAGCTGGCCGTGACCGTCGGTCAAGAGTCTTTTCGTTGAGGGAGGTCTCGACTGGATATGTGGAGCGAGGTGGTAGCTCTCATTCAGCAGCACAACCATTTTGTATTGACTACTCACGTTCATCCTGATGGAGATGGGCTGGGTTGCGAGGTGGCTCTGGCTGCCTTTTTGAAGCAACTGGGCAAAGAAGTGGCCGTTGTCAATAGTGACCCCATGCCCGAGACGCTAGAGTTCCTTGATCCGCAGGGCTCCTTTCGAGTCTACCATCCGGATCGTGACCATGCGACGGTGGCCAACAGCGAGGTTATCTTTGTCCTTGACTCGTCGGAGGGGTGGAATCGCCTGGGCAAGTTGGGTGAAGTTGCCCAGGACAGCTCGGCGACGACCGTTTGTCTGGATCACCACCCAGGCGATGGAGACTTTGCGGACATTGTGGTCATTGATACGACAGCGGGCGCCACAGGCGAGTTGGTCTTTGAGTTGATTGACCACATGGGCAGTGAGTTGACGCATGACATGGCGATGGCGCTTTATGTGGCTATCGTGACCGACACGGGATCGTTCCGCTTTGGCAAGACATCGCCGCGCACCCACCGCATCGCAGCGCGATTGCTGGAAGCGGGGGTGATGCCTCACCAGATTTACAGCTATCTCTACGAACAACGCCCGTTGGGGCACTTGCATCTCCAAAGTCAGCTTTTGGCCCAGCTCACGCTGGCTTATGGTGGCCGGCTGGCGTGGAGCAAGGTCACGCGAGAGATGTTGGAGAGGTATGGCGTAGACCGCCGCGACATCACGCACCTGGTGGACCTGGGATTGAGTGTGGCTGGCGTAGAGATATCGGTGCTCTTTTCCGAGGCACGCAACGGCCGGGTGCAATTGAACTTTCGTTCCAAGGGGCGGTTGGCCGTCAACGACGTCGCTCAGCGGCTGGGCGGCGGTGGGCATCCTTTTGCTGCCGGCGCTCAGGTGGACGGGCCGCTGGAACAGGCCATTCAACGGGTTCTGGAAGAGGTACGGCAGGTCTGGAGTCGAAACGGCCTCTTGTCCTGAAGACGAAAATGATTTGAGGAGAATGACAATGTCAGATGAGCAAGGAAGCAACGATCTGAAGCAAAGAGTCGCTGCCGTGTTGGATGAAGTGCGTCCGGAGTTGCAGCGGCACAGCGGCGATGTGAGATTGGTAGATGTCGTAGACGGCGTGGTGCAGGTGGAACTGCAAGGCGCTTGCCAGGGCTGCCCCATGTCGCAGATGACTCTGGCCTTTGGCATTGAGCGGGTTCTCAAAGAAAAGATCCCTGAAGTGGTCGGCGTCCAGCCGGTCTGAGTGTTTTGTTGGTTTGGTTGCGAAACTGCTTCATCTCTCCGATTTGCACTTTGGTCCGCCGTTGCGCCAACACCTGGCCGAAGTCGTGATCCGCGAAGCGCATAGGCTATCGCTGGGTCTGGTGGTCGTTTCGGGCGATCTAACGCAGCGGGCTCGGAGGTATCAGTTCCTCCAGGCGCGAGCTTTTCTTGATCAGCTTCCTTCTCCCCTTCTCGTCGTTCCCGGCAATCACGACGTCCCGCTGTATAATCTGTTTCTGCGCTTTTGGAGGCCCTTGGGTCGGTATCGGACTTTTATTTCCGCCACGCCAGACGTGGCAATGGTGACCGGAGTGGAGGGCCTAAGTGTGGTGGGGCTCGATTCGACCCGGTCATTCGCTTTAGACGGTGGGGGTCTCTGCAACGAGCAGTTGGCGTGGGCCGAAGCACGGTTTGCCCAGGCTCCCAGGAACACCTGCCGCGTTGTGGCCGTTCACCACCATTTTTTGCCCGATGGCGGTCGCCAGCGACCCATCCGGCAGGCGAGGTATCTGCTGCGCCGGTTTGCCGATATGAGGGTAGAGATGGTGTTGGTGGGGCACCGCCACTGGGCCAGGGCAGAGCGCACTGGCGAAGGCCCGCTGGTCGTGCAGGCCGGTACGGCCACTTCCCGCCGGGGCAAGGGAAAGGACAAGGGAAAGAACAGCTACAATGTCATCGAGGTGGATCAGATGACCATCCAGACAACGTGCCACAGGTATCGGGCTGATTTGGATCGGTTCGAGCCAGCGTGGACGGAACGATTCCGGCGCACGGTTGAAACAGACAGTGTATATGCTACAGCAAATCAGAGGTAACTGAAAATGGCGGGACCTTGGTCGAAGGCAGTCAGGATTGCAAGGCCAAAAATATTGTGGTTGGATTTGGGCGATCTGGGGGATCTGGTTCACCCTCATGGCCCTCACGAGCAGTGGCAGGATCATGGGTTGGGCCTCTTGAGAACAATTGTCCATCAAAGCGGCGTGATGACAGATCTATACTCCACCCGCCGTGCGACCTCCTGGCGTCAGGTCCGAAAGAACCTCAAGGGATATGACACGCTCCTCATGAATGTGAGGAGCTACACGTTTCCCATTGCCTACAAAGCCGCCAAGTTCTTCAAGGAGGTGAATCCTGAGGGGATTGTTATCGCTGGTGGGATGCATGCCAGCGTTGCCCTTGATGAGATGACGGAGGTCGAGGAGTTTGACCGGATCTGCCAGGGGCCGGGTGAGAAGGTGATCGTTGATCTCGTCAATGACCCGCTGTCCTTTCCCAGGGTCATTATAAGCGTTGGGGCGAAATCCATGGCAGAATGGCCGATGATAGACCGCACCCTTTGGCCCAAGCCTCATAGGAGGCTACGGAATTTTCCATGGCCCCTGGAGCCCGAGTGCGGCTGGGGACCAGGCCCGGTAGCAACGCTTCTTACCAGCCGGGTCTGCCCGTGGCGATGTATCTTTTGTAACGAGTCTTCCTATATCCCCTATATGGGGCGCAAACCCGTCGAGGCGGTGATTGAGGAGCTCAATTTCCTGGACGAGACTTGTGGGCCAATCGGGTCAGTGGTCATTCACGACTCGATGTTTTTCCAACAACCGAAGTGGTTGCGGGAGTGGGCAGACAAGTATCCCCGTCTGGCAAATCGCACCTGGCCCTACTGGGCAGCAGCACGGCCTGATACCGTTCGCCAATGGCCGGACCTCTTTGAGGTGCTTGTCAGGGAGACGAACTGGAATCTGATCTCGATAGGCTTCGAGTCGGGGAGCGATCGGGTTTTGAGGATTCTTAACAAGGAGTGTACGGCGGAGGACAATTACTTTGCCATAGACCTTCTGCATAGGATCGGTGATGACTTGGAGCGTGAGGGAAAGGAAGCGCCAAGGCTCTGGGCCAACATTATGCTCGGCATCCCTGGTGAGACCCGTGAGGATGCTTTTGAGACGATGCGGATGCTCAAGTACATGCACCGCACATTGCCCTCTATCGCTTTCTATGCTCCCTATCCGGGATCGGTTCTGGGGTACCAATTGATCGCCGAGGGAAAGAGTCTGATGACGAAAGGGAATTACCACCGCTTTCCCGACGATGAAAAGCTTAAGGGCGTTGACTATCAATTCTATAGAGAACTTCTTGCGGGCAAGTATGACGATGAAATCAACCGGGGGCTTTTGGCCTCTGCCCGGCAAAAGAATAGTGTGTACTCCGACGCGCTGGTAAAGGCATGAGACATGAGCAGCTTTACGAATCCTCACTACATGTACTTGTTTAACATGGAGAATGGGAAGAAAAAGCTGGCCTACGGAGCTTCCCCGGAGGATGCGTTAGAGATCTTGAGTTACCGTCTCTCCGAGGAAGAGATGGTGCTCATCAACAGGGATGAATACACAAGGATCTCGCCCAGGGACATTCGAAAATACGTCAGTGAACTTGGATAGGCAGCAGCGCCATCCTCACCGGCGGTCGTGGTCACTGAGCCACTACTCCGGATCGTTTTTCTTGGCCGGGAGGTGACCAATGAGGTGTTCCTGCCGGTTCACGTATTGCAGATTCCAGCGGCCGCCCTCCCAGCGCAGACAATGTACTGCCGTCTGTTCGGTGCGCACGAGCAGGGCGTGAGTGCGCAGGATACAGCGTAGCACGGTGGCCAACGAGCCACCGTGGGCAACGACCAGCACCTGTCCGTCAGAGTTTTCGGCCAGGATGCGCGCCGCTGCTCGTGCCACCCGTTCGCGCATTTGTTCATATTCGGGTCTAAAGGGTGGCGAGGGTTCTACGCTCAGCGGGTCCGTGCGTGATGGCAGGACGTCCAGGTATGGCACCTCGGTTTCGCGCAGGTCGGCGTCGAACACGATTTCCAGCCCAAAGTGCTCGTTGACAATCTCCGCAGTCTGGCGAGCGCGGTGCAGGGTACTGCAATAGAACGCGGTGAAGGCGTGGCCTTGCTCGGCCAGCCAGTTTCCCAACCGCCTGGCCTGCTCTCGGCCCAGGTCAGTCAGGTCGGTATCCGGGCCGAGCGAACGATCGAGGTTAACGTACGATTGCCCGTGGCGGGCGAGGACGAGTTCGAGCATT
>CAYNKW010000002.1:32309-38636 GCA_964397845.1 uncultured Anaerolineae bacterium
TGTCTATGGGCTCCAGCAGCGCCTTAAAGTTGTCCACACTCGTTTTTAGATCTGTATCGCCCAGGTCGATATCCACCGGCACTATCATTTTGACGGGCACCATCTGATCCACCGGTACGGTCGTGTCTAGTATCACCGGCAAAGTGGTGTTGGCCGGCAGGTTAAGGCTCACCGTTCCCCGGATGTAGCCGCCGCCGCAGGGCAGGGTAAAGAATGCCTCGGTCTCTAGCGGAACGGCTTCCGTGGTTGTCACGTTCACCTCCTGGTTCAGCGGCAGGTCAAATTTGACCTGGATCTCGTCCTCGACAACGATCGTTGTCTTGATGTGCGTGTTGCCCAGGCGTTCAATCTCGGCCATCACCTTGTCCATGGTGGGCCGGGCAATGTAATCCTTGATGGGTATTAGCAGCCCCACCAGCACCAGCACCACAATCAGCAAAATAACATTCATGGTGAAAGAAAAGAGCAGGGCAAATTTCTCAAAGGCCGACCAGAATGCCTCGCCGCTTATTACGGGTTTTGACTCCATGCCTTTACCTCCCTTCACGCCGCAGAGGGACCGATGAATCAAAGTGCGTCCGGTGGCCAGTTCCTTGCAGACGCGTGATAACCCGACCAGCCCATTTCATTATACTCATTATACGACATAACTAAAGATATGTCAATAACGTCCCTTGTCCCTTGTCAGTCAGGTCATGAGGCTACGGAGAGTGGCCAGGTTCTCCACGTCTTCTTGCATGTCCGGGCCTTTGGGTGTTTCCAACAACATAGGATGCTGACGAAAGCGGGCGTCGTTCAGCAGCAGCCGAAAGCCTTCCAGGCCAATGTAGCCTTTGCCGATGTGTTCGTGGCGATCCACCCGGCTGCCCAGGTTGCGCTTTGAGTCGTTGACGTGCAAGACTTGTAGCCGTTCCAGGCCGATCAACTGATCAAATCGCTGGAACGTGTCTTCATATCCCCCAGGCGTGCGGATTTCGTAGCCTGCCGCCAGTGCGTGGCAGGTGTCAAAGCAGACGCCGAGGCGATCGCCCACCGCTGCCAGTTCCATAACCCGTGCCAGGTGCTCGAACCGGTAGCCCAGGCAGGTGCCCTGGCCGGCCGTTGTCTCCAACAACGCCGTCACTCGCGCCTCGGGCACGCGCTCGAAGGCACGGTCGAGGGCTTGGGCAATGCGGCGCAGGCCTGCTTCCTCCCCCAACCCGGTGTGTGCCCCAGGGTGCATCACCAGGTAGGGGATGCTCAAAGCTTCGCAGCGCTCCATCTCGACCACAAAAGCGTCCAGCGATTTCTGCCACAGCGCGTCGTCGGGCGAGGCCAGGTTGATGAGGTAGGAATCGTGGGCCACCACCGGGGCGATGCCGGTCTTTTCCAGGTTGCGGTACCAATTCTCTATCGTTCCATCCTTCAGCGGCGGAGCCGCCCAGCGATTGTTGTTCCTGGTAAAGACCTGAATGGTCTCGCAGCCGATCTCTTGGCCTCGCAGCACGGCTTTGTCCACACCGCCGGAGATGGACATGTGCGCGCCTAAGGGCATAGCAGACTCCGTTCAGCGACAAATGGCAAACGGCTCAACGAGCAAAAGGGCGCAAAGAATGAGCCTGAAGCTACCTATTTGTTGCGCCCTCGTGGCCGGGGATCGTATCACGCGCCAGCGCAAGCTAGTAGCCGGGTGTCATCTCCAGGCCCTCGATAATGTTGGAGAAGACGTTACCGACTGTAGGGCCCAAGAATAGCGGTCCCAGGAAAAAGAACGCTGCGATGCAGCAGCAGCAGAGCAGGATCACCGCCCCGATGACCACGACGACGATTAACAACGTGTTGCTCTTTTTCGGTTCAGGCCCCCCCCCCGGTGAAACGTAAGTACCTTCCATGTCTGGTTTCCCTTTCCTGACGACAGATGAAAGTGAAAATGTCCCATAGCTCAACCTCAGGCCCGCGCAGAACGGGCACGTCGCCGTTACCAATGCCAGCTCGCCGACGACGAAAGGCCAAAGCTGGTCGTCAGGCCAGCGATGGTGTAATCGTGCGCTGCCCCTCAGACCGCTAACGAGCTCGCACTGGCCTGGCGATAAGCGTCACCCCGCAGGTACATCACCACCAGGGTGGCCCAGAAAGTGGTGAAAAAGACACCCACCACGCACAGAATGATGCCCAAGCTCCCTATCAGATTTGCCAGCCAGGCAAGCACCAGAACGATGATCCAGATGCCGACGTTATCCCGTACCAGGGCGAACACCTCGCCAAAGCGAAACGCCGCGCCCAGGTCGCCGGTTTCCAGGTAACGGCCGAGTGCCGACGGCAAGGCCAGCGCCATTGGTATGCTGTATAGGAAGGCCAACCCGCCGAAGCAGATCCCTCCTAGAGAGCCTACGATATTGGCTGCGTCTTCAGAGCCCGTTGCGCCAACGGCTGCCATCAGCAGCCCGAAGCACCCACCCAGAATTACGATGGGTAGGGCATACACGAAACCTATGATAAAGGCCATGATCCCTTTGACCAGCTTGCCGCCCCAATCGTCCCACTCCGGCAACGGAGTGGACTGGCCCTGTATGGCGTTCTTCATCACTTCCAGACCATAGCCGCTCACCAGGAGCTGGCCCACAATGGGAATGAGGCTCAACACCCCTCCGATGAGCACTTTGACGATCCAATTCTCGTCGTCGAACACAAAACTGAAAGCCTTACCGATGTCCACGATTGTCCTCCTCTCTCCGTTGGTTGGTCGTGAGGAAGCAAAGGCTCACGACGGCGGATTTGCAATCATTATATCAGAGTTTCACCCGACTGGCAATACGCAACACGTCTCAGAACGGCAGTGGTGGCAGCAGGTTAAAGCGCACGAAATCTATGACACCGACCTCGACCAGGGCCGATGCCAGTCCCAACGTCAGTGGCAACACCGCGTCACGCCAGGTGATGGCGACGGCCTCCTGCTGCATGACGACCAGCACCAGCATGGTGTTCACCAAAGTCAGCGTAAGCAGCACGCTCAGGGCACTGGCAAGCGCCACCGGGTAGAGCAGAAAGGACGGCTCAGTGTACACGACGAGGGCTGCCATCCAGGCCACGGCAACCATCCATCCCAGTTCGCACAGATCCCGGACCACCCGCTGTCCATCGGTTTGTTTCCACAGGGAAAAGTTGAGCACCGGCCAGACAAAGGTGCTGAGGGCTAAGCCATTGAGGCAGCCAGTCATAACGCGCAAAAGGTGATGTGGCTCATAGAGGTGCGGTGCGTCCAGCAGCGTGAGGTAAGAATTGAGGCCGTCCACGCCCCAGACTGTCCAAAAGCCCACGAACGCGGCGATCACGCGCAGCGGTGGAAAACCGGTGGCCCGCCGGCGCCCTCGGAGCAAAAACGTTCCCAGGCCAACCATCACTCCCAGGTGGGTTCCGGTGCAGCGGACGCACAGCGGCAATTGCCGCCCCCCCAGGTGAAACGACCGGTCGGGGATGCGGTGGCAAATGGCATAACCGATGGCGTCTGCCTTCCACAATACCGACCAGGGCGGCGAGAAGACAAAGACGGCGATAACCGCCACGGCCACGAACATGGCCCCTCGCCGGAACCAGGCTCGCGCAGACCGTTTGTTGGCGCTGTGGGGAACTTTGGTTTGCATAAGAGGAAGCCCTTCTCTGGTCGCCGGATGGCAACGGTAGTGATAAAAGCCCCGCCAGGATTCCGGCAGCAGGGCCGCCGGGCGGCACATGATCAGATGTCAATCTCCTCGCCAACCTTGAGCTTGCATGGTGTAAGAATCAACAGCTTTACCCGCTGGAACGATGTGCACCTGGAAACAACTCAATGCGCCAGGGGCCAGTGTTTCGTCTTCAACGGCCGTCTGGCGGAGTCCTGTCACTATCCCCTCACTGTCGTAGGCTGTCACGACGACGGAAACGTCGTGCGCCGGAACGTCCCCCTGATTCTCCACCTGCCCGTTGACCACGAAAGCGTTGTCGCTCAACTCGCTCTGGTCGTTGATCACTTCCAGGTCTCTATAGCGACTGCCCAGGTACGTCATCGGTTCGCCGCTGACGATCCAGGCTTGGTAGGCCACAAAATCGGCTGGCTTCTGCTCAAAGAGTACGCCAAAGGGTGCGCGCCCATCCTGGGGCGCCAAGTCCAGCACCGTGAAAGCCGATCTCTGCGTCAGCATTCGCCGGTCGGCGTCGTAGAGCGACACGGCTACCTGCACCAGTTCTGCGGCTGCTCCGGATCGATTCCACACCTCGCCCAGACACCACAGCCCGCCGGTAGGCGTCTCGTAGAATCCCAGGTTGGCCAACTCCAGGGGAACCGGCGTAGGTGTCGGCGTGGAAGGCACAGTACGAGCTTTTTCTTCCTGTGGGATGATCAACACCTGCTCTATTTGCAAGGCACGCGGATCGGTGATGCCGTTGGCTTCCTGCAATGCCTCCACACTCACGCCATATTCCCAGGCAATGCTCCACAGGCTATCCCCCGCCTTTAAAACATAGATGATGGGTGTAGGCGTGGGTGTGGGGGAGTCGGTGGGAATGGGCGTGGACGGCGCCAGCGTAAAAGTCGCCCGAGGTGTCACAGTGACCAACGACACCGGCTCGGTCGGGGGCGGTGGCGTCGGCGTCGGGGGCGTGATCTGCGGGCCACAGCCGAGCAGCAACGTGGCGGCCAACGATAGCGTGAGCAATGGTTTCAAAAGTTTTAACATTGGTCGTCGTGTCAAGGGGAGGATCAGAAGCCAAAAGCCAGCGTGTCTATCATGTACTTGCGTTTCGCCTGCCCGACCTCTCGATAGATGGCCAGCAATTCCTCATAGGTGCCCTCACCGCCGATGAGCGTCCAAAAGTCCGTCCCCAGGAGCACCTGGTGGCGCATGTCCAGGTAGCGCAGGGCAAAGCTGTGGCGGTAGTCTTCCAGGCACCCGCCATAGGGATTGTAAGCCATAGCAAAGTAGGCATTAACCTGAGGCCGGCCCTGGCCTTTGATAGCGTGGACGCGCAACAGCCTCTCAGCGACCTCCAGGCATTGTCCCTTGTTTGGCTTGGGAGATTTGATCTCGAAAAAGTATTCGCGGCCGTCCTTATCTTTGAGGTACAGATCGGCGATGACGGGGCGCTCTACCTGGTTCTCGTCTCTCACCAGCAAGACCTCGTCAATCAGGGCCGGAAAGTCAGGAGTGTGGCCCTCGTTGATGCGGCTGACGATGGCTTCAATTTTGGTGGTGGCGGCGGCCGGCATCAGGCCGCTGGCCACGTACCCCCGCTCCGCCACCTCGTAGGTTTGCAGGGCGATGAGGCGGGCACATTCTTCGCTTGTCCCATCGCGTCATACCTCCGACTTGCGACGTGCGTTGCCTTAAAGGGTACTTTGCTCCCGCCCCGAATTATACCACAGGAGACACACTCAGGCCAATTTCCCCTACCGAAATCACCCCGGATGTGGTATACTACAGGCACAGTCTACCTTCTAGCCTGCCAACCGAAGGCAGAAACGCCATGGGCGAGATTCTTTACTTTGTTCCCGACGAACCCCATACACCGGATGGCTTGCTCCCTGACCACTTTCACCCCGTTCCCGGCGCCGTCGTCAGAGCTTATCTGGAAGCCTACACCCGGCCGGGCGAGCTGGTGGTGGATCCCTTTTGCGAAGGGCCAGCCGTCCTGCGCCAGGCGGTCCGTGCCGGGCGCCGCGCCGTGGGCAGCAGCTTCAACCCGCTGGCAGCGATGGCCGTCCGGTTGGCCCTGCTTCCCCCGGCGCGAAGGCGCCTCGACGCTGCTGTCACCCGCCTGGGGGACGCGCCGCGCATGGGCATGCCCTTCCGCGAGCACGTCGAGCACCTCTACGCTGTGCGTTGTTCCCACTGCGGCCGCACCACCCCCGCCGACGCCTTCACCTGGGATCGGGACAGCGCCACGATCCTGCGCATCCATTGGCAATGCCAGCATTGCGGCCAACAGGCGCCGCCGCCGGCCCTCGGCGCCGAGGATATGCGCGGCGAGACGGTCGAGCGGCAGGGGCTGCATTACTGGTATGCCGTGGACCGGATCGCGCCGGCCGGCGACCCCTTGCGAGAGCGCGCCCGGCAGTTGCTGGAATTATACACGCCCCGCAACCTCTACGCCCTGAGCAGCCTCCTCATGAAGATCGAGAGTTTGTCTGCCGACGACGAAACGCAACAGAGTTTGAAGCTGCTGTTGCTTTCCTGCCTGGATGCTTGCAGCAGCCTTTGCAGTCCCGGCTCGCCCTCCTCGCACCACCGCCTGCGGCTACCGGCCCACTTTTTGGAGCGAAACGTCTGGCGCGCTTTCGTTGCCGCTGCCAGTGAGTTTCCCACAGCCAAAGAC
>CAYNKW010000002.1:38736-58218 GCA_964397845.1 uncultured Anaerolineae bacterium
AAACGTCTGGCGCGCTTTCGTTGCCGCTGCCAGTGAGTTTCCCACAGCCAAAGACGGAGAACCGTTCCCCTTCACCGACGACATGAGTGCGCTGCTCGCCGGCGACGGGTCACCCCGCGCTGTCCTCCTCCCCTTCGGCGTCAACCGTCTGGTTGCTTCACTGCCATCTGGCCGCGTCGCGCTGGTAATCGCGACCCCGCCTCGCCCCGATCCGGCTTTCTGGGCGCTCTCCTGGCTCTGGACAGGCTGGCTTTTTGGCCACCAGGTCGCCGCGCCGTTAAAGCCTCTGTTGCGCCAGTGGCGGGTGGACTGGGACTGGTACACGCGGACGATGCAAGCTGCCTTCCGCGCGCTGCGTCCCCTCCTGGCCGGCGGCGCACCTCTGATCCTGGCCTTTGACAGCGCCGACCCGGCCATGATCGAGGCATTGACCCTGGCGCTGGCAGGTGCCGGTTACTCGCCGGGGCCGTGGATCCGCCAGGCGGATACCCGGGCTTATCGCCTCGTCTCTCACTGCGTCTCATCGCTGCCTTCACCGCCGGCCGACGCCGGCGGACTGGCCGATGCCATCTGCGCCGAAACGCCAGCCGCCGCACGGGAACTGATCGCCGCCCACGGCGAGCCACTGACCTGGGATGACCTCCGCCTGCCTGTCTATGGACGACTGGCTGCGTCTGGCTTGCTGGGCCGGGCTGCCGTCGCCGAGGATCTGCCCTCGTCACCGCGCGGTTTTGTCGCCAGGCAAGTACGGGACGCCATGGCCGGCGCCGAAGGGTTGGTCTGCCTCGAGGAAGCAGTAGAAACCGAAGGTGAGGTAGCTCCCCCTCATCCCCCCCGGTGGTGGCTGGAACACACTGCCCCGGCATCACCCCCGCTGGCTACCCGCGTCGAGGCGACGGTACACCAGCTTCTCCTGAGCACCCTGATTCTCGCTGGCGACGCGCTGGCCGAGGAGGTGTACCGCCGTTTCCCTGGCGATCTGACTCCCCAGGCGGACCTCGTCGAGACGTGTCTGCGCTCGTATGGCCGGGAGATCACCCTCGCTCACTGGCAACTCCGTCCTGAAGACCAACCTGACCGCCGGGCCGAAGAAGTGACCGGCATCCGGCAAGAGTTGCGCCAGTTGGGCGAACGCCTGGACTTTGAGGTATCGCTCCGGTCCGGGCCACCGGACGCGCCCGCGCCTGGTCACCTCCCGGCTTTCGACGTCCTCTGGCGCGACGAGGGCCAACCTGCCTACGCCTTTGCCATCCAGTGGACGGCTCGCGTCCACGATCTGCTGCTGGCCGAAGCGCCGGCCGGCGTCCAACCCTGCCTGGTGATCCCCGGCGGCCGGGCGGCGCTGGTGGCCTTTAAGCTCCAGCGCGATCCCCGCCTCCGCAAAGCAGTGACTGAAGCCAACTGGCAGTTCGTCAAGTACCGCCACCTGCGGCGCATCCTGACCGAGGAGGACCTGGAGCGCCATGTTATGAAGCAAATCTTTGGCCTGGATCCCATCATCGAACGCGATGGCGCACAGATGCCGCTGTTCTGACGTCCTGCGGAGTCGGGTGTGTGAATCAGATTTCGTTGCCCGGACGTAATGGGTGTGGTATAATACTTTCTCGGTCTTGTGTTTCACCAGAAAGAGTTTCAATGGAAAGGGGACTTGTTATGCTGACCGATTCACTGCCTCGCGTTTCCCTGGCCCACCTGCCCACGCCGCTGGAAGAGATGCCTCGCCTCTGCAAGGCACTGGGCGGCGGGCCGCGCCTGTTGGTCAAGCGGGACGACCAGACCGGCCTGGCCACCGGGGGCAACAAAGCTCGCAAGCTAGAGTTCCTCGTCGCCGAAGCACTGGCGCAGGAAGCCGACACCCTGGTCACCAGTGGTGGGCCGCAGTCGAATCACTGCCGGCAGACGGCCGCCGCCGCCGCAAAGATGGGCTTGCGCTGTGTGCTGGTATTGAGCGGCAACCCGCCGCCTCGTTCCCAGTGGAACGGCAACCTGCTCCTCGACGATCTCCTGGGCGCGGAGGTGCGTTGGGCTGGCGATCACGACCGTGACACAGTACTGGCCGAAGTGGCGGAAGCGTTGCGGGCCGCTGGCGCGCGACCCTATCTCGTCCCCGTGGGTGGTTCCGTGCCGACCGGTGCCGCTGGTTACGTGGCTGCTGTCGAGGAACTGGCTGACCAGTTAGCAGAGCGGGGCGAGCGCGTGGAGCGCATCGTTTTTGCCTCCGGTTCGGCGGGGACGCACGCCGGCGTGCTGGTGGGTGCCAAGGCATTGCGCCTGGAGGCGCGTGTGGAAGGCATCAACGACGACAAAGTGGGTGGCCTATTGGACAAGATCCAGGCCCTGGCGACAGCCACGGCGGCGCATCTGGGTCTCGACCTGAGCTTTTCCAAAGAGGATTTCATCCTGCACGACGCCTACGGCGCGCCTGGCTACGGCGTGATCACGGACGCCGAGCGGGAGGCTATCCGCCTGCTGGCCCACACCGAGGGCATCATCGCCGACCCGGTCTACACCGGGCGTGCTCTGGCTGGACTGATAGACCTGGTGCGCCAGGGTGTCTATGGCCCCGACGAGACAGTACTCTTTTGGCACACCGGCGGCGTCGCCGGGCTCTTTCCTCGTGCTGCCGAGTTGCTGGACTGAAATGCAGTGCCTGGTAATTGCTCTTTACGCATAAAGGGAGCCTAATACTACAACCGCAGTTACTCTAAAGAGACCTTCACAGACCTATCTTGCTCCCGCCGGACACTTGTGCACAGGTACAAGTGTCCGCAGCGAGCAAATGTGGTGCGGGTGATCCAGGTGCGGTTGTAGTACTAGACCATTATCGAGACCACAATCGCCTTGCAGCTTTTGACTGAGTGTATCACATTTGCTCGAAAAGAGGGAAGCAGATAGAGACGCCCCGGAGAGAGAATCTGTGACCGATGACGTCATTTCCATTCTGCTGGCTTCCGCCTCGCCCCGCCGGCGCGAGTTGTTGTCGTTGCTGGGTCTCCCCTTCTTGGTCGTCGTCGCCGATGTGGACGAAACGGACGGCGACGGCGAATCGCCCCGGGCGATGGTGCAGCGCCTCAGCCGGGCCAAGGCATTGGCCGTGGCCACCAGGCACCCCCATGCGCTGGTCATCGCCGCCGATACCACCGTGGCCCTTGATGGCAAATCGCTGGGCAAGCCGGCGGACGCCGCCGAAGCGACTGCCATGCTGAGCGCCCTGCGGGGCCGTCTCCACCGGGTCTACAGCGGCCTGACCGTGGCCCAGGGCGGCCAGGCTCTCACCGACCTGGCCGAGAGCGACGTCTGGATGCGCGACTATAGCGACGAGGAGATCGCCCGCTACGTGACCAGCGGCAACCCGCTGGACAAAGCGGGAGCCTACGCTGTGCAGCATGCCAGCTTTCACCCGGCCGAGCGGGTGGAGGGGTGTTTTGCCAGCGTGATGGGCCTGCCCCTGTGCTACCTGGCGCGGACGCTGGCCCGGTTGGGCGTGACGGTGCCGGTAAACGTGCCGATCGTCTGTCAGGCGCACACTGGCTTTGCCTGCCGGGTGTTTGGGGAGGTTCTCATGTGACTTTGTTGTCATATAGATGTGATGTTAAGTTGAAGTGATGCTGGTATGATGTGGGTGTGCTTCATTCAGGTCAAGGGACCGTGTCAGGGGGCTCAGTTTGAGCATCCATGCAGATAGTGCATACCAAATTGATCAAGTGGTCGTAGCCCGAGTAGAGCAGGTCTTTCCCTTTGGGGTCTTTGTTTGCCTCCCCGATGGCACTCGGGCCTACGTGCGCAAGCGAGAGCTGACGCAGGCTCGCAATCTGGATCCGCGCCAGGTGGTCTCGGAAGGGCAGGAAATCAAGGCAGTAGTGATCGCACTGGCCGTGCCAGGCCAGGAACTGGAACTGAGCGTCTGCCGGGCAGAGCCGGATCCGTGGGAAACGTTCGTGCAGACCTTCAAGGTTCAGGACACGGTCATCGCTACGGTCAAGAACCTATCAGCAGAAGGCGTGTTTGTGCAGCTCATCCCTGGCGTGGATGGCTTTATCCCCCTGGCCGAACTGGCTCCCTGGCCCGTGGAACAGCCCGATGATCTGCTGTGGGCTGGCGACCAGGTGAAGGCGATGATCACCCACCTGGATCGGCGAACCAGCCGGCTGCGCCTCAGCATCCGGGGGCAGATGAAGCAACAGGCCAAGGTGGGTAAGGTGCTGGAGTTTCTGAGGGGGAGGCAGGTAGTTGGCGAGGAACTGCTGGACGAAGAGCAAACGGGCTCAGTTGGAAAGAAAGAGGAGGGTGTAGCTCCAGTCGTTGCCGGGCGAGTAGGACGGGTCCTAGTGGTGGACGATCACGACGAGGTGCGGGAGCCACTGGTGAAATGGCTACGCCGGCTGGGCCTTGCGACGGATGGGGCTGGATCGCCCGATCAGGCCCTGGCTCGCTTGCAGGAGAGAAGTTACGGATTGTCATTGATCGATCTGGACCTATCCGGCGAGAGTGGCCTGAGCCTCATCCAGGCTATGGAGAAAGTGACCTCGGATACCCGGCTGGGAGTGATGAGTGCCCCCGAGAGAATTGCTCAACGGAGCGGGGAGCTGGCGGCGCTGGGGGTGGTTGACGCCTTTGTCAAGCCGTTGAACCTGGACGAGATCCGCGAGGCGCTGGTCCGGCTGGGGCGAGGAGAGATGTCAGACCCTCTCTGGCTGCCGGTGCCGGAGTCGGGTAAGGAAGAGGCCAAAAGCTCATTCCAGCGGTTGGCAGAGACCATGCGCGGCGGGCTGCCGCTGGCGGCCCGGTTTGAGGATGGCCTGAAAGACTTGATTCGATTCAGCCAGGCCGAGGAGGGCCTGGTTTTTCAACTGGCCCCAGACTCGCAACAGGTGTCCATCGTCGCTCAGGCTGGGGAGCTTGCGCTGGACCAGGAGGCCGTCTATGCCCTGGACAAAAGCCCGGTCAAGGACGTGATCTGCGAGGGGAGAGAGGTGTTCGAGACCAATGTTTCCCGTCAGGTTCGACGCCGGTTCAGCAAGTTGTTAGATCTGCTGCCCTTTGAATCTTGCCTGGGAGTGCCCATCCCGGCAAGAGGTGAGGTGCAGCACGCCCTTTTTTTGTTCCACCGAAAGCCGGACGTTTTCTCCCGCTACCGTCTGCGGGATGCTCAGGCCATGGCTGTGTTGTTCAGCGTAGCCCTGGAGAGCCAGGCGTTGGAGCGGCGTATTCAGACCATCAGTCCGTTCTTGTTGAGCGGTCAACTGGCAGCAGGGTTCGGTCATGAAGTTTACAACAAGATGTCCGGGTTGGAAATTCAGCTCCGCAACCTGCAGGACGACTGCAAGCGTTTGGAGTTAGGAGTGGAGTCCTCCGATTTCGTTGAATTGGGCAGAGCAACAGATCAACTCCTGGACGTAGCTCTAGACCTAAAGCGCACCGTGGAGCTTTTCCGGGAATTGATCCGGGCCGAGCAGGAAGAACAGGTGAACGTGAACGAGGTGGTACGGCGGACTGTTTGGCTGCTGCGCCCCACTGCCCACCAGCACCGGGTGCGCATCAAGGTGGACCTGACTACGGATCTGCCCCCGATCGTCGGCAGTGCCGCCCGCCTGCAACAGGTGTTTGCCAACCTGATGCTGAACGCTCTGCAGCACACGGCCCAAAAGATGGAGCAGTGGCCTGACGGCCGGGGGATGCTGCAAATTGCCACGGCCTGGGAGGTCGAGGAGGAGCGTCCCATCCGGGTGCGTTTCGCCGACAACGGGCCGGGCATCCACCATCGGTTGTGGGAGAACATCTTTGCCCTGGGCTTTTCCACCCGGCCGGGGGGTACGGGCCTGGGGCTATTCATTGCCCGAAGCCTGGTGGAGTCTATGGGGGGGGCCATCTGTGTCGAACAGAGTATAGTCCCATTGGGCACAATCTTTCGGGTCAAGCTGCCAGGAGGGGTGTGTGAAGCGTAAAGTGTGAGGAGCGAGGGACAATGACCGAAGAGCGGGTGCGAGTTTTGTTGGTAGACGATGAGGAAAGCCTGCGAGAACCCCTGGGGAGGTTTCTGGAGGACAGATTTGGCTACCTGGTGGACGCTGTCGCCAGCGGGGGGGCGGCTCTGGATCTAGTGAAGGAAGCCCGGGGCCAGTACGATGTAGCCTTGATTGATGAGATGCTCCTGGACGGGCCTGATGGCATTGAGACAATGCAACACATCAAGGCCCTGTACCCAAATGTGGAAGCCCTCATATTCACCGGCTGGGGAACTGAATCTAAGCAACGAGCAATCCGGGCTGGGGCCTTCCGTTATCTGGAGAAGCCCTTTGACAGCAATGAGCTGGCGATGCTCATCCGCACAGCAGCGCAGCAGGTGCGTTTACGGAACATCGGGAGGGCTATTCTGTCCGAGCGAGATCCAGACCAAGTGCTGGCGAGCATTGTCGGCGCTGCCTGCTCCCTGGCGCTGGCCGATGAAGCCGCTATCGTTCTCGTAGAACAGGCCACGGGCAAGTTGAAGGTACATGCAAAGATCTACCCCACTGAGCAGCAATGGCGGAGACATTTTCAAGATCACAATCTCTCCAGGGAAATCATCCGTACCGGACAAGTGGTGCAAGTCCCGGATACGACGCAGGACGGGCGGGTGGATCAAAAGGTGATCGCCTCTGGCATCCGCTCCTTTTTAGGGCTACCCATCCCAGGCGAAGGTGGGAGCCTGGGTGTGCTTTACGTCTACAGCCGAAGGTCGGGGCGGTTTGAGGAGTGGGGGACTGTGGCCGTGCTTCAGACCCTGGCCGGGCAGGCGGGGTTGGCCATCGCCAATGCCCAGGCCTTCCAGCAAGTTCACACCCACGCTGGCTACATGGAAGCTCTGATGCGATCTGGACAGGGGCTGTCCCAAGCTACTGATCTGAGAGTTCAGTTGGAACCGATCTGGCAGTTTGTACGAGAACAATTGCGGATCTCTACATTCTTTGTAGCTTTGTACGACAGGCTCACTGATACCCTGAGTTTTCCGCTGTTCTACGACAAAGAGAAAGAGGTTTCTCTTCTTGATAAAGTCCTGGGGGATGATCCAGAGCAATGGGGGATTGCTGGCTGGATAGTCAAGCGCGGAAAGGAGCTACACTGGCCCACTGGCGAGGACCGAGAGCAAGAGTGTAAATTTCTAGGCATCAAACCGAACATAGTTGGGGATCCTTGCCAGACCTGTTCCTACCTACCGCTTAGATCAGAGGATGAGATTATCGGTGTTATGTCTATTCAGAGCTACGACCGTTACGCCTTTGACGATGTCCTCCTGAATGCTATCCGGGCATTGGGCAGTCAGTTGATCGTGGCTTTGGATAACACCCGGCTTTTTGACGAGGCCAACCATCGGGTGCGCAATCTGGAAACGTTGCAGGACTTGGCCTTAACTGTCAACTTTTCGCTGGACTTGGACGAGACATTGAGAAGAGCCTGCCAGGCCGCCGTTGACTTTTTCAATGCCGATCACAGTGGTCTGGTTCTTTTTCATTCGGATCATTCCCAAGGGCAGGTGAGAGCCGAGTACCCGCCACTGGGCACCCCGCACACGATCATCCCACTATGTGGCGTGCCGGCCGAGGAGCGGCTAATCAAGACCCGGCAGCCCCTGGTCATCCACGACGTAGCCACCGAGGAGTCCCTGGGGCCGGTACAGGACATCTTGTTGGGATTTGACATTCAATCTCTTCTCATCGTACCGGTGGTGGGCAAAAACGAAAAGCTGCTGGGTTCCTTCAGCCTGGATGCAGTAGGCCGCCGCCAGAAATTCACAGCAGAGGAAGTCGAGCTTTGCCAGGTGTTCGCTGCTTACGTGGCAGTGGCGGTTGAGAATGTCCGGTTGTTCTCGCAACTGAGCGAGGCCAAAGAATGGCGGGAAGCCTTGATTGAGAGCGCCTTTGACGCGGTGGTTGCCATTGACAAGAGCAAAAAGATCACGGTATTCAACCAACGGGCAGAAGAGATGTTTGGCTGGAAAGCCGAAGAGGTGATCGGATACAGTGTGGCCCGGCTGTACTTGGATATAGAGAAAGCCAAGGAGGTTTTCGATGTGGTGAACGGTGGGAAACCGGTCACTGGGTGGAGTGTGGATTTGAAGCACCAGGATGACACCCTGATTCCGGCCCTGCTCTCGGCTACCCTGATTCGGGACAACCAGGGCAATCCCATCGGGCAGGCGGGGTTCATGCGCGACCTGCGCGAGGTAAATCTCCTGGAGGACCGGCTACGCGCCCTCATCCGGGTGAGTCAGGCTATCACCGGCACGCTGGAACTGGACGAGGTATTGGATCAGGTGATGAAATCTGAGCTGGATGCCTTTCCAACGGCACGCGGTGGGACCATCCACATGTACGATGAGCGGGCGGATGTCTTGCGCCCGCGAGCCAATACGTATGGGTCGAGTCCCGGAGCGATCGAGGCCCTGAGCTTTAACGTTGGGGAAGGGATTGCCGGTTGGGTATACGCACACCGTCAACCACTGGTGGTGGACGATGTTCAGCAGGACACCCGTTATAAGCTGATTGACCACCCAGGGATCCCGGTCCACAAGTCCCTGATCTGTGTGCCCTTGCGGGTGAAGGAGCAGGTAATCGGTACGCTCTCACTGGACAACATGGATACTCCTGGTGCGTTCCAGGCTGAAGATCTGGAATTGCTGTCCACCTTTGCCGATCAGGCAGCCATCGCCATTGACAACGCCCAGCGAGTGCAAGCGTTGGAGCGCATGCGTCGGGCGGCGGTGAAACTGACCAGTGTGACCAAGGTACAGAAAGTCTTGCAGCAGATTGTGAGAAGCGCCAGGGAGATTCTAGAAGCCGATTCATCTGTCATCTGGTCCTACAACGACGTCCGGCATACCTTTCTCCCCGATGAACTGGCAGCCGAGGGTATTGAGCCAGAGTTGATAGAGAAGTTCAGAGAGAATGAACCCTATCCCGGCGGCACGGCTGAGATGGTTATGGAGCGGGATTACCTGGCGGTGACTGACGTCCATGACCCAGAGTACGCCTTTCTTGGCCAGATCGCCCGCGGTTTGTGGGAGGAGATCGGAGCAAGGGCATTTCAGGGGATTGCCTTGGAAGTTGGAGAGGAGCGACTGGCCGTTCTGTATGTGAACTACAACCGCCCTCAGAGCTTCACAACTGAGGACAGAAGGACACTGGAAATCTTCGCCTATCATGCGGCCATGGCCCTCAAGAAGGCCAGGTTGCTGGAGCAGGTTAGCAGAGCAAGGGATGCAGCAAGATCCATCGCAAATGTGATGACCTTGGAGGATCTTGCTGCCACGCTGGAATCGATCGTGAAAGCCACCACAGAGGTTGCCGATTGCGATGCAGTGACGCTCTACGCGTACAATCAAGATAAAGATAACTTTCTCTACCCTCCAACGACTCTGGGATTGCGGGATGAAGAGGGAGTGCGCTGGCTTGACCGCATTGACGTGAACTCGGTAATTTGGAAGATTCTTGCTCTCGATCGCCCGCATGTTGCTGACGATGCCCCTGGTGATTCATTGATGAAAGGGCAGCAGCAAGGAAGACTTCCTCCGTTCGTCGTCAGAGAAGGTGTCAAATCATCCGTTGGGCTTCCTCTGAAAGCTGGCGCTCGCAAAGTCGGGGTGATGTTTGTCAACTACCGCTCACGCCATCGCCTCACAGGCGAAGAACTCATCAACATTGAGCTCTTCGCCAATCAGGCTGCCGTGGCCATCCGCAACGCTCAATTGTATGAAGAGACGACAAGGCGAGCCAACGCTTTGCAAGCTCTCTACGAGGCAAGCCGGGCTGTGACTGGTACTCTGACGCCTGATGAGCTCCTCAATCATATCGTGGAACAGGCATGGCGACTGGCTGAGCCTCGTGGAGAAAAGACACACTTTAGCCATCTGGCCCTGGTGGACGGAAACCACATCAGGTTTGTCGCTGCTTATCCCCCTGAGGTGCTGATCAGACTCCGGGATAGGGTTGATGCGATAGACCTGGAAAAGGACATGCCCATAGGGATAACGGGGAGAGTCATCGTGACCCGTCGGTCCCAGTTGGTGAGAAACGTGCTCGAGGATTCCGATTACATTAAGACCGACCCCCGCGTCTGTTCACAACTGAGCGTGCCTGTCCAGATAGAGGAACAAGTTGTTGGTGTCGTCAGCGTGGAGCACCCAGGCTGCAACACCTTTGACGAGGATGATCGGCGTGACCTGGAATCCTTGTCTGCCCAGGCGGCCATTGCCATTCAGAACGCTCGACTATATCAGCAGGCAACTGAGCGACTGAATGAATCTCAAGCCTTGCAACGAGTTGCGACTTCGCTTGCCGGCACGCTTGAGCTTGAAGAAGTGCTGCAAGTCGTGATGACGGCGGCGATGGATCTCACCGGCACGGACTCGGGCAGCATCCTGTTCTGGGATTCACAAGCGGAGACGTTCACTCACACCCTCACTACTGCCGGGACGGATCGAACCTTGCAGCGATATCGTGGCCGTGCACAGCGGGAGGGAGGCATAGCGCGGGCTATAATCGACAAGCAAAAGGCCATTGTCATACCTGACGCCCGGAAGGATTCACGTGTCAATCCCGTTGCCCTTGAAAAAGGACGCCGGGCGTTAATTGGTGTGCCATTGGTGAGCCACGAAGAGGTAATTGGCGTGCTCTATGTGAGTAGCTCAGAGCATCGTCAGTTTTCTGACCGTCAAGTGGCCTTGCTGGAGAGCTTGGCCAGCCAGGCTGTGTTGGCTATCGAGAGAGCCCGCCAGTACGAAGAGCTGAAGCAGGCGAAGGGTCTTGTAGGAGCAAGGACAGCCCTTGCCTGGATGGGGATGGCCGGCAGTGCTTGGCGGCACGCCATTGACAAGCACGCTCTGACCATTCGAGAACAGAGCCAATTGATACGCGCAGATCTGAGCAAGATGCGTACACGCGAGCAGGACGCTCGAATTGCTGAGCGGCTCTCGATGGTCGAACGGTTGGCCAATCGGGTGTTGGAAAAACCAATCGTTCCCCCCCTCTCGCGAGAGGAGGGCGCAGCGTCGGTGTCCGTGAATGAGTTGATCGGCGAGCGAGCCAGACAACTCTGGCAGAATGATCCATACAAGTCGGTGGAGCTTCGGTTAGATTTGCAACTCTCTGATGGCGTTGCTGTGTACGTCAGTCCTGAGTGGCTGCGACGGGCCTTTGATATATTGGTGGACAACGCTGTTGATGCCATCGCCAGATGTGAGGTGCGAGAAGTCACCGTCGGTACCCAGGCAGCAGATGGGGGTATCAAGATTGTTGTGTCTGATACTGGCCCGGGAATTCCTGAAGACATACGAGCTAAAATTGGCCTGGATTTAATCGAGAAACCCGAAGATACCAAGGGATTGGGTATGGGCCTGCTGATGGCCCAAACTATCGTGCAGACCTACGGTGGCGAAATTCGGGTGGCCTCCACTGGTCCAACAGGCACGACCATGGTCATTTGGTTGCCTTTGGAGAAAGCAGAGTCGTAACATCGCTCAACTTCTCGTTGACATCTACGATGGCAAGATTGAGATGGACAAAACTGACAAGACGGGCACCACCATGGTCGTTTGGTTGCCGTTGGGGGAGCAAACAAGATGAGTGTGAAGCGAAATGCGCCTGTGAAATGCAGCTTCTTATTGATCGGCAGGAAAACCGAGACACAGTGGCCTCTGGTCCTACAACAGGCACTGTCTTCTCTGGGAAAGTTGCACACTGTGCCAGAAGGAGAATCGGTGGAGGCCGTTATTCGGGGGCACTACGATGTCATTATCATAGATGCAGGGGCAGTCAGTGACGTCAGGCTACTGACGTCCCGTCTGCGGGCGCAATGGCCTGAGGCGCGTGTGGTTATTGCCACTGCCTCGCCTACCTGGCGACGAGCACGACAAGCACTACAGGCTGGTGCCGCCGATTATATCCGCAAATCGCTGGATGAGAAGGAGCTTCGCTCCAAAATCGAGGCGGTGTTGGAGCTTCCACCACCGCTCTGGCCTCGCTAAATGGGTATGGAGGTTCCGATATGGTTAGAGCAACAATTCTGTTCGCCGACAATGATCCTGATTTCCTCAAGACCCGAACCGACTTTCTAGAACAGGAAGGCTACCGGGTGCTCCCGGCGACCGATCTCACCGAAGCTAGACGATTGCTCGAAAGAGGTGAAGTGGACCTGGCGATCCTGGACATTCGCCTGCGGGATGACGACGACGAGAAAGACACCAGCGGCCTGACGCTGGCCAAAGAAGCGGCTCTCTCAATGCCCAAGATCATACTGACGAACTTTCCTACCGTAAGCGCAGTGCGCGATGCACTCAGACCGCAACTGGATGGGCTTCCAGCGGCTGTTGATTTTGTGGAGAAGAAAGAAGGTCCCGAGAAGCTTTTGAGCGTGGTTCGTCAGGTACTTGAGTCAAAGGCAGAAAGCAAATGAAAGAGTTTGGCATGGAGACCAGTAGTTTCGGGAATTGTGACAATCATTCAAGGCATTGTCGTGAGCTCGCTGGGCTGGTTTCTCGACAGAAGGCCCAAGGAAATGCGTTAGAAACGTTGGGAGTTGACAGATGATTGCTGGCAAGAGAATGTGTTTTGTTCTGTTAGCTGATAACGATTTCGATTTTCTCGAAACCCGCGCCGAGTTTCTGGAGAACGCGGGCTACCGGGTGCTGAAGGCGAATACCCTGGCTCAGGCTCGGCAACTGTTGGCCGACACTCATGTCCACCTGGCAATCTTGGACATCCGTATGGTGAATGACGATGACGAGAAAGATATCTCCGGCTTGAGCTTGGCCAAAGACCCGGCCTACCGCTCCGTGCCCAAAATCATGCTGACTGGCTACCCCATCTATCAGTACGTGCGCCAGGCGCTGGGCCCGGCCTTGGACGGCCTTTCACCAGCAGTGGACTTTCTCTCCAAGAAAGAGGGGCCGGAAGCCATGATCCAGGCTGTGGAACGGGCCTTTGCTCAGCATGTCCGCATCAACTGGGACCTGCACATCCGCTGGGACCAGCGAGAACATCTGTCGTTCCTTCACTTGGTCAGTCTGCTACAACCTGACCTGCCCAACGGGATCCTGGTGCACCGGGCCGGCGAACTGGAAGACCTCATCCGCCGGTTGTTTTACGATTACCGGCAGATCCGGATCGGCCGGCTGCTCTGGCACGATGGCCGGCGGCTTTGTTTGCCAGTTCTGGCCCAGTCGCCCCAGGGAGCGACCGATCCCCGCATCCTCGTCTGTGGAGAGCGGGACCGTCTGGAGCGGGAGTTGGGGCGGATGCGTGAACTGACTCCCGAGACGGTCTGGGGCACGAAACTGGTCAGCACAACAGAGACGATGCATTTCGGTGCGGCCATCTATGTGCTACTTGATACTGATCCGGAAACGGTGCAACCACTGAGGGATCTGTTTCAAAGCGGCAGGGAGCGTCCTCTCAAGGCGGCGTTTGATCATCTGCTGAAAGAGGTCCTGGCGGCCTGGCACCAGCGTGGACAAATGTTGGAAGAAACGCACGACCTGATGTCGCTCTATCGCCAATGGGTGGGACTGGCAGAGAGTGGCCCGTCTCGGACAGAGGTGGAACGCCGGGTGGAGGCCTTGGTGCAAGCGGTGCGTTCCCTGAGCGCGGTGGAAGTTGAGCGTAGCGATGGATTGATTACCTTTCACCTCCCTAGCCAGGCACCTTTGACCTGTCCCGACCCCGTGGCGGCCGTCTACGCTCCGCTGGAACAGTACGGGGCATCGGTGGTGTGCAAGGTTTCACCGGGCCGACTCACTGCCGACAACGTGCTGGTAGATGCGGGTCAGCAAACCTGGTTAACCGACTTTGCCTTCGCGGGCCAGGCACCTCAGTGGTGGGACTTTGTCTGCCTGGAGGCGGTCGTTCGCTTTGACCTCAGCCAGGCACCTGACCTGCTGGCCTGGCTCGAGTTTGAGGAATGTTTGGTGACACCGGCCGGGCTCTACGACCGATTGCAGGCGCAAGACGTAATCGCCGATCTGCGGACGAGCGTGGCTCTGATCGAGCAGATCCGGCGGCAAGCCGGTAGCGAAGCAGGCCCTGTCCCGTTGCCTTACTACGCCGGTCTGCTGGCGTGGGCTGTGGGAGGCATGGTCCGCTATGATCCAGCGGTTCTCTACACCCGGGCTGAGCGAATGTGCGGTGCGCACCTGCTCCTGGCGGCCGCCATGCTCGCCCGCCGGCTGGGCGAGACGTTCCCCACGTCCCCACCAGGGGGGACACTGCGCCTGGATGATGATGGGACTGTTTGGACTGGAGACCACTGCGCCGGCAACCTGGGGGGACAGGAGTTGGATCTTCTCCGTTGCCTGTATGAACAGACGGGCCAACTTGTGGGCCATCGGACTATTGTAGAATCCGTGTTTGGCGAACGGTTCCTGGCGGGCGATGAACATCAGAAAAGCCGCATTACTTCTCTCATCTATCGCCTCCGGGTCAAGATCGAGCCCGATCCGGGCCGCCCACGCTATGTCCTCACCAGCAAGGGAAAAGGGTATCGTTTGGAAACGAGAGAGGAGACTGACGGAGAGGCAGCGAAATGACCTTGATGTGCTGTTTGCGTCATGTACGCAAGGGGTGATGTCAGAAAGGGTTGACGTTCCCAGGATTCCAACGATATAATTGTCAGGTGACTGAGAGCCAGCTATCACGTAGCTGGCTTTGCTTGTGTGTTACAATTAAAGAGAATCGAAGAAGCTTGATAAGCCAGAGCAATGGCGATGTGATTTGATCAGTTTTGATTAGTTGAACTCAAGCTTGTGCCTGCCAAGGTTGAGTAGAAGGGAGGCCGGAAGATGAACGACTTGCTTGGCGCGCCTGCCTCATCCCAGGTTCATCACTATCATTGGCTGGCGTTTTGGAAACCGATGGCCGTCATTGCCTTGCTGGTGGTGTTAGGTGTGGGTGGCATCCTGGTTTGGCTGCCCCCGGGACTTGGTCTGCTGGCCCTGGCGCTGATCGGAGCAGTGAGCCTCTACCTGCATTGGTCATGGCATACCTTCACCTTCACCCCCGACAACCGCCTGATCCTCCGGCGTGGCGTTAACGGTTCCACAAAAGACGTGATCTCGCTCTTTGGCGTCGTCGTGTCTTATCAGATTCCGCTGCTGGGGCCGTGGCTGGATGTAGGCAGCGTATACCTGTCCCCCCTCGGCCGCAACATCCACATTCGACACATTGCCCACTTTGAGGCTTTCTATAGCCGGCTGGTGTACGGCGCGCAACAACAAGCAAGCCGCGCCGAACCACCTGTCCAGGTCATCGTTCAGTTTCTACCTGCGCCGCGCGCTGAGGGCGGCTGGCTGGGCCCGCTTCCTCCGGCAGAAGCCGGATCCGAATTGGACTACTTCGGCAGTGCCATCCAGTGGGAGCCTGATACGCTTAGGGGAGATCAGTGATGGAAAGCCAATGTGCACCACAGGAGGTGTTTCGCCGTTCGTGGCTCACACTGGTTCCTGAGTGGAGCCTGGCTGGAGGTGTTTCGCTGACAGTCGCTCTGGCTGCCCGTCATTTTGGATTGCCGGGCGGATGGGAAGTACGAGGCCTGGTAGTGCTGCCCATCGTCTGGTCAGCGACCCGGACGCTGCTGTGGGCCTGTCGCACCTGGACAGTCACCGCGGATGGCCGTCTGGTTGTGGAAGGGGGGATCCTGCTCCGCACTCGTCAGGTGATTCACCTCTGCTCGGTACGACGAGTCGAAACTGGGGCTCCCCTCCTGACCAACTGGCTGGGTATAGGACACGTCGCTTTTCAGGCCACCGGTCCGCAAGGCCAGCTCCAACCTTTCCGCTGGACCTGGCTGGGACGGCACCCCCGTCTGTGCGAGATCATTCAGGCGCGGGGGCAATTGCCGGTGGACAGGCCATCGTGGTGGCATCCTGTGAGCAGCGCAGCCGAAACGCTGATCCATATAGTGGGAATGTGGCTGTCGCAAGGATGGACTCTGGGCGAAGAGATTGTGGCCCGGCTGCAGGATCGCTGGTTCGTGGATGACTATGGGCGGTTTATGGCATTTTGTCATCACCTGTTGCGCCACACGCGGCGGAGGCGATGGCCCCCGCTCTGGGTGCCATCGGCGGTGGTCAGGCGCTGGATGGCGGTGTTGCGGCAGGCCCGCATTGTGGTGGATGCACCCGACGGCGGGGGCTGGCGCGTAGCCGGGGTTATCCATGGTTTAGGCGACGTTCACCGCCGCATTGGCGAAGAGGAGTTGCGGCGGGCCGTACAACGGCCAATCGGTCTGGTGCTGCGCCAACGCTAGGCCGCGTAAAGATGAAGGAGGGCGAACGATGGCTCGTATTGTCTACCAGGATCAGGTGTACGTAATGCCTGACGGCGAGATGGACGGCGATGAATTGTTGAGAGAGTTAAAGGTGCCCCCAGACCATGACCTGGTGCTGGTGCGGCCCGAGGGCAACCTGCTGGTGAGCCGCCACCGCAAGGTGCACCCCGTGGACGACGACTATTTCGTGGACGCGCCGACGTTCGAGTATGGATCTATTCCAGGGTAGTAACGGCCGGGGGGAGGAGGCAGGATGAGCCGCTCTCGCACGCAGCGGGTTTACCAGGAAGCATTGCTCCTGGCCCAGCAGTTTGGAGTGGTAGACTATGACGATGAGGATGGCCGCTGGGTATACATCCTTCATTTTCCACTCCCGGCAGGCTGGGACCGGCAGACAACCGGGCTGCTGCTGGTGCTGCCCGGTGACTATCCTCACGTGCCGCCTGATGGCTTTTACATTGACCGTTTCCTCCGCACCCGGAGTGGACAACGAGTGGATCACTACTTTGAGGAACGAGAGCGCTATAACCCTTATGCCGACAAGGGTTGGGGCTGGTTCTGTATCCACTTACATCGGGGGGCGTGGCGACCGACCAGCGACGTACTCCACGGCGACAACTTGCTCAAACTAGCGGCGCTGATCCGGGCCATCCTCACCGAGGTGGCAACGCCATAAGTGTCAGATGCTTCTGAAGGGCCTGCCTCTTGAAAGAGATGTGGCATGAAGCGAGAAATCATCTTTCCGGCCAACATCTGGCCTGCCCTGAGAACTCACCTGCTGGGCCAGGGACAGCGGGAGCAACTGGCTTTTCTGTTGGCCGGGGTAGCGCGAGGGTGGGGCTGGATCCGCCTGTTGGTGCGGGAGGTCATTCCAGCTCCGCCCGAAGCGTTTGAACGGCAGACGTCCTGCTGCCTATCGGTCAAACCGGCCTTTTCCCAGGCAGTCCTGCGGCGTTGTTACGAAGAAGGCCTGAGTCTGATCGAGGTTCACAGCCACCCTTTTGCCCCTCAGAACGTGACTTTCTCAGTGACCGACCTGGCCAATGAGAGGGAGAAATTTTGCTACCTGGCACGCAAGATCCCTCACGTCCACCACGCTACGATGGTGGTCGGTCAGGAGGACCTGGACGCCCATCTATGGGATCGACGACGGCGCGTCGTCCCCATTGACCGGGTGCGATTGCTGGACACACCGATTACTGACCTGTTTCCCACCTCTTGCTCCCGTTCAGGCGAAGGGGACAACGAACCAGCACCCTGGCTAAGTCGTCAGGTGCTGGCCTTTGGAGAAGCAGGGCAACAGCGGCTTCAAGCTGTCCGGGTGGGCGTGGTGGGCTGCGGAGGCACCGGCGCCGCTGTGGTACAGATGTTGGCCCATCTGGGCGTGCGCCACCTGGTGCTCGTAGATGCCGATGTAGTAGAACTGACCAATCTAAACCGGCTGGTAGGTGCCACGCGGGCCGATGCTCGCCGGGGGCGATTCAAGGTGCACGTGGCCCGGCGACTGGCGCGGCGGGTCAACCCGGCGGCCCGGGTGCGAGTATTGTCTGTGCCAGTGGGTGACCCCCAGGCCGTGGTTGCGCTCAAGGGGATGGATATGCTATTCGGTTGCACCGACAACCACAGCAGCCGGCTGATCCTGAACCAACTGGCAGTGCAATACCTGATCCCCTACCTTGACCTGGGCGCTGGTTTGCGGGCTGCTCCCGACGGCAGGCTTGCCGCTGCAGGCGGTCAGGTACGGCTGGTGCGACCGGGCCACTTTTGCCTGGCCTGCATAGACGGGATTGACCGCACGCAAGCGGCGCGTGATCTGATGTCGCCCCTGGCGTGGCAGCGTCGGGTGGCGCGGGGCTATGTTCAGAACGCCGACATGCCGACGCCAGCGGTGCTCTTTTTGAATAACGCCATAGCTTCACTGGCCGTGGCTGAATTCGTCAGCCTTTGGACTGGCTATCGCGCCCCGACGTCACTTCTCTACTTTGACCTGTTACATTCACGGCTGACCCCCGCGGAAGGGGAACACCAGCCGTCATGCGTTGCCTGCGGCGTGGGGGGCAGTCTGGCGCTCGGCGATCTGGAGCCATTGCCCGGCGCGAGAAATGAAGAATTGCCTGATACTGTACCGGCTCTCCGGCAGCAAGAGGAGGTGAAGGATGGCTAGGCCGATCCCGATTAACGAAACTGGCATGCGACGCAGGCGCCGCTTTGATGCGCAGGCTTTCGCCCCGGCTTGGGGTGTTACCCGGCGGATGCCACCGGCGTCTCCGGACGTTGGCTCAGGCGGCCGCTCATCGTTCGGCGGGCAAGTTCTATTACAAGCTCTATTACTGGTCAGCGGTCTGGCGGGTGGACTGGCGGTTGTCTCTGCGCTGGGGCTGTGGCCAAAGTTGGCGGCGACCAGTCTGGGGCTGAATGAGCAGGGCGCGTTTTACCTGCTGGCGGGCGGCGTCTACCTATTGGCGACAACCCTCTACGCTGCCTGGCGAACCCGGCTGCTGCACGACCTGAACCAGGCGCCGTGGGATGCCCGCTTGATGGCCTACGCCAACCTGGCTGTAGGAGGAGCGGTCGGCCTGATGCTGGGTGCAGTGGCTCTGGTCGTGGTGGTCATCATTGTGGCGCTGGCATTGTTTGGCGCCCTGTTGCTGAGCGGTACGGGAGGCCGGCCACAGGATTGACGAACACCTCAGCCGAACCAACTCTGGACGTCGCGGCCTTTGGTCCCTGGGCCCAAAGACCAGGGGCTTGCTGTGTTCCCTCCCAGCAAGCTGGGACGTCCGGCTCGATTTCTTGGACGTCGCGGCCCTTCGACAGGCTCAGGACACCGTTTGCCACGTTCCCCCAGTCCTCAAAATTGAAATGCACCCCGCTGGATCGGCGATTTGACAGTTGATCGAGTTGAGCGTATACTGAAGCATTGAACAGACCTTCGCCCATCAGTATCGGATAGGGGGAACTGCGTGAGACTGCTGCTCATCCGCCATGGACAATCGGAGGGGAACGCCGCCCGGCGCATCCAGGGACAGGGAGAATATCCGCTCAGCGAGTTGGGCCGGGAGCAGGCCCGCCGCCTGGCCCATCGCCTGGCTGCCGAGTACGACGGCATCGCCGCTATTTACGCCAGTTCACAGAGTCGGGCCCTCCAGACGGCCGAGATCCTGGCCGAGGTTGTCGGCGCGCCGG
>CAYNKW010000002.1:58318-61454 GCA_964397845.1 uncultured Anaerolineae bacterium
CAGAGTCGGGCCCTCCAGACGGCCGAGATCCTGGCCGAGGTTGTCGGCGCGCCGGTCACTCCCGACGACCGGCTGCGAGAGTACGACGTCGGCGAATTGACTGGCCTGACAATGCAGGATGTGCAGGAGCGTTTTCCCCAGGTGTATACTGCCTGGATGGAAGACGTCGAAGAGTGGATACCCATGCCCGGCGGTGAAGCGAACGAAAGCTTTCGCCAGCGGGTGCGCGAGGTCTTGGCCGAGATCGCTGCCCGCCACGATGGCGACGAGACCGTTGCCGTCGTCAGCCACGGAGGGGCATTGGGCGCTTATCTGGTCGAGATCATGGGCCTCGCGCCGGATCGACGACACCCCTTCTACTTTGCTAACGCTTCGCTGACTATCGTTGACCTATCGCGGCGGCGACCCCGCCTGGTACAGCACAACGATACCTGCCACCTGGCAGATATTGGAGGAGGACGATGATTTACGGAGAGAAAACCCGCCTGCGCCGCGTCGAGCGTAAAGACATCCCCACCTTTGTGCGCTGGTTCAACGATCCAGAGGTGCGTGACTTTCTGACTATCTACCGCCCCATCTCCACTGCCGAAGAGGAAAAGTGGTTCGAAGGGCACCTGGAAGACCAGAACTCGGAACTGTTCGCCGTCGAGACGGCCGACGGCGTTCACATCGGCAACATTGGCCTGCACGACATCAACTGGCAATACCGCCAGGTTGCGTTGGGCATCGTCATCGGTGAAAAGGAATACTGGGGTAAGGGTTACGGCAGCGACGCCATCCGCACGCTGCTGCGCTTTGCCTTCCAGGAGATGAACCTGCGTCGCGTCTTCCTGCGGGTGCGCGAGGACAACGCGCGGGGCATCCGCGCCTACGAAAAGTGTGGCTTTCAGCAAGAAGGCCGGATGCGAGAGGCCATTTACAGCAATGGACGGTATTACGACGAACTGTGGATGGGCATCCTGCGTCACGAGTTTGAGGCGCAAGAACCGCCAGTGTAACTTTTTTTCTCCTTAACCACCCGAAAGCGGTCAAAATCGCGGGCGACCACGGTGTTGGGAAAGATGGCCTTTGCCTCGTCCAGAACGTCGCGCTCGCGATTGCGACGGGAGAGATGGGTGAGGACGAGTTGTTTGACATCAGCCCGACGGGCCAGTTCGGCCGCCTGGCGGGCTGTAAGGTGGCCGAACTCGCGGGCCATGTCTGCCTCGTGGTGTAGATAGGTAGCCTCGATCACCAGCATGTCGGCAGCGCACGTCTCGTCCACCAGATTGTCCGTGCGACCGGCGTCGCCCACAAAGGCCAGTTTCGCCCCTGGCTGCCACTCGCCCAGCACGTCGTCGGGCTGGACGACGCGCCCGTCGTCCAGGGTGATGGCCTGGCCCTGCACCAGCCACTTTCGCTCTGGGCCGGCCGGCACGCCCAACGCCTTCGCTTTTTCCGCCAGAAACGGGCGGCGTTCCTTCTCCTCGAAAGTAAAGCCAAAACAGTCCGCCCCCCGGTGGCTCACGGGAAAGGCTCGCAGCGTAAAGGTATCGCTTTCCATCAGCACGCCCGGCTCGATTTCGTGGAACTCGATCTCGAGCAGGGCTCGTGCCCCACGCAAGACCACGCGGTAGATCAAATCCTCTACCCGGCCCAGCGTCCAGCGTCCTCCCCAGATTGACAACCGGTCAATTGCCTCCCAGCGGCTAAAGGTGGAGACCAGCCCACCCAATCCCAGGATGTGGTCCAGGTGGCCGTGGGTGAGCAGAACCTTGTCCAGGCGACGAAAGCCCAGGCCACTCTTGAGGAGTTGCCGCTGTGTCCCCTCACCGCAATCTATCAGAAAACGATGCTCTTTGTGCAGTATCATCGCTGCCGAAAGGCCCCGATGCACCGACGGGGCCGAGGCGGACGTGCCAAGAAAAATCAGTTCAAACACTCGTGCTCTCCATTCCCCCTGGCTTTTCTACGCTCTCGCAGGGCAGCATTATACCGCCCGTGGCGGATTTGTCAACTTTTTCAGCCGTGGTACGTTTTGCGTGGTGCGCTGCGATCGCGGAACCCGCGCCCCTGGCCCAGGATCACCCGCCGTCCCACCTTGAGCAGCGTCGGAAGGTGGAGCAGCATGTTGGTGTAGCTGGCGTTGGCCAGGGGACAGTGGCACTCTTTGTCATAGATGCTGCGCCGGATGCACTCCGCCTCCGGCGAGAACCAGATGGCGCGGAAGTCGTAATCCGCATCTCGCAGATTGCCCACGTTGTCAGCACGGACGCAGCAAGGCCAGATGGTACCATCAGCGTAGATCTGCGCCGAGGCCCAGCCGGCGTAGCAGCCGATGACCTGCGTCCTTTCGACCAGGATGCGCTTCACCAGGCGGTAATACTCCACGCGAAAAGCCTCGGTGATGCGAGCCGTGCCGTGAAACTTGTGACCCTCCACACGGGCGCCGAGTTGGTCAATGGCAGTGGCGTACCTTTCGGCGCTGGGGGTGATACCCAGCCCCACCGTGTCCAGTTCCACCCGCTCTTCGGCGATCTCGGTGATGTACGAGTCCGGTTTCAGCCCAAGGGCGTAGTCAAAGAGCTCCGTCACGTCGTCCACGTTAAAAATCGAGATGACTGAGTGGATGCCAATGTTGAGGTTGGACAGATTCAACTCTCGCAGCGCACGATAGCTGGCCTCGAACTTTTCAAAGCTGCCCGGCACGCCCCGGACGCAGTCGTGCTTCTCGCCTACGCCGTCCAGCGAGAGGTTGATTATGACCTGGCTGTCCTTACAGTGCCGCGCGATGCGCTCGACTTTTTTCGGAATCTGCTTGTGCAGCAGGCCATTGGTGGGAATGTTGATGATGCCAGGTCGGCAGTGGTCGTAAGCCAAATGGGCCAGTTCGACGATGTGGCGATACATAAACGGCTCGCCGCCGCTGAGGGTGAACCAATAGGGCGCATGGCCCAGGTTGCCCAGCACCTTGTCCCACTCCTCTATCGTCAACTCGTTCTCCCGCTTCTTCCAGATGTTACAGGTCAGGCAGCGAGAGTTGCAGCGTGGCGAAGGAGAGAGAGTCAGGTTGAGCGGCATCATCCTGGGCACACCAAAGCGACGGAAAAGTATGTAGAGTGGCACTCGAGCCAGTACGCTTAGCATCGGTGAGCCT
>CAYNKW010000003.1:0-16513 GCA_964397845.1 uncultured Anaerolineae bacterium
CCGCTCGCTGCGCCTGGCGATGCTCAACGCCTGCGAGAGTGCCTATCTGGAGGGCGATGACCCCTTTGCCAGCACCGCTGCCACGCTGGTACGCGCCGGACTCCCGGCCGTGGTGGCAATGCAGTTCGAGATCACCGACGGCGCAGCGGTCGAGCTTTCCCAGGTCTTCTACGAGAGCCTGGCCGACAACCTGCCGGTGGACGCGGCCCTGGCCGAGGCGCGCAAGGCGATAGACCTGGCGGTGAGCAACACTGTCGAATGGGGCACGCCAGTGCTCTACACCCACGCCCCCGACGGGCAGATCTTTGACTTGACGGCCGCGCCGCCGTCAGAGAGACCAGCCAGGGAACGGGTGAAACAAAAAGAACCTGCCCGCCCACGGGTCCAGGTCGTCACTCCGCCCCCGCCGGAGCCAAAGCCACTGCCCGCCGTCCTCACGCTGGAAAAAGCCAGCATAGAGATGGTCCTTATCCCCGCCGGCGAGTTTCTCATGGGCAGTCCGGAGGGAGAGGGAGACGACGACGAGCGCCCCCAGCACGCCCTCCACCTGCCAGATTACTACATCGCCCGCACGCCGGCCACCAATGCCCAGTTCGCCCGCTTCATTGAGGACGGCGGCTATCGCCACCGGGAGTTCTGGACCGGGACCGGCTGGCAGGCGAAGGAGAAAAAAGACTGGACGCAGCCGCGCTACTGGACAGACGAGAAGTGGAACCAGCCGGACCTGCCGGTGGTGGGCGTCTCGTGGTACGAGGCGCTGGCCTACGCCCGCTGGGCCGGCGGGACGCTGCCTGGCGAAGCGGAGTGGGAAAAGGCAGCGAGTTGGGACCCCCGCGCCGGTCGCAAGCGGCGCTATCCCTGGGGCGACGAGTGGGACCCGGAGCGGTGCAACTCCTACGAGAAAGGCCCCCGCCGGACGACGCCGGTGGGTCGGTATTCTCCCGCTGGCGACAGCCCCTATGGCTGCGCAGACATGGCGGGCAACGTCTGGGAGTGGTGCCGCAGTGAGTTGAAGGACTATCCCTACGATCCCGACAATGGCCGCGAGGAGCTGGAGGGCGACGCCCACCGGGTGTTGCGTGGCGGCTCGTGGTACCTCGATCTGCCCGCCGCGCGTTGCGCTGCCCGCAACAGGTACTACCCGTATAACTCGTACCACCTCATCGGGTTTCGGTTGGCGTCCCCCGTTCGTTCTGATTTCTGAAATGCTGGTTTCTGAGTCCTGATTTCTAGCGCGAGCGAAGCGAGCGCCCCGGTTAAATCCCGCCGAAGGCGGGTCGCCGGCCGTGCGATTTTTATACTATCGCGAAATCGGGGGCCTCGATTTGGCGCCAGGGGGGTTCTGGAACACGAAACGACTAAAGGGCGCAAAAACCGCGAAAGGCGAGACATCCCTTTCGTGTCTTTCGCAGCAATTCGCGATTTCTTGGACGTCGCGGCTTGCCGCGTTCCCCCAGATCCAAACGCCCCCCAACTGAAGTGAAACACGTCTAAATCGCTGTCGCAGGGCAGGCACCGAACCGCGTTTTTGACATCCCTTGGCGTGCATAGTATACTTGCTCCGAGGCAAGAGGATGGACGCAAGAACCTCTCGAATTGGGCAACTGATCGCACTGGCCGAGCGGGCTCTCGACACCGCACAAGTCAACCTGGATGTGGGTGACTGGCGTGCCACCGTCAACCGCGCTTACTATGCTATCTTTTACGCAGCCAGCGCCATGCTGTTGACGAAAGGCTTGGAACGTCGCAAGCACTCGGGTGTCATCAGTGCCTTCCGCGAGTACTTTGTCAAGCCCGGTCTGGTTGAGACAGAGTACAGCAGTGTCTACGGAGAGACGTTAGTGACCCGTGAAGATGCCGATTATGCCATTGAAATCCCCGTTGATTTCGACATGGCAGGGACGGCGTTGCGCCAGGCGCGCCGCTTTGTCCAGCGCATGTGTGAGTACCTGGCCGAGAAAGGCTTTTGGGATGAGACATCTGAGTGAGTACCTTTCTCCCAACGAAGAGAGAGCTATCGAGGTCTTTGTGAGACGACTGCAGGCCGGGTTTGGCCAGGACGTGACCGACGTGCGTCTGTTTGGCTCCAAAGCGCGGGGCGAAGCCGGCCCCGACTCTGACGTGGATGTCCTGGTGTTGGTCAAGCGCCCTGACTACGCTCTCAAACACGCCATTCTCTGGCTGGCCGCCGAGGTCTCGCTGGCCTATGACGTGCTATTGAGCCCCCGCGTCGTCCCCCTGGCCGCCTGGCAAAAGATGGGTCAGGCCGATACTCTCTTTTACCGCACTGTCCGTAGCGAGGGCATTCCCTTACTCACCCCAACCCAGGCGACTGCCACGACTACCCCAAGGCCCTGATCAGGACTTTCCCAGAGTGAAAAACGCGACCCCACAGACCGCCGAGAGCACAGAATTTTAAAAGTTCTTCTTGCTTTTCTCAGCGTTCTCTGTGCCCCCTGTGGCAAGAAACGGATGGTTGCATTTTTGGCCGCTTTCGGTTAAAATCAGGCCGGGAAGAAACCTTACGCTACGAGGTGCACCGATGGAACTATCCCCTGAAACCATCGAAGGACTGGCCCGCCAGGCCTTTCCCCAAGCGACCGTCGTCTCCTGCCGCCCGCTGGAAGGTGGTGTCACCAATCTGAACTACGCCTTGCAATTGCAAAGCCCCACTACAGAGGTCGCCCTGCGCGTCTACCGGCCCGACATACCCACACGCACACTGGAGAAAGAGATGTACGTGTTGCGCGTGGTGATGCCCGAGACCGGCGTGCCCACACCCCGTGTCATCCATTTTGACGACAGCCGGACGCTCCTTGACCGGCCGTTTGCCGTACTCAACCTCCTGCCCGGCGAGCCGCTGGAAAAGGCCCTGCCCCGCATGGATGAACTGGATCAGGAAGCGATAGGCTACGAAATGGGTCGCTACCTGGCCAAGCTGCACAGCATCCCTCTGGAAAAGTTCGGCGAGTTCCTGGGCCAGGACCCTCTGGCTTCGGTCAACGAAAAAGCCTACACCGCCGCCCGCGTCACGGAATGGCTAGAGGTCTGCGAGGAAAACGGCCTGCTGGACGGGTCTGCCATCGCGGAACTGCGCCGTCTTGTGGGACAGACCCGCGTGTTGAATCGCGAGGGCGCCTGTTTCGTCCACGGCGACTACCACGAAGGGAACATCATCGTCGAAGAGGGTATCGCCGGCTTTCACGTCATTGGTGTCTTTGACTTTGAGCACGCCCAGGGTTGGAGCCCCGAGTGGGACATGGCCAGCCTGTCCAGTGGCGTTTTTGACGACTACCCCGGCCTGGTCAAGGGCTTTCTCGACGGCTACGCCGACACGGCGGGATTGCCGGGCAACCTGTGGGAGCGGCTGCGCGTGTACCAGCCGGTGATGTACGTCGCCCATCTGGCTCACGCCCACCGCGCGGGAGACGCATCGTCCCTGAAAACGAACCAGGCGCGGCTGTACCGCTTCCTGGAGAGGGATGCGTAGAGCAATCAAAAATCATAAAACTTTTTGGTATGGAGGAGGAAAAAATGATGTCATTCAAAGAGTTGGTTCTCCAGACGCGAAGCTACCGTCGCTTTGACCAGGCAACGCCGGTCTCGCTGGACACGTTGCGCGAGTTGGTAGACCTGGCGCGGCAGACCGCATCCGGCTCCAACATCCAGCCGCTCAAATACGTCCTCTCGGCCGGGCCGGCGACCAACGCCCGCATCTTTCCGCACACCCGCTGGGCGGGCTATCTGAAAGACTGGCCTGGCCCGGCCGAGGGCGAGCGACCGGCAGCCTACGTCGTCATGCTGGGTGATACCGAACTGCGGCGCGAGTTCGACCGAGATCTGGGCATCGCGGCGCAGACGATCATGCTGGCCGCGACGGAGCGCGGGCTGGGCGGTTGCATGATCGGCAGCATCAACCGCGAGCAACTGCGCGCCATCCTGGAAATCCCCGACCGGTACAAGATCTTGCTCGTCCTGGCGTTGGGCAAGCCGGCGGAGACGGTGGTGCTGGAACCGGCCGGCCCTGACGGCGACATCCACTACTATCGCGACAAAGACAGCATACACCACGTTCCCAAGCGTTCGTTGGCGGAGATCATCGCCGGCCAATTTGGCTAGAGGCCGCGGCAACCGCTGGAGACCCCTGCTCCTCAAACTTTGTCAGCTCAAGGCTTTTCTGAGACTTCTAAAAACAGACCTCCGAGGTTTGAGAAACCTCGGAGGTCCGCATTTCGCCTACAATCCACTAGGGACTGCTCTCTTCGGGCGTTGCCATTTGTGTGATATCCAGGAATGGCACCAGGCTGCCAGCGGGCATGATGCCCCACTTGACGTTGCCTTCAGGGTCGGCCAGGCCCTGGATGAACTCGAACTGCATGATCTCCGGGTATTTGGCCAGCACTTCCCCCTTCAACTGGATGGCCTCGGCTTCGGCCTCGGCCAGGACCTTTTTCCGTTCGGCCTCGCCCCGCGCCCGCTCGATGGTGGCCTGAGCCTCACCCTTGGCCAGCTCCACGACTGCCTCGGCCTGGAACGTGGCCTGATCCCGCTTGTACTCCTCGGCGGTGATCTTTTCGGCCTCGATCTGCTTCTGCTCCACGGCCTGAACGTACTCTTCCTCGAAAGAGATCATGCGCAGGCCAAAGTCATTCAGGATCACGCCGTCCTTGGCCAGCAAGGGCCCCAACTCCTCCCTGAACTGCTCCTGCACTTGCAGGATGTCCCCGGCGTACAGATCTGCCGCTTTGTACTGCTTGGGGATGTTGCGCGCCAGGATACGGGTGTGAAACTTGACCACCTTGGAAACTACGTCCTCCTCACTGCCCAACGTGTTGGCAATTCTCACTACGCCTGTGGGATCGATGTGAAAGCGCACCGAGAACTTGAGCGAGATTTGCTGCCCGTCGGACGTGGTCGTGTCGGTGGGCACGTCGTAATAGGCAGCCGTGGTGGCCACCTCGGCCGTCTCGTAGACGATTTCCTGAGTGCGGTAGCGAATGACGCCGTCCACAAAGGGCACGCGCCAGTTGAGGCCAGGCTGCAACACCCGGCCCGTCACCGCGCCAAAGCGGGTGATGAGCGCCACCTTGCCGTACTCCACCGGCGTATAAGCCAGCGAGCCCGTGATCAACACCACAATCACCACCACGGCGATAGCGGCCGCTGTACACCCAAAACGTGTCTGCTTATTCATGGATTTGGTACCTCCTTCAAAGAGTTGCTCGACCCACTGCAGGTCGAATGCGTTTTCATCGCCTTCACTAGCAGAACGTTCGCCAATATTCTTACCTCCCCGTCTACTCATTCCTCATTTCACCTCCTGCTCCCATTACGCTACAGTCCCATAAAAGTTTCACTACTTCAAGCCACCGCCGGCCACGAGGTCTTCTGCGCCGGAGAGGACGTAGCCCGCCCCGATGCCCGCGGCAGCGGTGATGACCCCTGCGGCAAAAAAGACCGCTTGCACGCCGATCAGATCGCCAAAGAGACCCGCCAGGCCAATGGAGACACTCGTCGCTGCGCCCATGACCATGGCCACGGCGCTTTCAACCCGTCCCCGTTTCTCGTCCGGCACCAACGCCTGGGTAAGCGTAGCCAGCGCCGCTCGCGCCGAGACGATGCTGAGCCCAATGACCATCATTGAGACCATCACCAGCATATAGCTGGGCGCAGCAGCAAAAGCAATTATGGACACGCCCAGGGCGATCATGCAGATGGCCACCACCCAATTGGTCCTGATCCGGGAGACAAAGCGGGTCAGGATCGCGCCCCCGACCACGACGCCCAGTCCCTCAACGGCGTAGAGGATGCCAAAGCCCTTGGCGTCTATGCCTAACACGTCACCCAGGTGCATCACGCCCAGCACAAAGATAGCGGCAAAACCAAACGTCGCCTGGCCGGTAATAACCATCACGTTGGTCAAGAACGGATTGCGCTTGATGAAGGACAGTCCCTCCTTGAGCTGAGCCCATATTTCGCGGACGTCGCCCTGGCGCTCAATGACGTTGGTGCGAGGAACGCGCATGGTGACAATAGCTATCGCCGACACGAAAAAAGTCAGGGCGTCGAACACAAAAGCAAAGCCGATGCCCAGCCAATCCACGATGAAACCGGCCATCGAGGCGCCCAGGATCATGGCAATGACCTGACTGCCCTGGATGAGCGTGTTGGCCGCCAGCAGCAATCGCTCCGGCACGATGTTAGGAATGACGGCGTTGCGAGCTGGCGCAAAAAATACCCCCACCGAAGCCGCCGTGAACGTGATCAGGTAAAGAATGTAAAGCTGATCCGCCCGCCGCACCATCACCAGGGCCAACACTGCCAGCCCCCGCAAGACGTCGGAGACGATCATCAGTGCTTTGCGATTCCAGCGATCGGCAAAGACGCCGCCTATCAGCCCTAACAGCAACGGTGGTGCCGTGAGGCACAGCCCCACGATACCCACCGGCACCGTCGAATCGGTGAGCCGGTTGATCAGCACCAGAACGGCAATGATGACAAATTGGTCCCCGATCTGCGAGACCAGTTGGCCGATCCAGAGAGCCAGAAAGCTGCGGTGGCGCAGCACGTCTGCCACCGCGCTGCCGCCCCCCAGCGAGAACGCCCCTCCCTGTTCTTCAGAAGACATACAGCCGTACCCGCCAGCGCCGCCTTTACAGGGGCTTTTCGTAGATGCGATAGGTCTTGTAAACCCGCCCCCCCAGGAACTGAGCAGCGCGGTTCACCGGGTCGTTCGTTTCCAGGATCCAGGACATTTCGGCGTTCTCGTAGCCCTTGGGCAGCGCGGCCATGGCCGTCTCATAGTAAAGCAGCGAATCTACGCCCCTGCCCCGGTACGGCTCCAGCACACCCAGGATAAGCACGCGGATGCCGTCAATGCAGGAACGAATCCTGGAGTGCCAGAGGAATTTGAGCAGCGTCCACGGTTCCCAGGTCCTGGGGTGAGGATGGGCTCGCAACAGGGCCTGGTTTACGTCTGGCAACGTGATAGATACGCCTACCACTTCGCCTTCTTTTTCCACCAGAAACACCAGATCGGGATCCATGATCGATCTCAGAGCATCGGCCAGATGACGGATCTCGTGGTCGGTCATGGCCACCGCGCCCCAGTTCTTTTCCCAGGCCGAGTTGTAGACCTTTTTGAAGCACTCGACCTCAGCGTCCCAATCCTTGACATTGATGGGGCGCACGGTATAGTTGTAGCGTTTGCGGACGGCCTCCACCACCCTCAGCAGCTTGGGCGGCAGCTTGTCAACTCGCTCTCCGCCAAAGATGGAGGTGTCCAGATGATAAGCCCACAAGTTCATGGCTTTGGCGAACCCATATCGCTCAATAAAATCGGCATAGTAGGGCGGGTTGTATGGCATCATCACCACCGGCGGGCTGTCAAAGCCGTCCACCAGCAAGCCATACTCGTCGTTGACCGACGGGTGCACCGGGCCCCGGATGGCGGTCATCCCCCTGGCCCGCAGCCATTCGCTGGCCGCATCGAACAGCCCCTCGGCCGCCTCATAGTCCTCCAACACCTCGAAGAAGCCAAAGAACCCGACCCTGTCATCGTGGGTTTGGTTGTGATTGTCGTCGACAATGGCGCTGATCCGGCCCACCACCTGTCCGTCGCGCCGGGCAAGAAAATTCTGGAACTCCGAGTGCTCCCAAAAAGGATTTTTCCGGTGATCGAACATCTCTTTCATCATGGAGATCAACGGTGGCACCCAGTTCGGGTTATCCTCGTAGACTTTCCAGGCAAAGGAGATGAATTCCATGAGTTCTTTCTTTGTTTCAATCGGCCTGATTTCCAGCGTTGTCATGACTCCCCCTACAGCTTGTAGATTAAATGGATTTATGTCACCCAAAGGTTACCCCTGCCACGTAGCTTATTATACACCAAGAAGCCCCAAACGCGAAACCAGCCCCTGCTGCGGGGTATAGTTCAAAACTTTGGGGGGCTTGTGCTGTCTCCTTTGCCGCCAGACGATACACCTCTCGTTGCCGCCAGCCAGAGGACTCTGCTACCTGGCGCGCGGCTGCCTTGCGACCCAGCCCCTTGGCCAGCAGGCGGGCCAACTCCGACCGCACCCGTGCTTCCGGCCAGCGTCTTTCCTCCTCCGTCGCCCCCCTGATGACCAGCGCACACTCGCCACGCGGCGGATTCACTTCACAGCGAGCCACGGCCTCTTGCACCGTACCCCGCCACACACAGCCATCCAACGTGACTGGCGCTGGAAGCAAAACCAGGGCACGATCGCCCAGTGTCTCTGCCACATCGCGCAAGGTAGCCAGCAGGCGGCCAGACGCATCAAAGGCCACCAGCGTGCGACGTTCGCCGGCCAGGGAGGCCAGTAACCGCCGCCGCTGGATTGCGCGCTGGGGCAGGAAGCCGAGGCAGACAAACGCATCCGCCGGCAACCCGGACAACACCAGCGCCGTCACCGCCGCCGACGGCCCCGGCACCGATGCGACGGGGATACCCTGTTCCGCAGCAGCGCGCACCAAACGATAGGTAAGGCCAGAGGAAGGCAGCATCTCCGCCTCGGAAATCAGTGCCACGTCGCCACGGGTCAATGCATCCAAGACGGCCTCGAACTCTCTGGTCTCTTTTACGCTTTGCCCAACGACCTCGTTTCGGGTACGCAGCCGGCAGTCAGTGAGCGGCCTGTCTATTCCATAGTGAGCCAGGAATTCTTGCGCGCGCCGGGCGTCTGGGGCAACGATCAGGCTCGCCTGGCGCAGCACCCGCAAAGCACGCAGCGTCACGTCATCCGGGCTGCCCATCGGTACGCCTACGACGTACAAGGTACCCATTTGCGCCTCCTCTGCCCCCCCAGTTTCAGCACTCGGGAATTCTGGCCCTCCGTAGGGCGGGATGGCATCCCGCCCCACAGTCTGGACAAGTAGGGCAGACTGACTTATCAAGCACAGAGTATACCCTGTCAACAGAGAATTGGCAACTCATCTTGTCGAAACGGGAAGACTGGTGTACAATAAGGGAGGAGATGCCATGACAGAAAAAGCCGACCTGCTGATTCACAGCGCATCGCAACTGCTGACACTGGCTTCGCCCGATGCTCCCCAGCGGGGAACTACGGTGGGCAACCTGGAACTGGTAGAGGACGGCGCGGTGGCCGTGCGCGACGGCCGGGTGCTGATGACCGGGCCGGCGGCCAGCGTCCGCGCCCAGGTAGAAGCCGCGCAAGAGCTCGACGCCAGCGGCCGGGTAGTCATGCCCGGCTTTGTGGATCCTCACACGCACGTCGTCTTTGCCGGCCAGCGGGCCGGCGAATTCGAGCAACGTATCGCCGGGGCGACCTACATGGAGATCATGGCTGCCGGCGGGGGCATCATGAGCACCGTGCGAGCCACCCGCCAGGCGACGGTAGATGACCTGGTGGCCCAAACCCTCCCCCGGCTGGACGCCATGCTGGCCCACGGCAGCACTACCGTCGAAGCCAAAACCGGCTATGGCCTCAACGTGGCCGACGAGTTAAAGATGTTGGAGGCGATCCACCGGCTGGACGCTGCGCATCCTGTGGACCTGGTGCCCACGTTTCTGGGTGCTCACGCCATTCCGGCTGAGTATCAGGGCCGCGCCGATGCCTTCACCGACCTGGTGGTGGAAGAGATGCTGCCTGCCTTTGCGCCATCTGGAGGGGAGACGCCGCCGCTCTTCTGCGACGTGTTCTGCGAAGAGGGCGCGTTCTCGCTGGCCCAATCACGCCGCATCCTGGAGCGGGCCACGGAACTGGGCCTTGGCCTCAAGATCCACGCCGACGAGTTCAAACCGCTGGGCGGGACAGCCTTGGCCGTCGAGTTGGGTGCTGTCTCGGCCGATCACCTGGTCTGCACGCCACCAGAGGAGATCGAGGTACTGGGGCGTTCCCAAACCATCGCCGTGGCGCTGCCGGGGACGCCCTTTGGCCTGGGGCATCACGAGTACACGCCGGCGCGGGCGATCATCGAAGCGGGCGGCGCGCTGGCCCTGGCCACCGATCTCAACCCCGGCACCTGCTACTGCGAATCCATGCAACTCATGATCGCTCTGGCCTGCCGTTACATGCGTCTCACGCCGGCCGAGGCCATCGCTGCTGCCACGGTCAACAGTGCCCACGCCGTGGGGCTGGGACAGGTCGTCGGCAGCCTAAAGCCAGGCAAACAGGCTGACATTCTCGTCTTGAACGTGCCCACCTACCAGCATCTGGGCTATCGCTTCGGCAGCAACCTGGTGGAGAAGGTGATCAAGCGAGGCCGGATCGTCGTGGGGTGAAGGGACAGAGATAGCCCCCTCAAAAACCAGCCCCCTCTGAATAGATGAGAGGGCTGTTCTTGTTCGACTTGAGAATTGTACTAGCCGCCGGCGCTGGTGGGGCGGGGCGTAGGTGTCCGGGTGGGCGTTGGCGTCCGCGTGGGTGTGACGGTAGGCGTCGGCGTATCGGTTGCCTCCGGCGTAGGGGTGGCAGTGGGTGTCGGCGTCGCGGTGGGCGTTGGCGTCGGTGTGAACGTGGGCGTGGGCGTTGGGGTGGGAAGCACATAGATTTCCACCTCTACGATGCCTGGCAGGATTTGCTCCACCGTGATCTCGTCGAGGGGTAACACGACCGGCGGGAGGCTATGAGTGCCTACTTCCAGTTCGGCCAGACCCAGCACCACGTGAAGATCCTGGATCCGCCGGCGGATTGTTTCCAGGCGAGGCAGGGATCCACAGAGGATCACGTCTGCCAACTCAGGATCGGCCGTCGCGCCGAGCCCTTCCCCAAGGCCCTGGAACTCGACTCGTTGCTGTAGCGTAAAACAGCTCTGAGTTGGGTCAATGATAACGGCAACCTCGACAAACGCCTCACGTCCGATGACCGACACGCCCTCCGGCAAGTCCAGGGCCACTTGTTTCACCACATCATCATTGGCCCCGCTAATGTCAACAGGTTCTGTGACGAGGTTAGGAATACTGTCAATGACAGAGGGAGCGCCGAAAATCAACACTGTCGGCGGATCAATGGAAAAGCCGCGCACGTGGTAGCCAGTGGCCGGCCGTCCCAACAGATTCCCCAGGATAACCACGACTTCCTTGTTCCCACTCTTTAGCGCGATGGGCACGCGAACGGTCACCTGGGACGGTGAGACTTCCACAAATCCTACCAGTTTGTTCGTCTCATCCCTCAGCAAGACCGGACGAGTTTGTTCCTCAGCCTCCTTGTTATCCCTCAGATAGATGTCCGCATCGGCACGGTTGACCTGGGAGACCCAATTCTCGGCGCCGCTCACGATCACTTTGGAAGGCGTGACGATAGGCTTGCCCTCTTCAAAGCCTTCGGCCACGCTCCCCAGGAGGTTGACCTGCACCTCCAATGTACGGGTGATGTACGGCTCCAACTTTACAGCCAGGCTCTTGGGTTTCTGGTCTACGATCTCCACAGCTTTGTCAATGCTGATTACTTCGATGAGCACGTTATGTGTGCCACTACCCAGCCCCTGTAAGTTGAGCCTGGCCTGGAACTTGTCCTGAGTCAGACTCTCCCAACTGGAACGGGGCGCGCGGATGGTCACTTCTACGCGCTCGTTGCCATTTCTGATGTTGTCGTTGACAATTATGCTGCCTTCCGGCACATTGACAACTTGAACGACCATCGGCTCGGAATACGTATCCGTCAAAAAGGGATCCTCCTCGTTGACAGCAACGATCCAGATGAAAATGGACAAAATGGCTGCCAGAAGCAGCGTACTACCTTCAGACAACAGTCTTCTCAAGACAACGCTCCTACCCCCGGGGTGGCGTACTAACTCCCTCACACGACGAGGCCGCCCGACCCACCGGGCGACCTTATTCCGGCCTCCAGGCGCCCGGGCACGGCGAGTCTATTGGAGGTCAAGTCTTTATCTTACTCTCTGTCATGCCCTTCGCAAGCGGATGTACAGTTTGCTCAGTCCCAGCTTCCGGCCGACCAGCACCAGCCAGCGAGGCCAACTCGACCGAAACAGCGGCTCGTAGAAGGCGTCCAGAATCTTTTGAAGACGTTTGGCATCCAGACGGCGTATCATGCGACCGTTGTGTGCGATGGAGATGATGCCACTCTCTTCGGAGACAACGACAGCCACCGCGTCGGTGCCTACCGTGACCCCCAAAGCCGCCCGGTGGCGCGTGCCCAGGTGCCGCTCGCCGGTGAGGTTTCCCACCAGCGGCAGTACGCAGGCAGCGGCGACGATCCGTTCGCCGCGAATGATCACCGCGCCGTCGTGCAGGGACGTGTTAGGATAAAAGATCGTTTCCAGCAACTCCGAAGTGACGGCCGCATCCATGCCAATACCGGTATCCATATACCCTCCCAGGCCGGTTTCCCGCTCCAGCACAATGATCGCTCCGTGACGGCGCTCGGCGAGCGCCTGGCTGGCCACAGCGATGCCCTCGATGACTTTGCCCATGGCTCGTTCCCGAGTGGACGACGCCAGCAAGCTGCCGGTACGCCCCAGCCGCTCAAGAGCCCGGCGAAGCTCCGGTTGAAAAATGACCGGGATAGAGACGAGGAGAGCAGGAATGGCGTTTCGTACCAACCAATTGAAGGCTCGCAGTTCATGGACGGCGCCCAACAAACCAACCAGCAGCACCAGGATGATAATGCCTCGCAACAACTGCATGGCCTGCGTCTCACGCAGCAGGAACAGGAGCCCATAGAAAACCAGCGCCACCAGAGAAACGTCCAGCAAGGCTATCAAGTCAAATCGGCTAAAAACCCTCAGAATATCGGACACTTTCTCCTCCCAGAAAACACTTTTCCCGAGCGCTAACTCAGAGCAGGGCCAGGTATCCGCTCGGTCACCCTCCCGCAGGCTTAAAATCGCCCCGATCAACGAACCAAAGCCAAACCAGAGGCGCGTTTCTGCGTCAAATATCGTCGCCGTATGCGAAAGGGTAAACGATCGTTGCGCCAGCTATGACCTCCGGTCACCGAGCTGGTGCAAAAGCTGGCGATAGGATTCCACGTTGGGTGGGTTGATTTTAACGATCGAGCGAATGGTTTCGATAGCTTGTTGGACGCGCCCCGTCTGCAACTGCAATTCTCCCAGGGTGTCCAATTCGGTTATCGCTTCCTCTTTCTTGCCCTGGGATAAATAGGCCCGAGCCAGGCGGAAGCGTAGGGCCTCCTCCTGCGGCCGTATCTGGACGGCATCTTGCAGGATGGCCAACGCCTTCTGAAACTTTTGCCTCTTGAAAAAGTAACCCACCAACGCATCAAGCTCTGCCAGTCCTTCTCGGGAGCGGCCCATCTTATAATAGAGGTCAACCAGGTTAAGGCAGGCGCGCTCATCGTAAGGAGAAACTTGTTTGACGTGCCGATAGGTCTCGAGGGCCTGACGCCAATCCGCTCGCTGCAAGTAAACATCGCCCACGCGGTGAAGTAGCTCGACCGTCCACGCCTTTTTGTCGGATCCCCGGGGCGCCAGGCGCAGCGCTTCGTTGTACTTTTCCAGCGCCTTGTTGACCTGAGCCAACTGAAAATACGCTTCGCCCAAGGCCAGGTACTCCTCCAAAGCTTCGTCTATGGCTCCCCGGCTGATGAGCAGCTTGATGAGCCTCGCTCGAACGGTCACGTCCATGGGGGAAGCCCGCAACAGACGGCGGTAGACTCCCATGGCTGCCCGCGTGTCGCCTCGCACCTGGTATAGACGAGCCACAGTCAGGAACTTGGTTGTCGCATTCTCAAAAAGGCCCTGGCCGAGTAGCACCTCGCCCAGCCGGAGGTGCAAGGGCAGGTGAAAAGGCGAAATTCGGATGGCTTCGTAGGCTTCTTCAAGGGCCGTAGATATCTTGCCCCGCTTGACGAGTTCCTGGATCATGGCCATGGACTGCAGAACAGCCTCGGAACCAGGCAGGCCGACGATCTCGGCCAGGCTCATTACGACGCCTTCGCCCGCCACGCCGTCCAACCGCTCGCGGGCCTCTCTAGCTTTGTCCTCCCATCCCTTGCTGCTGAGGAAGCGAACGAGAGAATCGGTGAAACTGCGAGCCTGCTCTGGATCGCCTTTCTTGGCGTAGCTGTCGGCCAGGCTTTCATAAAGCTGGATCAAGTCATCCGCCTGGTCACGGCGCACTGTGGCCAGGTCCACCAGTTTCAGCACTTCCATAAGGTGAGACAATGCCAGGTCTATCTTTCCCTGGGCACGATAGCATTCGCCTACAGCAAAGAGCGCCCCCAGCCTGTAATCTTTGTGGTCCTGTACCGCCGAAAGGTGACGAATAGCGTCGCTCCATTGCAGTTTTTCCTGGTAGAGCAAGCCCAGGTTAAAGTGCACTTCTGGCCGGTCCACTCCGGCGTTCAGCAGTTGCTCGTAGGACGCCACCGCATCATCCACCATGTCCTGGCGTTGAGAGTCCAACGCCTGCCCAATGAGGGTGTCCATCTGATGCTTGGTCAAAACCGGTGCCGACGGGGGGCGAGGAACGGTGACCTGAGCCAGGTCCTCTTCAAACACCGCTTCGGCCAGGGCGCTGAGCGCGCGCTGCCGGGCCATGTCTACCGGACTGCCTGCATCCCGTTCAGATGAGGACGAAGGCTCGTCCTCAAAAGAAAGGTCATCCAGGTCTGTCACGGAGGCCGATTCGCGGGCAGGTTCCGGTTTCTCGGCCGGTTCCACGAGGTCTCGCAAGGTGCTCATGAGGCTCAGCACCTCTGTGTTGCGTGGATCCAGCATGAGGGCTTGTTGACAAATGTTCATCGCTTGATCCGGTCGCCCCTGGCGTTGAAAGGCGTTGGCCAGGACCTGGTACTCTTTGATAGCGGCCTGGATGTGGCCCTGGGAAGCGTAGGCTTTGGCCAGGTTCAACCGGGCAATAGGGTGACCTGTAGCCAACTGGGTAGCCCGCTTCCAAAAGTGAATGGCGCGCTCTATTTCCCGCCCTCGCAAGGCGTGGTCAGCCAGGGCCACGTAGGTGTCGGCGGCCTCCTCCAGGTGTCTCAACCGCTCTTGCACGTCGACCAACCGTTCCAGTGTTGCGAGATCGTCTGCCCCTGCCTGTCGGGCTTGTTGATAGGCGACCAACGCTTTCTCCAACTGCTGCGTGTTGAGATAGGCTAATCCCAGGCCGGTGAGCGCTGTGATGTCGTCCGGGAACTCGGCCAACGCTTGTTTATACTGGGCGACCGCTTTGCTCCATTCTCGTTTCCCGGCATGGGCGGCTGCCCGCTTCATGGCCCGCTCAAAATATCTCCGATTGCCAGCCACAACCCACCTCCTCGTTGCCTGCCCTCCCAAAAAGCTTGCAGGTTTTTCAACCGCCGTTTACTCCTCGTCACTCAGGCACAACGCCAGGATCGCCTTCTGGCCATGCAGCCGGTTTTCTGCCTGCGAGAAGAGAACCGAATGAGACCCATCGGTCACGGCATCGGTGATCTCCGCCACGGTGGGCCGACTTGCTGCCACTCCGCTTTCAGCTCGCAGGCCAGGTTCAACACCTGCCATAGTTCCTCGGTGGTCAGATCGGCGACGCTAAGAAAATGTTTCATGGTGCCTCGATCCTCCTTGATAGCCATTAAACGTTCTCGAGTTGCCCCCAAGTATACCACAAGAACGTACAGAAAAAAAGTCCTGGCCTCGCTCGCCTCCGTCCTTTTGTCACCGAAACCAATATCCCCATATGTGGGTTTTTCGTGGTTGAAACCAGGGCGCTTGTATGGTATAATAAGACCAAGTCGCGGGGAAAGGCAGGTGAGTTCCAATGTTTGAAACGTCAGTGGAACAGCGCATGACCACGCTGGAAGATCTGGTGGCGCAGGCGTGGCGCACCATTGACCGGGTGGATCGCCAGATTGAACAGACGCAGCGCCAGGTTGAGCAGACGCAGCGCCAGGTTGACCAACTGTCATACGAGATGCGCGAGTTCAAGGATGAGATGGGCGCGTCCCGAAGAGAGATGAACAAAAAATGGGGCGATCTGGCGAACAAGATGGGTACCATGGCCGAAGACCTGGTAGCCCCCAGCGTCCCTCGCATCCTGCGCCAGACGGTGGGCTGCCCCGACGACCGCGTGGAAAGCGTGGCGCTGCGCGTGCGAAGGTTACATCCTGCCGACCGGAGTCACGGACGAGAGTTCGACGTGGTGGCGGCGTGCGGCGAATACGTGCTGATCAATGAAACTGAAAGCAGCCTTGATACACAGGCTGTGCGTGACTTTGCACAACGGATGCCGAAAGCTCGCGAGTTCTTTCCTGAATACGCGGACAAAAAGTTCGTCGCTGCCATTGCCTCCCTGTACGTAGACGAGAGCGTGGTGCACTACGGCGAAAAGCAAGGGCTGATCGTGTTAGGCTTTGGGGAGGACGTGATGGACGTGTTGAACTCGTCCGATTTTGTGCCTCGAGAGTTTTGAGCGGGGAAGGCTACGTCATTTCTCCACCCCGGAGCGGTTGACCCAGCCGCTCACTCTGTCTGTTCAGGTACCCTGATGGCTCGCCTCCCACGTGCCAAAGTTGAGCGTCACCTTAAAGCCTTCGAGCGAGCTGGTTGGCGCATCGCCCGTGTGACG
>CAYNKW010000003.1:16613-18874 GCA_964397845.1 uncultured Anaerolineae bacterium
CCGTCCTCACGACTGCAAGCCTGCCCACTTTTCTCTCAAGTCCGCGATGTCTTCAAACACCAGATCCGGTCGCACCTCCGACTCGGCCAGCAAGGCGCGGTCCGTCACGCCGGAGAGCACCAGCAGCGAGAGGATGCCGGTTCTCTGAGCGGCCAGGATGTCGGTCTCCAGACGGTCACCCAGGGCAGCAGTGTCGGCGGGGGCCGCACCCAGGCGGGCCATGGCCTGCTGGAACATCGTCGGCTCTGGCTTGCCGATGACCGTGGGTGCGACGCCGGTGGAGGCCTGGATGGCGGCCAGGATGGCGCCGGCGCCAGGGGCCAATCCCTCCGCCGTGGGGAGCGTCACGTCGGGGTTGGTGCCGATGAACCTCGCACCCCGATGGATCAGCAGCGTTGCCGTTTTGAGTTTTTCATACGTCACGTGCACGTCCAGGCCGGCGACGACAAACTCGACGCGGCGGCTGTCCAGCACAAAGCCGGCCTCTTGCAACGCCGTCGTCAAGCCCACCTGGCCCACGGCGTAGACCGGCGTGCCGGGCGGGGAGATTTCGCGCAGATAGGCCGCCGTCGCCTGGGCCGAGGTGATCAGGTCGGCGGGGGTGATCTGCACACCCATGCCGGCCATTTTCTCCACGTACTGCGCCGGCGTGCGGGTCGAGTTGTTGGTGGCCAGCACGAAGCGAGTGTCGCGCTGGCGCAAGAAGCCGAAAAAATCAACCAGGCCAGGTATGGCGTCGCTCTCGCGGTAGAGAACGCCGTCCATGTCTATGATAAGATGGCGGATGGTGATCAGTCTTTGCATGGGGCCTCCAGTGACAAAGTCAGAACGTTAGAAGGTTCAAGGTCGAAAGGCCGCATAGTCGCCAGGCGTATCCACATCGGCTAGTAGCGCCGCGTTGGGCAACTCGACGGTTGCGATCAGGTCGGGGTGGCGAGCGATGACGCCACGGCCGCCCCTGTCGCCCTGGACGGCGCGGAGTTCGTCGAAAAGGGCGCGGGCAAAGAGGGCCGGAGCGCCCCGACGCCCCCCTGCTTGTAACACGACAATGGGCGCCCGGCTGCGACGAAAACGAGCTACGATAGCCGCGATGATCTCTGGCGTAAGGCGGGGCTGATCGGCCAGGATAAACAGCGCGGCCTCGGCGGCGGGGCCGACGGCGTCCAATCCGGTGCGGACCGAGCTACTGAGACCGTCGGCCCAGGCGACGTTGACGACGATCCGCACCGGCAGCTCTTTTAACACCGGCACGATGCGCTCCGCCGCGTAACCCAGCACGACGATCACCTCGTCTACCGGTGCGGCCAAAGCCGTTTGAGCGACGTGGCGTAGCATCGGTTGATCGTCGTGGCCCCAGGGGAGCAACTGCTTCGGCTGGCCCATGCGCTGCGAGGCCCCGGCGGCCAGCACGACAACGGCGACCGGGACAGGTGCGGTGGCGTAGAGCACCGGCTTGTCGGCGGAGAGACGGGCCACGATGACCCGTTCGATGCCGCCCTGGGTAGCCAGACAGTCGGCAGTCTCGATGGCAACGCCAGTCAGCGAATCGTCGCGCCACCAGGTGAGGATCGGCACGATGCGGGCCGTCTCTGGCGCGCCCTTGAGCCCACCGTCAGGGTGGGCCAGCAGGCGGGCTACCATCGGCGGTGTGATCGGCACGTCCATTGGCACGCCGAGGAGCCGCGCCGCCTGCCTGGCGCGGTGAACGAACTCATCGGCCAGGGGTTTGCCCAGCACGGCCAGGTTAGCCATGGGAATGAATAACGTCGTGGCCGTGGGCACGACCGGCTCATGGGCGGCAGGGGCTTTCAACAGGCGGTGGCGCGCGCCGTCCGCTTCAACGAGGAAAATGGGGAATGTCACGCCGGGCAGTTTTGCGGCCAGGGCGTCCACCCATTCCGGCGGGAGACCAGCCAGCTTATTAGGGCGGGCAGGATAGGGTGCGTTTGCTGCAAAGTCGGCATCGGTTTCTTCCAGGCGACGATGGGCCAGGAACGGTTTGGCGCACCAGGGATCGGCCAGCGCCATGCGCGCCGCGTCCAGCGTCCCGGCCAGGATCAGACACTCGTCGGGGCGGGGGATCGGTTCCAGGATCTTGGTTGTTGTGGTGAAAACGACCCGTCGCCCGGCCTGGGCCAGTTCGCCCATCATCTGCAGTGCGGCCGAGGTCTTGCCCCCGGCGCCGACGAGAGAGACGGTCTCCCCACGGCGTAATTCCAGCATCTGGCTCAACGCATCGTTATTCAGTCTTTTCCCTCCGC
>CAYNKW010000003.1:18974-39320 GCA_964397845.1 uncultured Anaerolineae bacterium
CGGCGTAATTCCAGCATCTGGCTCAACGCATCGTTATTCAGTCTTTTCCCTCCGCCTCCGCCTCTGTCGCTGCCAGGTAGCGCGTGATAGCCGCCACGTAGCGCCGGGCGTCCTCCAGCAACCGACGGGCCGTGTGGTAGACGATCTGGTTGTCTAACATATCGTAATCGTGAACGATGCGATTGCGAAAACCAATATAAGTTCGCCGGAAGCGAGTCAGCAGATAGTCGTCAATGATCCCCAGATGGTGCACTCGGGAGAAAGACTCACGCGCCGTGTCAGGGACCGACTGACCAACACTGCTCAGAAGCAGCGAGTTGATGTCTATGCTGCTCTCAATGATCACTTGGGCCAGCCTTTCCACAATGCGCCGCTGCCCTGGCGTGGCAAGATAAGTCTCCACCAAGCTATCCAAGTAAGGCGACAGTTCATCCACGTAGCTTTGCAGTCTGTTTAGCTTGCGCTGAATCAGTTGACCCGTGCGCTTGTTCATGTCAGAACACGCTCCTTCAAGTCGTTCCACTGACGATCAAAGAATTTCTGGGCGTCGTAGTAGCGACGGGCAGCATAGGACTGGAACTCGATAAAGTCTACTGGTTGCCGTTCATACAACGCTTGTCCATCGCTGGCGACCTCAAAAAGGAACAGGGGATCGGCGCCGTTCACAAAGCTCACGTCAAGGTCGCCACGGCCCCAGACGGCCTCGGTCAGTTCGCCCACCAGGGCCAACTCGCGGTCAGGATCGTTCCAGGGACGGTGTACCCATCGCACGGCCAGATCAATGTCACTGCCAGGCCGAGCGCGGCCTGTGACCTGCGAGCCGAACACGACGATCAGATCCAGACCGTACCGCTCAGCAATCTGGCGCAATCTTGTCTCGTCCACGTGAAACATAGCCTGTCCTTTCAGAGGGGGGAACCCTCGAACCCTTGCGAAGGTTTGGAGGCAGCTTTCAAGCGAAAAGTGTCCTCGTCCACCGAGAATTGCGCTTTTACCAGGGCTATTCACAACCTTCGCAAGGGTAGTTGTGCTAACAGGCTCTTAGGCACTCACCCCCGCCATCGTCAGCGCCCGCGTGGGACAGCGGGTGGCGCACATGCCGCACCCCCAGCAGAGATCGGGGTTTAGTTTGACCTTGTAGGCAGGTGTCCTGGGTTCGCCTGTCATCTCCAGAGCGCCATAGACGCAGGAGGTGAGACAGACAGCGCAGCCGATACAGACGTCTACGTCCAACTCGGGCGGGACGTGGGTGGTGCGGAAAGCTCGCTCGCGCACCTTGCGCAGCGTGAGGCCCTGCACATCGCGCACACTGGCGTAGCCGTGGTTATCCAGCCACTTGTCTATCTGACGAACGATGCGGCCGTGCACCTCTGGTCCGCGCAGGATGGCCGCCGTGCAGACCTGCACCGCCGACGCGCCGGCCATAAAGAACTCGATGGCGTCCTCACCCCGGCTGATGCCGCCCACGCCAAAGATTGGCAGGCTCACCGTGCGGGCGATGTCGTACACGCAGCGAAGAGCGATGGCCTTGATGGCCTGGCCGGAGAGCCAGCCGTACCCTTCTCGGCTGCCCATGAGCGGCATACCGGTCTCAATGTCAATGCCAAAGCAGGGACCGTACGAGTTGACGGCCACGATGCCGTCGGCGCCGGCTTTCTGTGCCGCTTTGGCCGCCTGTTGCACGTCACGGAAGGGACTGAACTTGACGAACACCGGCACGTCCACGGCCTCTTTGGCCACGCGGATGGCGTCCACCATTGGCTGAGGATCATCGCCGATGTAATGGGTGGAAAGCTCCAGCGCGTCGGCGAAAGGACTCACACGAGGAGCCAGCTCGGCCACTTGGCCGGCCGTGTAGCCCAGGCTGATGATCAGCGGCACGCCGGCCTGCCTGGCGATGGCGTACTCGTGCTCGATGTACTGCTCTGGCGGATACTCGGACCAAAGTTCGGTGTTGAGCATGGAACCTTTGCCGTACTCGGCCATGCAGGGCTGCGGCACCTCGGCTGCCGTGGTGGAAATCGTCTTGGCCACGATGCCGCCAGCGCCCCCTTCGACGCAGCGCAGCATCGCCCGGCCGTCCCACACCGTGGGGCCGGCGGCTGGCAGGACAGGGTTCTTAAATTTCAAGCCGCAGATTTCAACAGATAAATCGGCCATGGGAGGCTCCCCTCTTCAGTGTGTTGTCTCGTTCGGCGCGGATCTGTGATCGAGCCGAATCCTTATTCCTTTTCTTTAAGCCGCGGCCTTCGATGTCCAACTGGTCATCAATTATATCACAAATCAGGGCGGTTGTCAGGAGAGTGGAATGTTGGTATAATGGATTAGATTATTCAGCTTTGTGAGGAGGTAGCAATGAAAGCGGATTTAATCCTGGTCAACGGCACTGTTGTAACCATGAACGCTGCAGGGGAGGTTTTTTCGCCGGGCGTTCTGGCGGTCAAGGAGGATTGCATCGTAGCCGCCGGGCCGGCCTCGTTGGCCGACGAGATAGAGGCAGCCAGGGTGGTAGACTGCGCCGGTCAGATCGTGATGCCGGGGCTGATCAACGCGCACACCCACGCGCCCATGAGTCTGCTGCGCGGCCTGGCCGACGATCTGCGGCTGGACGTGTGGTTGCACGGCTATATGCTGCCCGTGGAAAAGGCCTTCGTGGACGAGGCATTTTGTCATTGGGGCACGCTTCTTTCCTGTGCCGAGATGATTCGCTCCGGTGTGACCTGCTTTGCCGACATGTACTATCACGAGAATACGGTGGCCGAGGCGGTAGCCGACGCCGGGATGCGCGCCATCTGCGCCGAGACGATCATGAAGTGGCCCACGCCGGACGCCAGCAGTTACGACGAGGGGCTGGAATACTGCCGTCGTTTCATCTCCAATTGGCAAGGGCATCCGCTGATCGTTCCGGCGGTCGGGCCGCACGCGCCCTACACCTGCACGCCAGAGATCCTGCGCGAGACGGCCAGCCTGTCCCGTGGGCAAAATGTCCCCCTGCTGATCCACATTTCAGAGACTGCCGGTGAGGTGGAGACCAGCGTGCAAGCCCACGGCCTTTCACCGGCGCTCTATGTCGATCAATTTGGCGTGCTGGATCACCGGGCGGTGGCGGTTCACGGCGTTCATCTGACAGAAGAAGAAATGGCCCTGCTGGCCAAGAAAGGGGCCGGCTTGATCCACAATCCGTCCAGCAATCTCAAGTTGGCCAGCGGCGTGGCCCCGGTAACGCGCATGCTAGAGTTGGGCATCGTGTTGGGCCTGGGTACCGATGGCCCGGCCAGCAATAACAACCAGGACATGTTCGAGGAACTGCATCTCGCGGCGCTGCTGGCCAAAGGCTTCAGTGGCGATCCAACAGCCCTGCCTGCCAGGGACGCGCTGGCCATGGCCACTATTGGCGGCGCGCGGGCGTTGCATATAGATCACCTCATTGGATCGCTGGAGCCTGGCAAGCGGGCCGACCTGGCAGTGGTGGACATGGAAGGACTACACATCTCACCCAGGTTCGACCTCAGCGAAGCGAACATCTATTCCCGGCTGGTCTACGCGGCCAAGAGCACCGATGTACGCCACGTCATGGTGAATGGCCGCTGGCTCATGCACGATCGGGCGCTGCTGACGGTGAGCGAAGATGAAGTAATGGGTGAGGTGCAGCGGGTGGCAGATCGGGTGAGTAGCTTTCTCATCCGGCGGGAGCAGAGCTTGCTGGACAAGCTCGTGACATTGGGAGAATTGGAACGACGCGAAATTTTCGAGGTGCTGGTCAAAGCACGCATTGAGGACGAGAAGCGGATAATCGCCGCCCTGGACCATCCTGACATCGTCATCGTAAAGCCGTCGGTGCGCAACCAATATGATACCTACCTTTTCTTCGATGACGAGGCGGCAGGCCGCATCCGCTATCGCGAAGATTACGTACTCAAGGACGGCAAAGTGGTCGAGTCTCTCTACACCTTGACGTTGGTCGGGCTGGCCAAGGAGCGGGAGTATGCCAACTCGGTAGTGCTCGCCCGCTTTGCCTATACCTCCCGCGCCGACCGGTCGCTGCGCTTTTATAAGGAATACTTTCAGCCACAGCGCGTCATGGAATTGGAGAAACAACGCCGTCGCTTTCGCATCAAATACCAGGGCGTGGACTTTGCCATTAACCTGGATCGGCTGACGAAACCGGCACAGGAGAGGCCTTTCTTGGAGATCAAGAGCCGCACCTGGTCAAAGCGGGACGCCGAGCGGAAGGCGGAGCGAATCGGGGCGTTGTTGGCGTTGTTTGGGGTACCTCCCGAGGACGTGGTCAAGCGGGAGTATGCTGATTTCTAGCGTGGTGCTCTTGTCAGAGCCCAGAAATGATGGTAAAGTGGCAGTAGAGGGCTGATGGACTGGCTCGTTGCGCAGGCAGGAGGGAAGGCCGGGTATGGCCGACTTGACAGGCAGGACACTGGGTAACTATCGTATCACGGAACGCATCGGTCGGGGCGGAATGGCCACGGTTTACAAGGCTTATCAGCCCGCGCTTGAGCGCTACGTGGCTATCAAGGTCATTCACGAGCAATTGGCAGCCGGCGATGAGCAGTTCCTCAAACGTTTCCAGCGGGAAGCAAAAGCCGTGGCCACCCTGCGTCATCCAAACATTGTCCAGGTCTTTGACTTTGGTATAGAGGACGATGTGGCGTACATGGTCATGGAGTATTTGGAAGGCACCACCCTCAAAGCCGAGTTGAATGCGCTGGCCAAGCGAGGTGAGACCATGCCTCTGGAAGAGGTGCGGCGCATTTTCCTGGCCGTGGCCAGCGCTCTGGAACATGCCCATCGCCAGGGGATGGTCCACCGTGACATCAAGCCAGCCAACGTGATGTTGACCACCAGGGGCGATGTCGTCCTGACCGATTTCGGCGTCGCCAAGATTGTGGGTGGCACCCAGTATACTGCCACCGGAGCAGTCACCGGCACGCCAACCTACATGTCGCCAGAGCAAGGCCAAGGCGAGCGCGGCGACGAGCGCAGCGACATCTATGCCCTGGGCGTGATGCTGTACGAGATGGTCACCGGCCGGGTGCCCTTTGACGCCGACACACCGCTGGCGGTGATTCTGAAGCACATCAGCGCCCCCCTGCCTCTTCCCCGCCAGTTGAATCCGGCCGTGCCGGAGGCCGTGGAGCAAGTTGTCCTCAAGGCACTGGCCAAAGACCCCAACGACCGCTATCAGAGAGTCACCCACATGGCCAGCGCTCTGGAAACCGCCACGGCCGGCGAGATCGTGCCGCTTCGCGAGAGTCTCCCTGGGCTCCCCCTGGCTCCCCCTGCGCCCCCCAGCCGGGCTGTGCCGTGGACGTCCATCGCGCTAGGGCTGGTGGGGCTGGGGCTGCTGATCCTGGCCATAGTCATCGTGGTCCTTGGAGGCATCGCCCTGCTGACGCGACAGCCCACTCCCACCCCTGCGGTCACGCCAACAGCGACAGCTCCAGTCACGCCTACCCCAACAGGCACTCCAACACCAAAGGTCACGCCCACCCACACGCCACCGCCGCCGACCCCCATACCCGCTTCCACACCGGAGGGCACGCTGTACCTGTTCAATGCCGGGGGTTTGGAACCGCTGGTGCCGGCCGAGATATGGGAGGCAGGTCTGGAGGGGATGGAAGCCTCCAAAGGGGATACCACGGGCGATCCGAAAGGGATCTTTGGCCAGGTGGCGCGGCTTTCGGTGCGCGGCTACGGCCACGGCGAGCAGACTGCCTGGATCAGAGTCCCGCTGGATGTTCCAGCCGACGCGGACATCGTTTCCATCCCCGTCGCAACTTCTGGCAACGGCTCCGTGGACGAGACGGACAGCGACTCTGGGCTGGAGATAGCGGTACACCAGCCGCAGAGCGACCAGACGATCTGGACCTATGCCTCCCATGTGCGCGAGACCGAGCTAGACGTGCCCTACATCCTTGCCTTCGCCGACGTGAGTGATTTCCGGGGCCAGCGGGTAGAACTGACCATTACCCTGCGCCAGATTGACGTGTGTGGCGGCTACCTGTGCACCCATGACGCCGATTTTTACATCGGCGACCTATACTTTGAGCGGCTGCCGGACATCTGCACCACCGAGGCCGATGGGAGCTACAGGCTGTACGACTATTACGACGACCCTACGCCCCACCAGGTGGACGAGTGCGAGAACCCGCAGCCCTACTACTTCTTCGATGTGGAGGATGGCCCTTACAACGCCTACAGCGTTGGGGAGGACACCTACACTCTATCCTTTGAGCTTCCCGAGGTAGCCGCATTGTTAGAGTTTCACCTCTATTATGGTTGTTATGCCGAGAATCTGACCATTAACGACCGGACGTTCAGCCCCCAGGAGGTCTACGCTGCTTTTCCCCAACGTTCGTGCACTTACGTCAACATCACCGAGCCCAGCCGCCACTCACCGGTGAACGACAACCCTCAGATCGTCGCTTCCTACTTCCGGGCCGGCACAAACACTATAACCATGACCGTATACGCCGAGAATCACTGGGAGGAACGGCCTTTCGATCTCTTCGTCCGCTTTCAGATACCCAGTCCATAGCAATCAGGCCATTTCCCAACGCCACAAGCCCACGGAGGGTTATCTTCCGTGGGCTTTTCAGTTTCGTGAATCCGCTAAATCTGCCCAGCCGGCAGTCTACACGCGCGTCACATACTCGCCAGTGCGAGTGTTCACGCGGATGGTGTCGCCTTCGTTGACGAACAGCGGTACGGTCACCTTGAAGCCAGTCTCCACCGTGACCTGCTTGGTGGCACCGGTGGCCGTATCGCCAGCGACGGCCAGGGGGGCCTCGACGACTTGAAGTTCCACAGCGCTCGGCAGAATGACGTCAATCGGCTCGCCCTCGTAGAAAGAAAGCGTCAGGATCATGTTTTCGGAAAGATAGTTCACCGCGTCACCTAGCACAGCGACTGGCAGGGCTGGCTGTTCGTAGGTCTCGGTGTTCATAAAATGGTAAAAGTCGCCGTCGTCATAAAGGTATTGCACCTCCACCTTGTCAATGCGGATCTCCTCTACCCGGTCGCCGGAGATAAAGTTCTTGTCAATGAGAGAGCCGGTGCGCAGGTCGCGGATTTTGGTGCGAATGGTAGCCTTGCCCCGCCCCGGCTTGTGATGTTGATACTCCAGCACCTTGTAGATCCCTCCATCCATGGTAAAAGTGGTTCCTTTACGAAGTTCGTTCACGGCAATCATCTTTCCCTCCTCATCGTTGTCCTCTGGTCTCTGTGTTAAGCGATGGTACGGTGCCCGTGGTAGGAGCGTCAATCCACTGGGCAGCAGCGTGCGGGAGCTCGGAAAGGGGTGCGCGGATGGCCTTGCACGGCGGCAGCGAGTTCAGGAATTTTGCGCCATATCGCTTGGTCAGCACACGCCTGTCCATCACCACCACGACGCCATGATCCGTCGTGCTGCGGATGAGCCGGCCAAACCCCTGGCGGAAGCGGAGGATTGTTTCTGGTACCGAATACTGGCTAAATGGATCGTCAAAAGTCTCGGCCCGCGCGGCAAAGACGGGATCGTGCGGCACGGAGAAGGGCAAGCGAGCGATGACCAGGCAACTCAGAGCCGGCCCCAACACGTCAATACCCTCCCAAAAGCTTCGCGTGCCCAACAGCACCGACCGCTCGGTGGTACGAAAGTTCTCCAGCAGTTGCGCCCGTGAGGCACCCCCTCCCTGGGCAAAGACAGCGATGTCGGCGTTGGCCATAGCGTGCCCAATAGCCCGCTGCGTAGCGCGCAACTGGTGATACGACGTAAACAAGACAAGCGTGCGCCCCCGGACAGCGCGGATGAGCGGGCTCAACGCCCGTTCGAAGATTTTCTGATATTGGGGCTGGTTCGGCTCCGGAATGTCAGTAGGCAAATAGAGGAGTGCCTGCCGTCCAAAGTCGAAAGGCGAGCCGACGGCTAACTCGTCGGCATCTTCGGCGCCGAGCCGTTCCTTGATAAAGCGAAAATTTCCATCGGTGCGCAGGGTGGCCGAGGTCAGGATGACCGATTCTTTGGTATAAAAGAGATGTTCCTGCACCAGGTGGCCTACGTGCAGGGGAGCGGCATGCAATGAAACGTTCTTGGTTTTGGCCGCGAGTTGCGCCCAATGGATGTCTTGCCCTGATGGCTCAAAGATCATGGCATTGAGTTGCTCGTGTTGCTCTCGCACGCCGTGCAGCAGCCCTCGCAAGTCTTGCGTCAGGTCTTCCAGGTCTGGGATATCGAATTCTTCCAGTTCCGTCAGGCCACCGGCCAGCTTTTCCAGCTTTTCGCCCAGGTGGTAAAGGCTGGTGCACAGACCGTCGCCCATCGTCTCAATATTGGTCCAGTCGGGCTGTGCCCGCAGGCCACTAGTCAGCCGCAGCCGTCTATCGTAAGCCTGGCTGCCGGAGGTGTGATTGCGCAGAAACATCCCCAGTTCGTCGTAAAAATCGTACAGATGCCGTTTGGCCGTCTCAATGCTGCGGCGTAGTTCGTTGACAAACTGCTCCATCTTGGTGTAGATGGCTTCCGGCACGGGGCGGCGGGTCATCCTGAGCAACTGTGTGAGATAGCCCGTGTAATTGTTGACACTCACCTCCTGGGACATCTCGTTCAGCAGCCGCTCCAGCGTGCGCCGGTCGGTGGTAAAACTGAGTTGGCGGGTAGTAGCGGCTTCCAGATGTTGAGCCTCGTCCACAATGAGGTAACGATAAGACGGCAAGACCCGGCTTTGCACGGCCACGTCGGACAGGAGCAAAGAGTGATTGACAATAACGAGATGAGCGGATTCGGCCCTCTCGTGGGCGCGGTAGTAGAAACAGCGCCCGTTTTCGCGATAGCGGCATCGCTCCAGCGAGCAAGTCTCCGCTTCAGCCGAAACGTGATGCCAGAGCGCCTGCTCGGCATAGGTAGGCAAAAAGAGCTCAGCCCGATCCCCGGTCATGGTGCTGGGCAGCCAGACCAGCACCTTGGCCAGTAGGCGCATCTCCTCTTTATTCAGTTGCCGGTTGCGGCGAAAGATGTCCAGCCGACGCTGGCAGAGATAGTTGCTGCGGCCTTTCACCAGCGCTGCACGGAACTCCAGGGGCAGGATCTCTTGCAGCGCTGGGATGTCTTTGTTGTAGATCTGTTCCTGGAGATTGATCGTGTTGGTCGAGATGACCACCCGCTCGCCGTTTTGAACGGCAAAGTAAATGGTCGGCAGCAGGTAAGCCAGCGACTTGCCTGTGCCGGTGCCGGCCTCCACCAACTGGTGTTGGCCCTCATTGAAGGCATTGGCCACAGCTTGCAACACCTCAACCTGCTGCGGGCGGTATTCATAACCGGGGAACGCACGGGCTACCAGGCCGTCTTCTTCCAGGAGGCCCACCTGCGCCGCCACATCCACGGGTTGGAACTGTTCGGCGGGCTGCAAGGGTTCAACTTTTTCGTCGTCGTGAAAAAGCAAGCCCACCGAACCCCGTCCATCCATCGCCCCCTTGGCTGTGAGTTGCTGGCCGATACTGTCAGCAAAGACGTAACGGGCGCGGCTCCGTTCCAGGTCACGGAATACTTGGCGCAAGGGCCACTGGCTGTGAGCGGCGCTGCGATTGATCTCTCGAATGATGCTGAGGTCCAACTGGCTGGCCTGCTCCAGTAGCGCCAGGAAGAGTTGCATCGTCGCTTTGGCGTCGCTCAGTGCCCGGTGCCGGGTGACGAATTGGATGCCCAACGCCTCGGCCAGACGGCCCAGGCTGTAGCGGGCAGCATGAGGCATGAGAATGCCGGCCAGTTCAAAGGTGTCTATGGGCAGATTCTCGCGCAGCAGTCCCCGTCGCTGTAGAAAGCCCAGATCAAAGCTTACATTGTGTGCGACGACAGGGTGCTGGCCCACAAAGCGGGCAAAGGAGTGGGCGATGGCGCGCAGCGGTGGGGCTTTGCTCACCTCCTGAGAGGTAATGCTGGTGAGTCGCTCGATCTGGTAGGGAATAGGCCGTCCTGGGTTAACCAGGCTGGACCAGGTGCCCAGCACTTCGTCCCCCCGGAACTTGACGGCACCAACCTCAATGATGGCGTCCCGTTCCTGCTCCAGCCCGGTCGTCTCCAGGTCTACAGCGACGTAGATGCGGCTTGCGTTCAATTGAAACTCCGGTCTAGGCCACAAGGGCATAGAGAAGGGTAATTACACAGCGAATTATAGCACAAAATCGTCAGACAGGGAAGTAGAGGTAATGCTTTCAATTGAAGCAACCTTACCCCTTCGGTAAGCTTTTATGGGGCAACGTGGATTCGAGGGCAAGACCTCCGAGGTTTGGCTACACACCAGCGTTTTACCGTGAAAATAGGCCATACAGTCACTTTGCCGGCTGATTTTCGCCCACAGAAACCTCGGAGGTCTGGCCTTTACCCCTCCGACGCCGCCGTCGCACCAGCGCTATGACCTCGGTAGCGATTTCCTCGATGGACTTGTTGGTCACGTCTATGATGGGCCAACCCCTGTGTTGGTAAAAGCGCCGAGCGCCTTCCACCTCTTGCAGAATGCTCTCATAATCGGCATAGTCTCCGGGTAACTTGTGGCCCATGCGCCGCAAACGTGCCCTGCGCACTGTGAGCAACTGATCGGGATGCATGGTGAGGGCTACGACACGCTGTGCCTCCACGTGGGCCAGTTGGCGGGGCGGAGTAATGCCCTTGACGATGGGTAGATTGGCCACACGCCAGCCACGGTAGGAGAGGTAGATGCTCATGGGCGTTTTGCACGTACGGGAGACGCCAACGATGACAATGTCAGCGTTGGGGAGATCCTGAGGATTTTGGCCGTCGTCGTGTTTAACGGTATAGTCCACGGCCTCGATGCGGCGGTAGTATTCCTCGCCAATCTGCCGGAAGAGGCCCGGTTGCGCCCGCGGAGAGACCCGCAGCCGGGTGCTGAGGCGCGTAAGCAATGGCCCCATCAAGTCAATGGTGTCCACCTGGTAGTGGCGACCCTCCTCCAGCATGGCCCCGCGGAGCTCGGTGACGGCCAGCGTGTGGACGATGATCCCTCGTTCACGGGCAGCCCGGCGGACGATGTCCCGCACTTCTTCTTCGGTGCGGACGTGAGAAAAGCGAAGAACACTGGCCACATCCGGTTCGAACTGGGCCAGGGCAGCCTTGACCACTTGATCGGCGGTCAGGCCAGTGGCATCGGAGACGACAAAGATGTTGTAGGCCCTCTGCCGGTCCAACGGCGACGCCGGCTTGTCTTTCATGACTCCTCCTTTGTGCTCCCTCGCCCTCCCGATGGCCCAGTGAGAAAATACCCTGGGATAGCAGTCCAGGTCGGCGCAAGACAACGTTCATAGGGAGATTATACAACAAAACCGCGTCGCCGCAAAAGTGGCAACACGGTAAGCACCCGAAGCAAGTCGTCCACGAATTCTCGCACGAACACACGAATGGAGATCAATGCGCGATTCGTGTATTCGTGGGCCATTCGTGGACAGCAATGACACCCCACGATTTTCAGATCGATCCCCCACTATCCTGGCGGCTTGCTACCAGGTCAACTCGTTCCAGTGCAAAGGTGATGTCGGCTGGCACGATCAACCCTGTGCTGCCGCAGTTGGGGCAGATGGCCTCTTCTGCGTCAGCTTCAAAACGCAGGCCGCAGCAGTTCCAACAGATGAATAGAGAGGCAGCCGACCGGGCATAGAGTTTGGCGTTCTCGGCTGGGGTGCCGGGAGTAAGGACGTCCAGGGTTGTATGCACTGCTTCAAGTGCTTCAGGAGAACGGTCGTACATGACCAGATGCAGCGCGACGACGCGCTCTGCGCCGCGCGTGCGAGCTTCGGCCAATGCCTGGGCCAGCATAGCCCGCACGGCTTCCAATTTATTGCTTGCATTGTTGTTCATAGCAGACTCCTTTGTCTTGGAGACGCTTAGTACTTGTTCAAAAATAATTTCGTACTTTTGTGGCGATTCTGCGCCTGGTTTCTGTGCCAAAGTGCAAAGTTATTGATGAACAAGTGCTTAGCAGCCCGGTAGCAGGTGTCGAGAAGGACATACCTTTCATGTGATTGCTTAAGCCCCTTTGTAGAATTGATCGCTATTATTATAACATATTTGAGCTAGACCAAGGTTAGAAAATGGTAAAATTTTAATTAATTTCGCTTCGGTAACATTTCATGGATGAATGCGGGGACTTGTGCTCCGGCTTGATCTGTGGTAAAATTAGCCCCGGCGGGGCCCTCATTGTCCCCAAAGGGAAGAATGGGATAGCTTGATGAGCAATTGACGACCGACCTCCCATGCTGGGAGTGATCCCGGCGGGTGGTCGGCTGTTCGTTAATGGGACGGGCCGGCTGTCGGATGAACCACTTGTAAGGCGGTTCAGCAATTGACGAGAAAGGGCAATGGATGTATAATAGCGGCCGTGAACGCCATTTTTCTGCAAGGACAACCGCTATGGCCAAGATACTGACCCTCAAAGGATCAAAAACATGGGATCCGGTGCCGCTTCCCGAAGAGCGAACCTGGCCGCCGCCTCAGGGCAAGTGGGCCTACCAGGACTATCTGCGCCTGCCCGACGACGGCTACCACTATGAGGTCATCAAGGGAGAGCTGCACATGACCGCTGCACCGACGCTCCGACACCAGGACGTGGTTAGAAACCTGTCCCTCGCTCTGCAACGTTTTGTTACAGAACGACAACTGGGCAAGATCTACTTTGCTCCCGTTGATGTACTGATCTCTGATCTAGCAACACCAGTGGAGCCAGACATCCTCTTTGTCACCAGCGAGCGGCAGAGTATCCTCAAAGAAAACAATATCGAAGGCGCGCCCGACCTGATCGTCGAAGTCCTCTCCCCCAGCAACTGGGTAGTGGATCGGCGCGACAAGTTCGTCGTGTACGAAGCCGCCGGCGTCGGCGAATACTGGATCGTAGACCCGGATGCCCAAACTGTCGAAGTCTATAGCTTGCGCCAGGGCCGGTACGCCCTTTTGGAGCGATACGAACCCGGCCAGAGGGTCCAATCCGAACTACTGACCGGCTTTCAAATCCCGGTTGATGCCATCTTTGAGTAAACCCATGCATCTCTGTCCGATGAGCCGAATGAACTTTATCCCTGACAGTCCAGCCCCTACCCCAGTTCCACGGCCTGGGTAGGCCGGTTTCGGCTGCCAGTTTGTCTCACTCACGCGCTGCTAAACCAGCTTTCCAGACCACCACTCTCGGAAAGCCGGTTTTATTTTTTATCCTAACCACCTGGCCAACAAAAAGGAAGCTGCCATGCGAATGTTCCAACTCTTTGGCAACACCCTGCGCGAAAATCCGGCCGACGCCGAAATGCCCAGCCACCAACTGTTGATGCGTGCCGGCATGATCCGTCCCCTGGCAGCCGGCATCTACAGCTATCTGCCCCTGGGCTGGCGCGTCCTGCGCAAGATCGAGGCGGTCATGCGCCAGGAAATGGAAGCCGTCGGCGGCCAGGACATGATGATGCCCGTCGTCCACCCGGCCGAACTGTGGCAAGCCACCGGCCGCTGGCAAAGCATTGGACCGGACATGGGCCGCCTGCGCGACCGCGCCGGCCGCGACATGGTGCTGGCCATGACTCACGAAGAAGTCGTGGCCGCTCTGGCCCGCCACGAGATTCAATCGTACCGGCAACTGCCTCGCCTCGTCTTTCACATCCAGACCAAATTCCGCGACGAGCCGCGTCCCCGGGGCGGCCTCGTCCGCGTGCGCGAGTTCACCATGAAAGACGCCTATTCTCTCGACGCTGATTTTGAAGGACTGAACGTCGCCTACCAAAAGATATACCAGGCTTATATCAGTATTTTCCGTCGCTGCGGCGTCGAATCCTTGACCGTGCAGGCCGATGTGGGCCAGATGGGCGGCGCCGCCTCGCAAGAGTTCATGGTCCTCAATGAGCATGGCAAAGACACCCTCATCCTCTGCCCGGCCTGTGGCTACGCGGCTAATGCCGAGCAGGCGACCTTTGCCAAGCCGGAAGTAGCCCGCCCGCCGGAGGGCGTCGTAGAAGAGATCGCTACCCCCGGCTGCAAGACGATCGCCGACGTGGCCGCCTTCGTTGGCGTACCCACGCATCAGACCCTCAAGGCCGTCTTTTACGTCACCAACGACGATGAGGCTTGTCCTGAGCCCCTCGACTTTACCCGGCATAAATCCAGCCAAAGGGTTATCTTTGTCGTCATCCGGGGCGATCTGGACGTAAACGATATCAAGCTGCGTAACCTCCTGGGTGGTGCGGCACTGGGCCCGGCCACCGATGCGGAGATTCTAGCTATCGGAGCAGTGCCCGGCTACGCCTCACCGCGCGGCTTGACCGGCGTGCGGGTGATCGCCGACGACTCGGTGCATCTGGGGGGCAATTTTGTCGCCGGGGCCAACCGGGAAGGCTATCACCTGCTCAACGTCAACTATCCCCGTGACTTTCAGGCCGAGACCGTGGCCGACATCGCACTGGCTCGCGCTGGCGACGCCTGTCCGGCCTGCGGTACTACCCTGACCGAGGCGCGCGGCATCGAGATAGGACACCTGTTCAAGCTGGGCACCCGCTACAGCGAGGCCCTGGGGGCGACCTACCTAGACGCTGACGGTCAGGCCCGCCCCATCGTCATGGGCTCTTATGGCATCGGCACCGGGCGGCTCATGGCCGTCGTCGTCGAGCAGCATCACGATGAGCACGGCATCATCTGGCCGACTGAGATCGCGCCCTACCACGTGTACCTGGTCAACCTGGGCCGTGACGCCAGCGAGGAAGTGACACAAACTGTGGAAGCACTCTATGCCGACCTGCTGGCCCAGGGCTTTGAGGTGCTCTACGACAACCGGGACGAGCGGGCCGGCGTCAAGTTCAATGATGCCGACCTCATCGGCCTGCCGGTGCGCGTCACTGTGAGTCGCCGCAGCTTGGCCCAGGGTGGCGTCGAGGTCAAGCGCCGCGATGCCAGCGAGCGCGCCGTCGTCCCGCTGGACGCCTTGACTGGCGAAATCCACCGCCTGCTGCGCGGTTGACATGCTTTGCCAGTCGGTGTATACTGGACATGTTGTGGCGGTTACGAAACACGCAACACATTTGAGCCGGCAATGCGTGCACGCGCGCCCTACGGCATTCACGACGCCAGCGATCTGTGTCACACCGGCTTCAAGTCCTTTCTCTGGTTAATGAAACGCTTTCGACCGCGTTACCTGATCCATGGCCACGTGCATGTGTACGGTCACAACTCAGCGTGGCGGACGATCTATGAATCCACGTTGGTCGTCAACACCTGAAGAAGCCGTGGCTACTCAACGGGGGGGTGAAGAGGAGGTAAGCATGTCATTACAATTGGCTGCAATCTATTCTAAACCATTGATGGCACTACTGGCCGAAGGGAAGGCTGCAGTAGACTGCATCGTGGTCTGTTCCTGGCACACGGAGGCGCAGATGCGCGAGGCCCGGTCGCACCGCCCGTTGTTGCTGCACAACATGCCGGCGATGCTTGCCCTCAACCAATCTGATCCATTCGACGAAGCCATCATGGCCCAGGCGCAAAGATTGCTGGTGTTGGCCGATCCGCCCTGGTTCTCCATGAGCTTTGGCCTCAGCGTCGAAGCGTTCGAGTACAACGGAACAATCACTCCGCGCTCTGAGACCCAGTCCCGAAGCCAGGTCTACCTGAACATCTGTCGCAACGCCGTCCGGCTCAAGCAACGGCTGCCGGTGCCGCTGATCCTGGAGAACCTGGACTATCATCCCACCAACGCCTACGAGTACGTCTGCGAGCCGCTTTTCATCACTGCCGTGCTGAACGCGGTAGACTGCGGTTTCCTGCTAGATGTCGCTAACGCGAGGATAAGCGCGCACAATCTGGGCCTTGACGAGGAGCAATACTTTCGCGCCATGCCTCTTTTCCGCGTGCGCGAGGTTCACGTCAGCGGCCCCCGCCTTCGCGAAGGCGCGATGACCAACGACGCTCACGAGCCACTGCAAGACGAGGACTGGGAAGCACTGACTTTCGTTTTGGCCCGAACGAAACCGCAGATAGTGAGCCTGGGGTACATTAAAGACAAAGACCAGTTGCAGGATCAGCTTCAGCGCCTTCGCACCCTGGTGTAAATCGCGTATGGCGTATTGGTAAGCGTTCAGCGGTTGTGCTGCGAGCCCTTCGACTGCGCTCAGGACAGGCCTGTCGAAGGGCTGGGGCGTCCACTTGTCGGTTTGAGGCGCAGCTTCGCTAGACGCTTACCGCTACCGGACACTTTTTGAAAAAAACCCGGTTTTTCCCTGCTTGAATGGACAAGTTGCTGGTTTTAGGGGCTCTCTGTGGTGTGAAAAATCGCGTTTTTTCAACCAAAACCGGGTTTCTGAGCTCCGTCATAGCAAGTGCCCGGTAGTGAATTGCCTATTACAACCTGCGGTTTGCACAATCATAGGAGGAGATCCATGTCCGAACGAGTCACGCCCCGAAGCCAAGACTATGCTGGCTGGTACAACGACGTCGTCCAAAAAGCAGAGTTGGCTGACTATTCTCCGGTGCGAGGCTGCATGGTGATTATGCCTTACGGCTACACGCTGTGGGAGAACATCCAGGCTGGGCTGGATCGCCGTTTCAAAGAGACTGGCCACGTCAATGCTTACTTTCCCCTCTTTATCCCGGAGGGCTTTATCAGGAAGGAGGCGGAGCACGTGGAAGGCTTTGCGCCGGAGCTGGCCGTGGTCACTCACGGTGGCGGCAAGAAACTGGAAGAGCCGCTCGTCGTGCGCCCTACCTCGGAGACGATCATCGGCCACATGTACGCCAAGTGGATCCGCAGCTACCGTGACCTGCCTTTGCTCATCAACCAGTGGGCCAACGTCGTCCGCTGGGAAATGCGCACCCGGCTGTTCCTGCGCACCACCGAGTTCCTGTGGCAGGAAGGCCACACCGCCCACGCCACCGCCGAGGAGGCACAAGAGGAAACGATGCGTATTTTGGAGGTTTATGCCGGCTTTGCGATCAACGACGCAGCCATCCCGGTGGTCAAAGGGCGCAAGTCAAAGAGCGAAACGTTCCCCGGAGCCATCAACAGCTACGCCATCGAAGCCATGATGGGCAACAAGTGGGCCCTGCAGTCCGGCACCTCTCACTTCCTGGGCCAGACGTTTGCCAAGGCCTTCGATATCAGATTTCTGGACGAAAACAACCAACTCCAGTACGTCTGGACGACGAGCTGGGGTGTGAGCACCCGCATGGTGGGCGCTATCATCATGACCCACGGCGACGACCAGGGCCTGGTGCTGCCACCAGTTTTGGCCCCCTACCAGGTCATCGTCGTCCCCATCTGGCGCAAGACTGAACAAAAGAGCGCCGTGCTGGAAGCCGTGGAGAACGTAAAGGCCACCCTGGCCAGTGCCGGGATTCGCTTCCACGTGGACGCCCGCGAGGGACAGACACCTGGCTGGAAGTTCAATCATTGGGAGATGAAGGGCGTGCCGCTGCGAGTCGAGCTCGGTCCGCGTGACGTGGCGCAAGGTCAGGTCGTCTTTGCCCGGCGCGACGTGCCCGGCAAGGAGGGCAAATCGGCCGTGCTCTTGGCCGGCCTGGCGCAGGCTGCGCCCGACATGCTGGCAGCGATCCAGGCCAACATGCTGGCCAAGGCCGCCCGTTTCCGCGACGAAAACACCCACGAGGCAGAAGACTTTGAGACACTGAAAGCTATCACCACCGACGGCTGGGCTCTAGCCTGGTGGTGCGGCGACGAAGAATGTGAAGCCAACATCAAGGAGCGTGTCCGCGAAGAGGCTGGCATCCCTGTCACCACTCGCTGCATCCCGATGGAGCAACCCAATGGCAGGGGCGTGTGCGTCGGCTGCGGCAAAGAGGCAACGGAACAGGCTATCTTTGGCCGGGCATATTAAACTGCGAGAGCAATTTGCACCTGTAAATAAACCGGCACGTTGCATGCTGGCTTTTCGATTGTTGAGGAAGTACTTTGAGTGAGCCAGCCTCGCCACAACGATTCGGTCTCGTGGACCTGGCCCTTCTGACCACCATCGGCATCTGGGGAGCCAACTTTAGCATCATCAAAGTCGCCATGAACACCTTCTCGCCGATGGCGTTCAATGCCATCCGTTTTACCGCTGCCACGGCTATAGTGCTGCTGGCCACAAAGATCGCCGGCGACGACTGGCGCGTGGACAGGCACGACGCCGGGCAATTGGCGATTCTGGGCCTGGTGGGCAACACGGTTTATCAACTTTTCTTCATCAACGGCATTGCCCGCACTACTACCGGTAACACCGCGTTGATGTTGGGCGGTGTGCCGGTATATGTCTCGCTCATCGGCACGGCGATGGGCCTGGAGCGATTGGACTGGCGCGGCTGGCTCGGCTGCCTGACGGCCTTTGGTGGTATCGTCCTGATCGTGTCCGGTTCCGGCCAGGCCGTTGAGGTGAAAGGCGAATCGCTGTTGGGCACGCTGATGGTGCTTTGCGGCGCGGTGGCCTGGGCCGTGTACACAGTACTGTCCCAACCTATGTTACGACGCCACTCGTCGTTGAAGGTGACAGGACTATCCATGTTGATCGGCCTACCAGGCATCCTCCTGGCTGCAGCGCCCGAGTGCCGGGCGCAGAACTGGACCGCCGTGCCGTGGCAGGGCTGGCTGGGAATAGCCTACTCGGCGGTGTTGGCTCTCGGCCTGGCGTACGTCGTCTGGAACGCAGGCGTCAAAATGGCAGGCAGCACAAGGACGGCCATTTATAGCAACCTCACACCAGTAGTTGCCATGATCATCGGCTGGCTGTGGCTGGGAGAGAATCCTGGCTGGCTGCAAATCGCTGGCGCGGCCGTCATCGTGGGTGGTGTCTTTTTGACGCGGATGGGCACCACCCCAACCGTCACATAGGAGCGATGCGCGCATCGCCTCGAATCCACGTTGACCCACTCAGCGCGAAATGTTATAGAACGCGCTCATCCCAGCGTACACAGCCGCGTCACCCAACTCCTCCTCAATGCGCAGCAACTGGTTGAACTTGGCCACCCGTTCAGAGCGGCTAGGGGCACCGGTCTTGATCTGACCGGTGTTCAACGCCACTACCAGGTCGGCGATGGTGGTGTCCTCCGTCTCACCGGAACGGTGGGAGATAACGCTGGTCCAACCGGCGCGCTTGGCCATCTCCACGGCCGAGACGGCCTCGATCAACGTACCTATCTGATTAACCTTACAAAGCAGGCTGTTGCACGCCTTCGTCTCGATCGCCCTCTGTACACGCTTCACGTTGGTTACCAGCAAGTCGTCGCCGACGATCTGCACGCGGTGGCCAATGCGCGCCATGAGCTTTGTCCAACTCGCCCAGTCGTCCTCGGCCAGCCCGTCTTCGATGGAGATGATGGGATACCTGTCTGCCCAGTCCACCAGGAACTCGACCATCTGATCGCCAGTGAGTCGGCGGCCCTCCCTCTTCAGGTGATAGGTCACGCCATCCTCAAAAATCTCGCTGGCCGCCGGGTCCAGAGCGATAAAAACCTCCTTGCCTGGCTCGTAGCCGGCCCGCTCGACAGCCTGCAATATGACCTCGATGGCCTCCTCGTTGGAGCCCAGGCTGGGGGCAAAGCCGCCCTCATCGCCGACGTTGGTGCTGTAGCCTTTGTCCTTGAGCACCGTCCTGAGGGCGTGATAGGTCTCAGCGCCCCAGCGCAGCGCCTCAGCGAAAGTGGGCGCGCCCACGGGCATGACCATGAACTCTTGCAGGTCGGTGCTGTCCAGGGCGTGCCTGCCGCCGTTGAGAATGTTCATCATCGGCACCGGCAGCGTGCAGGCGCTGGCCCCGCCGATGTAGCGATAGAGCGGCAGACCGGCCCATTGAGCCGCCGCTTTGGCGGCCGCCAGGCTCGTGCCCAGGATGGCGTTGGTGCCTAACTCGCCCTTGTTGGGCGTGCCGTCGAGCTCAATGAGTGCCTGGTCAATGCCTACCTGGTCCGTGGCGTCCCAGCCGATCAACTCTTTGGCAATGACTGTGTTGACGTTTTCGACCGCCTGGCGCACGCCCTTGCCGCCATAGCGTTTCTCGTCGCCATCGCGCAGCTCCACCGCCTCGTGCATGCCGGTGGACGCGCCAGAAGGCACAGCCGCCCGGCCCACCTCGCCGCCGACCAGCGTGACATCCACCTCAACAGTCGGGTTCCCGCGCGAGTCCAGGATCTCCCTGGCGACGATCTCTTCGATGAATGACATTTCACTCCCCCTTACAAATTGCCAACTACAGAAGCTCCAAGAATGTCTCTCGATCCATCTCTGCATCGCGCAGAATCTTGCTGAGGATACCCCGGCCCAAATCTTCACCCTGGTGGATATGTCACCCCTCACCCACCGGCTTCAATCCCATAGCAGCATACAGCTCCTCAAA
>CAYNKW010000003.1:39420-44746 GCA_964397845.1 uncultured Anaerolineae bacterium
TATGTCACCCCTCACCCACCGGCTTCAATCCCATAGCAGCATACAGCTCCTCAAACTCGAACCGCTCTTCCATCATCTCGCGAAAACGCTGAACCTTTTTCTCCTGGTGAAAGCGCGTCTTGCCAAAGTATTGCTGAATGATCTCGACTGCCGTGAGCGTGTCTTGCTTGACCAGGATCATGGGCACGCCCACCTCCTCAGCGCGGGCCATGATGATAGGACTGGGCCGCAGATTGCCGGTGAGGATCAGGCACCTGGTGGAAGTCTCCAGCGCCGCCAGTTGGATGTCGGGCCGGTCGCCGCCGGTGATGACTGCCTTGTTCGGCTTGCGGCGGAAATAGGTGAGTGCGCTGTCCACGCTCATGGCGCCCACCATCAGGTACTCCACCAACTCCTCCCCCCGGTCAGAGCGGCAGAGAATCTCGCCCATCAGGCAGTCAGCCAGTTCGACCACGCTGATGGAAAGCAGCAACCGTTCCTGGGGCAAGATGCCAAAGACGGTGATGCCTTGCTTTTCCAGGTACGGTTTGATCACCTCCTGGGCGAAGCGCATCCGCTGGCGAGGCACAGCGTTGATCACCACGCCGATCATCGCCTCACCGTGCAACGCCTTCGCGCCCAACACATCGTCCACGGCCAGGTCACTCTCGTACTTGGTGATGACCAGTGCCGGCGCTTTGAGCTGCCGGGATACCTTTGTCGCCGAGAGACCCACCAGCGAACCCTCGGTCACATTGGCGCCACCTTCCAGGATCATGACCTGCTTGCCGCGCGAGGCTTTGGTGAAGGCCTTCGCCAGACGAGCCACGTAGTCAGTTCGATCATCTCCCGACAGGATGCGCGCCACCTGATGGGGCACCAGGGTCACTGGTGAGATCACGTCCAATGCCTCGCCCAGGCCCAGGACCTCGGCCATGAACAGTGCGTCTTCGTCCACGATCTGGCCTCCGACGCGACGGGCAGTGGTGCTCGCCGGTTTCATGTAACCCACCCCGAAACCATCCCGCTGCATACGCAGGCCCAACCCCACGCAGAGCGCCGTCTTGCCGGAAAAAGTTCCCGTTGAAGTCACGTACACTGCTTTCATTTGCCCCTCCTAGCTCAATACCAACCGCATATCCACCCCCATCGCCCCCTGGCCCTGCTCAAAGACGATGAGTGGGTTGATGTCCATCTCGACGATCTCGGGAAAATCGGTGACCAGTTGCGATAGCCGCAGCAACACATCCTCTATCGCCTCCAGGTCGGCGGGCGATTCGCCGCGCACGCCTCGCAGCAGGCTAATCGCCCGGATCTCGGTCAACATCGCCCTTGCCTCATCGCGAGAGAAGGGCGCGATGCGGAAGGTTACGTCTTTCAGCGCCTCGACATAGATGCCGCCCAGGCCAAACATCATCAGCGGCCCAAATTGCGGGTCGTGGTTCATGCCCAGGATGACCTCTTTACCGCCACCCACCATCTCCTGTACCTGGCAGCCCCAGATCTCGGCCTCCGGCATGTAACGCATGGTGCGATAGGTCAACAAGTCAAAGGCGTCGCGCACGTCGGCCGGCGTGCGGAGATTCAGCTTGATACCGCCGATGTCGGTTTTGTGCAGGATGTCCGGTGAGGCGATCTTGAGCACCACCGGGAAGCCGATCTCCTGGGCAAAGCGCACCGCCTCTTCGGCTGTGCTGGCCAGACGAGATTGAGGCACGGGGATGCCATAAGCCTCCATCACCTGACGCGCCTCGGCATCGCCGATGCTCAGACGTCCCTCGGCCCTGACCCGGTCAAAGAGGGCACGCACCCGATCCTCGTCCACGTCAAAGACGGGCACCTGCATCGGCGGCGTTGCGCGCCAGCGATAATACTCTATCATGGCGCGCAGCGCGTTAGCCGCCCGTTCCGGGAAAGCATAGTTGGGCACGCGATAGCGGTTCAGCACCCTGATGCCGATGCCCATTTTGGCCTCGCCCATGAAACACCCTACCACCGGCTTGTCATATCGCGCCACGATCTGCCCTACCATCTCAGCCATATCTTCGATCGGAGTCATGACCTGCGGCGCGAGGATGACCATGACGCCGTGCACCCCATCATCTTTCATGACTGCCTCCAACGCCAGACCATAACGGTCAGCCTGTGCGTCGCCCAGCACGTCAATGGGGTTGTAGATGTTGGACGCAGCCGGCAGGTTGGCCTGAAGCGTTTCGATGGTTTCGGTGCTCAACGAGGCCATCTGCAAGCCCAGCCGCTCCAGCGCGTCAGTGGCCATGATACCCGGCCCGCCAGCGTTGGTCACAACCGCGATGCGGTCGCCTTTCAACGACGGCTGGTAGCTGAAGGCCATAGAAAAGTCAAACATCTCCTCAATGGACTCGGCCCGCACCATCCCAGCCTGATTGAAAGCGGCCTTGTAAGCCTGCTCCGAGCCGGCCAATGACCCGGTGTGTGACGACACCGCCCGCGAGCCCGCACTGGTCGTGCCCGACTTGACGGCCACCACCGGCGTGTTCTTGGTCACCCGGCGGGCCACTTCTATGAAACGCTGCCCATCGGTCAGACCCTCGGTGTAGAGCAAGATCACTTTGGTGTGCGGGTCTTTTTCCCAGGCCTCTAGCAAATCGATCTCTTCAATGTCCGCCTTGTTGCCCAGGCTCACAAAGCGAGAGAAGCCGATGCCCTTGGCCAGAGCCCAGTCGAGGATAGCCGTGCAGAGCGCACCCGACTGCGACATAAAAGCGATCTCGCCGGCGGGCGGCATCCCGGCGGCAAAAGAGGCGTTCAGCGGACAATGCGTGTCAATCACTCCCAGGCAGTTTGGCCCGATGAGCCGAATACCATGCTTTCTGGCGATGGCGATCAACTCTTTCTCGCGCCGCACGCCTTCCAGTCCCGCCTCCCGGAAACCGGCGCTGATGACGATGGCGCCCCTGACGCCCTTTTGACCACACTCCTCTAGCGTCGAGGCCACAAATCTGTACGGCACGACGATGACGGCCAAATCGATCGGCCCATCTACATCCAGCACGCTGGAATAGCAGGTCAGACCCAGGATCTCGTCTGCTTTGGGGTTAATGGGATAAACGTCGCCGGAGAATCCATATTGGATGATGTTGGACAGGATGCCGTTGCCGAGTTTGCTGGGGTCTCTGGAAGCGCCAATGACAGCCACCGCGCCAGGATTGGAAAACATGTCGAGCATCGAGCGATTTCTGTCCTTTCTATCCATAGTGACGGCTTGTGGCCCACCGCTAACGCCGACGGGTGTTCTGTGGAACGCTGTAATGATACACTAGAACCAATGAAAGCGCAAGCAGTGCTCAGTTTGTGGAAATCATTGCCAACTTGTCCTACGACAAGATTTGACACCCGGCGTATTCTGTGATAGAATAATTCCCAGTAATTACTGGGAATTGAAGCCGGGCCGGCCAGGCAGCGAGGGGTATGATAGGGGTACGGCGGTGAAGTTTACGGCTAGAGAGCAATACGGGTTGCGCGCCATGGTCGAGCTAGCCCGTCGCTACGGCGATGGGCCGGTGTCGCTGAGCAAGGTGGCCCGCGTCCAGGGGCTCTCGCAGGGCTATCTGGAACAGGTGGCTGCAGCGCTGCGGCGAGCAGGGTTGCTCATCAGCCGGCGAGGCGCTGCCGGCGGATATACACTGGCTCGCGAGCCCAATGCCGTCACGGTGGGTGATGTGATCCGCGTGCTGGAGGGCGAGATCGTCCCTATGACCTGCGTGACCGACGAGGATTCGTGTATACTTTCCTGCGCCCGCGAAGGTCAGTGCGCCACCCGTGACGTCTGGCTGACGGTGCGCAGGCAACTGGAAAAGACCCTGGACGGCACAACGCTGGCCGACCTGGTGCGCGGGTGAGAACGCCGTAACGTGACTATCACGCATCACGTTTCACTCACCACCTCGTTGGTGAATCGGGTTAGGAGGGAGTTATTTGCATGGCAACCAAATCGAATCGTATTGTCTATCTCGATCACGCGTCCACCACGGCCGTAGACCCGCGCGTGGTGGAGGCGATGCTGCCCTACTGGACGGAGCACTATGGCAACGCCTCCAGCATCCACAGCGTGGGCCGAGAGGCGCGCAAAGCGATGGAAGAATCGCGCCGTCAGGTGGCCGGGGTTCTGGGATGCCAGCCCAAGGAGCTCGCCTTTACCAGTTGCGGCTCCGAATCAGACAACCTGGCGCTGCGCGGCGTGGCGCTGGCCCGGCGGGCGCAGAAAAAAGGCAACCACATCATCACCAGCGCCGTCGAGCACCACGCCGTTCTCCACACGTGTGAGCAACTGGAGAAGTACTTTGGCTTTGAGGTCACCTACCTGCCGGTGGACGAGTACGGCTGCGTAGACCCGGACGACGTGGGTCGCGCCATCCGCGACGACACGACGCTCATCAGCATCATGTACGCCAACAACGAGGTGGGCACCATCCAGCCAGTCGCCGAGATCGGCCAGATCGCCCAGCAACACCGTATCCCCTTCCATACCGACGCCATCCAGGCCGGCGGGAGCCTCAACCTGAACGTGGACGGCCTGAACGTGGATCTGCTGTCTCTTTCGGCGCACAAGTTCTACGGTCCCAAGGGAGTCGGCCTGCTGTACATTCGCAAAGGGACGCCGCTGCTGCCCACCCAGACCGGCGGCAGCCACGAGGGGAAGCGTCGCGCCGGCACCGAGAACGTGCCCTACATCGTGGGCCTGGCCAAAGCGTTGACGCTGGCCTGCGAGAACGCCGAAAGCGAGAGCGCCCGCCTGACCCGCCTGCGAAATCGTCTAATAGACGAACTCACGTCCGAGATACCGGAGGTGCAACTGTCAGGCCATCCCACCGAGCGACTGCCCAACAGTGCCAGCTTTCTCATCCACTACATCGAGGGCGAATCTATCCTGCTCAACCTGGACCTGGTGGGCATCTGCGCCTCCAGCGGCTCGGCCTGCACCAGCGGCTCGTTGGAACCATCGCACGTGCTCACAGCCATGGGCGTGCCGCACGATATCGCTCACGGCAGCTTGCGCCTCACCCTGGGCCGCGAGAACACCGACGAGGACGTGGATTACGTCATGCAAGTGCTGCCCGGCATCGTCGAAAAGCTGCGGCTGATGAGTCCGTTGTATCGGCCAGGCGAATGACAAATGGCAAACAAACACTAATGGCTTAAACAGCGAGCAGCACAACTTATGAATTCTTATTACGTCGCATCTCAGCCAAGAAAGCGACACTAGACGACCGGCGTCCGCTACCGTCCACGACAGTCGCCAAGCTCAAAGAGCACCTACATGTGGCGTGGACGTATCACTCCAACGCCATCGAAGGCTCCAGCATCA
>CAYNKW010000003.1:44846-47043 GCA_964397845.1 uncultured Anaerolineae bacterium
CACCTACATGTGGCGTGGACGTATCACTCCAACGCCATCGAAGGCTCCAGCATCACCCTGCCGGAGACACGGGCCATCCTGCTGGACGGTCTGACGGTCAACGGCAAGCCACTACGCGAGCATCTGGAGGTCATCAACCACAAGCACGCCATTGACTTTGTGGAGACTCTGGTCGCCGACGACGAGCCACTCACGGAGCACACTATCCGCCAGATTCATGCTCTGGTGTTGCGCACGATTGATGACGAGAACGCCGGTCGCTATCGGCGCGTCCAGGTCTATATCACCGGCTCGGAATACGTACCGCCAGAGCCGGTAGCCGTGCCGCCGCTGATGCACGATTTCGGCCAATGGCTGGCCTCCGACGGGTTCGTCGAGTTGCACGCGGTGGAGCAGGCCACCCTGGCGCACTTTCGCCTGGTGGACATCCATCCCTTTGTGGATGGGAACGGTCGCACGGCGCGCTTGCTGATGAACCTGCTACTGATTCGCCACGGTTATCCGCCGGCCGTCATTCGCTATGAGAGCCGGCCGGCGTATTATTCGGCGCTGGAGAAGGCACACCAGAAGGAGAACGAGCCATTTTTGACCCTGGTAGCAAAAGCGGTAGACCGCTCTCTCGACATGTACCTGGCAGCTACAGAGCCAATGGAGGATTGATGCCACTCAACGAACTAGACCATAGTGACAGACGAGTCATCATGTTCGGCGGGAAGGGGGGCGTGGGCAAGACCACCTGCTCGGCGACGACGGCGCTGCACCATGCGCTGGCTGGTCGCAAGACGCTCATCATCTCCAGCGACTTGACCCCTTCGCTGTCGGACATTTTCGAGATGGAGATCGGCCCCACGGAGCAGCCCATCGCCGGCGTGCCCAACCTCTTTGGCCTGGAGATCAATCCCGGCGAGGTGATGGTTCGCTGGAAGGAAAAGTTCGGTCCAGAGGTCTACGCCGCCGCCTCGACTCTGGTGGATATGCCCTACGACCAGGTGATTGACTACGTGGCCATCGCGCCCGGCATTCAGGAAGAGTTCATGCTGGACTACATCCTGGAGCGGGTTAAGGACGGTCGCTATGACCTGATCGTCTGGGACACAGCTCCGGCTGGCGACACGTTACGGCTACTGGGCCTGCCTCAAAAATTTCTTCAACACCTGCGTATGGCGCCCAGAATCTACCTGGAAGTGCGCGACACCCTCAACCTGAGAAAAGTGCCCTTCCTGGAACTGATCCAGAGCTGGAGCGAACTTTCAGAAGAGGTCATGAGCTTCTTCCACGACCCGGCCAACACCGAGTTCGTGCTGGTCACCATCCCGGAGGCATTGGGTGTGTACCAGGCCCGGCGGCTGGTAGGTGAGTTCGCCCGTTTTGGGTTCCACATTCGCTACCTGATCGTCAACCAGGTCATTCATAAGGCCGACTGTCCCTTCCACCAGCAGCGGGCGGCCATGCAGCGTCCCTATATCGAACTGCTGGAGCAAGAGTACAATGGCCACCTGGAAGTGATCCAACTGCCGGCTTTCGCCCGGGAGATGAAAGGCATTGGCCGGCTCAAAATACTAGAACGAGTACTGTTTGGCTCTGCGTGAGCAATTCGCAGTTTACAATTCGCTGATGAGGTGAAAGGATGCAATATTCCGACCGGGTAATGGAACACTTTATGAATCCGCGCAACGTGGGGACTATTGAGGACGCCGACGGCGTAGGCCGGGAGGGTAATCCGTTGTGCGGCGACATAATGGAGATGTACATCAAGGTAGACGACGGCCACATTTCCGACGTCAAATTCCGTACCTTTGGCTGCGGAGCGGCCATCGCCACCAGCTCTATGACCACCGAGATGGTCAAGGGCAAGTCCCTGAGCGAGGTGCAGGCCCTGACCAACAAAGCCATCGCCGAGGCGCTGGGCGGACTGCCGCCGATCAAGATGCACTGCTCGGTACTGGCCGCCGATGCCTTGAAACGGGCCATCGAGGACTATTACGAAAAGCACCCTGAAGCGCGGCCGGCAGAGGATAGGGAAGGCAATTGAGTTCATCAAAGACAGATCCGGCAAAAGACGTATTGCGTGGTGCGTGTTCTGTTTCCACATGCCTCACGCGATATGCATCCCGAGCTCGTCGAGGGGCACATCCCGAGCTCGTCGAGGGGCGCAACACGTGATGTGACATGGCTGATGAGCGGGTAGTAGTAGCCA
>CAYNKW010000003.1:47143-48520 GCA_964397845.1 uncultured Anaerolineae bacterium
GTCGAGGGGCGCAACACGTGATGTGACATGGCTGATGAGCGGGTAGTAGTAGCCATGAGCGGCGGCGTGGACAGTTCCGTGGCCACCGCTCTATTGGTAGAACAGGGATACGAGGTGAGCGGTCTCATGATGCGGCTCTGGTCGGAGCCGGGTGGCGAGGCTGGCAATCGCTGCTGCACCCTGGATGCGGTGGACAGCGCCCGCCGGGTGGCCGACACGCTGGGCATCCCTTTCTACCTGTTCGACGTCGAAGCGACGTTTCGAGCCCATGTGGTGGACTATTTTGTGCGCGAGTACGCCGCCGGGCGCACGCCCAACCCCTGCCTGATGTGCAACCAGCACATCCGCTTCGACGTGTTGTTGCACCGGGCGCTGGCGCTGGATGCCCGCTACCTGGCCACCGGCCACTATGTCCGCCTGCGTCACACCGACGGCCGCTACCGCCTGCTCAAGGCCGTAGACGCGCGCAAAGACCAGTCCTATGTGCTCTACATGCTGGACCAGGAAACCATGCGTCACTTGCTTTTTCCGCTGGGCGACCACGTGAAGGAGCAGGTGCGGGAGATGGCCCGCCAGCGCGGCTTGCCCGTGGCCGACCGAGCTGAAAGCCAGGATCTATGTTTCCTGGCCGGCGGTGACTACCGGCAGTTCCTGCAAAGAGAGGCCCCCGAAGCAGTGCGACCCGGACCCATCGTGGATCGATCGGGGCAGGTGTTGGGCCAGCACAAGGGCCTGCCTTGTTATACCATTGGTCAGCGGCGCGGGCTGGGCATCGCCGCACCAGAAGCGCTCTATGTACTGGAGATTGACGCCGCCCGCAATGCCCTGGTAGTAGGCACAGCCGCTGAACTGGGCCGGACAGAGCTGACAGCCAGTGACATTTCCTACGTCTCGGGGAAAGTGCCGCCGCAGCCCTTGCGTGTGACGGCCAGGATTCGCTACAAGGCCAAAGAGGCTTCTGCCCTGTTGACGCCGCTGCCTGGCGACCGGGCCATGCTGCGATTCGACTATCCGCTGCGCGACATCACGCCGGGCCAGGGAGTGGTGCTCTACCAGGGGGAAGAATTGGTGGGTGGCGGGATCATAGAGAACAGAGAATTGAGAATGAAGAATAGAGAATAGAGAATGGAGGATTGAGGATTGAGGATTGAGGATTGAGAGAGGAGAGAGATGCTGCTTTCGCCGCCGTTTGTGTTGTCGGTGCTGCTGTCCACGATGCTGGCCACATTGTTCAACCTGTGGCAAGGGGGGAGCGTGCGCGACCTGGCCCTCTACCTGATCGCCGGGTGGTTGGGCTTCGTCGTGGGCGAGTTGCTGGGAGACTGGATGGGGCTAGATGTGTTCATGATCGGAGAGGTGCACGTGGCAGAGGCCATT
>CAYNKW010000004.1:0-44088 GCA_964397845.1 uncultured Anaerolineae bacterium
TTCCCGTTTGTCGGTTACGAACTATCAAAATTTCCTCTCCGACAGACTGCTAGAGGAATGGGTAAGGACAGCAAAACCTATGCTGCCGCCGATACCGGGACTTGGCAGGGATTTCGACGACGAGGAAATCCGAAAGCGGTTGCAGGCACTAGGCTATATTGGTGTTTGATACGCTGCGAAGTTACCTGATAGCTCCCCCATCTGTGTACCGGTCAGCGATTGGTGGCTAATGCATGGTTGATGTGTGGTAGCGAGCAGCAAGTTTGACAACATACAGCTTTTCCAGTCTCCCACGGAGGAATGAATGCGACTGCTATTTATCTCAAATTTCTACCCACCCGCCCACCTGGGCGGCAAAGAACTCCGTTGTCAGCAAGTCGTCCAGGGATTGCAGTCGAGAGGACATACCTGCCTGGTGCTAACCGGCGATTTTGACCCGCCTGGCGTTACGCTGCCCGATCAACCAGGCGTCCGGCGCGTGTTGGCCCTGGAGGCCGACGTATATTACTACCGTCCCCTGAACCATTTGTTACACTATCCAGCGCGGTTACGAGCTAATCTGAACGTTCTAGAAGCGACTGTATCTGAGTACAAGCCCGATCTGGCGTTCATCTGGGGCACGTGGAACCTGTCGCCAGCTCTGGCTGCGGTGGCAGAAGAGCTATTGCCAGGCCGGGTGGTGTATTCCTTTGGTGGCTGCACACCCATTGAGCCCGACCCGCACGAGCAATTCTGGCATGCCCAGGATGGCAATTGGTTGAGACGACAGTTCTGTCGGGCTTTGGCTCCATTAGCCCTTTCGCCAAGATACAGACCAGTCCAGGCACGTTCATTAGAATTTGCTCACGCCATCACCTGTTCGCAGTTTGTGCTAAGGCAACTGCGAACAGGTGGCTTAACCTTACCCCATGCCAAGGCCGTGCTCAGTGGGATAGACACGAACCATTTTGTGCCTGCCTCCATGACTAAACCACACTCTTCGGATGAGTTGAAGGCAATCTATGCCGGCGGAATCGCATTTCACAAGGGTGTTCACACGGCCATAGAGGCTATACGGTTGCTTGTCGAACAAGGGTGGCGAAAAGTCAGTCTTACAATTGTTGGACAGGGTCATCCTGTATATCGTGCCAGCCTGGAAGAGATGGTAACCCAGGCTGCCCTGGAAAGACGGGTGCATTTCCATCCGGCAGTGCCCAGGCATGACATGCCCCATTTGTTGCAACATTCTGATGTGTTGGTTCTTCCTACGATCGGGAATGAACCTTTGAGTCGCGTGGTTATGGAGGCTATGGCCTGTGGCCTGGTCGTCGTAGCCACTAACACTGGCGGAACCCCAGAGATGATTGCGGACGGCAGCAGCGGTCTGTTGTTTGACCCAGGCGATAGCATGAGTCTAGCCAACCATCTACGCCTGGTCGCTACGGACGGCGAGTTAAGGCAGCGATTATCAACAGCAGCCCGCCAGACAGCCGAGGCACGATTCTGCCTAGGCCGGATGATTGGCGAGATTGAGGCGTTCTTGGAAGAGGTATTAACTGAAACGCAGAATCTGTCCTGAGTCTTGGAGGTTAACATGAGGATCTTGTTAATTACCAACTACTACCCGCCCTGCGACTATGGCTGGGGTTATATGCAACTGTGCGAAGAAGTGGCCGACGGCCTGTCTGCCAGAGGACACGCCATCGCTGTGCTGACCAGCACTTACCGCGACGGTGACGAAATCGCCCGGCCGTATCCGGTCCATCGGCTCCTGCGCATAGACCCTGACTGGCACGGTGGCAGACTGGCTGCCTGGCAGTTCTTTGTTGGCCGCCGTCAACGAGAACGGCGAGCCGATGCCCATTTGCGCCAACTGGTAGCCGGGTTTCGCCCAGACGTGGTCTTTGTCTGGCACACACTGGGCTTGCCCAGGGTGCTATTTCGACAGGCCGAACAATTGCCAGGTGTGGTCGTAGCCTATTACCTGGCTGACTATCTGCCTGAAATGCCCGACGAGTATATCGCCTATTGGCGGTTGCCGCCTGTTCACTGGACAGCCAAGCTGCTCAAACGCCCGCTGACCAGGTTGGCGCTCTACATGCTCGCCCGTGAAGGCAAGCCCATCTTGCTCAAATATGAGAACGCCATCTGCGTCAGCGATTACGTCCGGCGTCGGCTGGTTGGTCAGAAGCTGATTCCGCCAACTGCCGTGGTCATTCACAACGGTATTGATGTCCAGCAGTTCCGTTCGAGTGGGCGCCGTCGCGACTTTTCCCAGTCGGTCTCGTTATTGTACGCTGGACGATTAGAATCCCATAAGGGGGTTCATCACATTCTTGAAGCGCTATCTTTACTGTCCAAGGAACAACAAAAACGTATCGGACAATTGGCAATAGTTGGGAATGGAGAGCCTGCGTACTCTTCCCGGCTATTGCAGATCACAAAGCGTCTGGGATTGCCTTCATTGGTTCGTTTTGGGCCACCTGTACCTCGCAGCCAGATGCCCGCTTTGCTTGACAGGTTCGATGTGCTGATTCTTCCGTCTTCCCTCGAAGCTCTATCGAGAATGATGCAAGAGGCGATGGCGATGGGTCTGCTGATCATCAGCACGAACACGGGGGGCAGCAGGGAACTGTTGGCGCACGAAGGGACCGGCCTCGTCTTTGAGCCCGGAGAGCCAGAATCACTGGCTGCTCAACTCTCCTATGCATTGAACAAGCCAGACTTGGCAGCGCGGTTGGCCAAGGCGGGGCGACAGACGGTGATAGATAATTTTGACATAAGGTGTACTGTCGAGCAGATCGAAACCTATTTGCTCGATCTGGTGGATAGCGAAGGTGCTTTGTAGATGCAAATCTTGTTCCTCTCCACCTGGTTTCCCTATCCACCCGACAACGGTTCCAAGATCCGGGTATACCACCTGCTCCGCGCTCTTGGCGCCAGGCACAAGGTTACTCTTCTGTCCTTTGCCTTCGAGACGGCGAACCCAGAGGGTGCTAACGAGCTGCATCATTTCTGTGCAGACGTCCAAACGGTACAGTGTAACCCTTTTGATCGCAGCCGCGTCGCCAATACCTTGCGCTTTCTTTCGCCAGTCCCAATTGTGACGAACCCCCTGCCGGAAATGACCCAGGCTGTTCGCAGCGCTCTGGCGCAGACTAACTTTGATGTGGTCGTCGCTTCTACCGGGGTGATGGCGACCTACGGGTTGCTGGCCCCCCAGGCAACAGTCAAAGTTCTGGAAGAGCACAATTCCCTCACTCGCTGGATGTGGGAGCGCTATAGAGAGCAGAATTCAACCGTGCAACGCCTGCGCTGTTGGCTAAGCTGGCAAAAAACCCGCTACTACGAAGCCCGGCTGTTCCGCCGGTTTGGCCTGTGTATGATGGTTTCTGAGCAAGACCGTAAAACCAGCCGGTACACATTACCTGGTTATCACGGGCGGGTCAAAGTCGTGCCCAACGGCGTGGACTGCCAGCACAACCGCCCTGGCCTGGCCCGGCCCACGCCCAAAGCACTGGTCTTCAACGGCGCCCTTACCTACAGTGCCAATTACGACGCCATGCAGTACTTTCTGGCCGAAATCTACCCCCTCATCCAGCAACAAGAGCCTGATGTGTCGTTGACCATCACTGGCTCCACCTCCGGCGTGCGCCTCTCTGGTTTGCAGTTGGATGAAAGCGTCCGTCTCAGCGGCTACGTGGACGACGTCCGCCCCGTGGTGGCCGGCGCCTGGGCCTGCGTTGTGCCCATCTGTCAGGGCGGCGGCACCCGGCTCAAGATCCTGGAGGCCATGGCCCTGGGCACGCTGGTGGTGACCACGTCCAAAGGAGCAGAAGGGCTGGATGTGACACCCAACTACAATATCCTGATTGCCGACGAACCGGCAGAATTCGCGGCCCAAGTGATCCACCTGCTGCGCGATCCAGTCCTGCGCCGGCGGCTAACAATCAATGCCCGTCGCCTCGTCGAGCAACGTTACGACTGGGCACCGATCGGCCAACGTTTTGTAGATCTGATCGAGGAGGTTGCCAGCAAGCATATGCGCGCGGGAGTTCCGTCATGATCGGCGACATCCGACGCAGGCTCCGTACTGGCCGATGGTGGACCTGGGCAGCGGCTGCGGTCGTGTTGCTTGGGGCGGCCTTCCTCGGCTCCCGCCCTTCTCCGCGCTGGTTGGTCTTGCTCGGAGCAGGCATGGGCGCCGTTGTTTTGTTGCAATGGCCGATCCTGGGCCTCCTGGCCCTGGTGCCTGCTGCCCTGGTCGTCCCGTTGGAGTTCGGCACCGGCACGGCCGTCGCTGTGAACCCGGCCACGTTGCTAGTGCCGGCCTTGTTCGTCCTCTGGTTACTGGACATGGTGCGCCAGCGAGATCTGCGCCTGGTCCCATCGCGCACCACCAGACCTCTGTCGCTCTTTCTGCTCGCTGGCTTGGTCTCTCTCCTGGTAGGCAACGCCCTCTGGGACCCGGCCGTGCCCCGCTCCGGAAGCTTTACCCTGGTGCAACTGGCACAGTGGGCCATCTTTGCCTTCTCCGCTGGCGCCTTTTGGCTGACGGGCAACCTGGTGCGCGATGAGGTTTGGTTGCGCCGTCTGACTTTCCTCTCCCTGGCTGTGGCCGGCAGCGTGGCTATCGTTTTCGTGCTAATCGGCGGCGTTAGTCTGGTGAGCCATCGTGTGGTTACAGTTGCCCTGATCCGGGCCCCCTTCTGGCTGTTGCTGGCCGCCCTGGCTGGTGGGCAATTGCTCTTCAATCGGGAGCTCTCCTCTGGCTGGCGTTCCTTCCTGGTGGCTACCCTGGGAGCGGTGCTGGTCTACGTCTTTCACTTGCAGCGAGAAGTGGCGTCCCACTGGGTTGGCGTGGCCGCCGTGGCGGGCGTGCTGGCCTGGCTGCGCTGGCCGCGCCTGCGCTGGCCGGTTGTGGTTCTGCTGTTGGTGCTGGCCAGCACTGGCGTGCTCTCTTCAACCATCTACGACTTTGCCGGTGGCGATGCCGAGTGGTCTGAGAGCGGCGGCTCGCGCCTGGCGCTCATTGGCCGCGTCGTCGAGGTGACCATGCGCAACCCCATTACTGGTCTGGGGCCGGCCGCCTATCGCTCTTATGCCCGAATGAGACCTTTGCCTTACGGGAGAGCGCTGTGGCTCGAACCCAATGTCTCATCCCACAACAACTACGTGGACCTGTTTTCACACATTGGCTTGCTGGGATTGGGGCTTTTCTTCTGGTTTGCAGCGGAGCTGACCAGGTTGGGTTTGCGATTGCGAACTCAATTTACCAAAGGCTTTGCTGCTGGTTACGTGAACGCTATGCTGGCCGCCTGGGCCGGAGCGCTGACACTGATGCTGATGGCCGACTGGATCCTGCCCTTTGTTTACAACATCGGCTTCTCCGGCTTTCAGGCCAGTGTGTTGGTGTGGTTGTTCCTGGGCGGGCTGGTGGCGCTGGAGCAAATGGCAAATGGCAAATGGCGAATGGGCGGAAAGCAAGAGATGAAGTGAAGATCTGGGGAACAACCAGGAGGAAGTCTAGGATTGCACCCAGCTCTCCAGGGGCAGGCGGGGGATGCGGCGGAAATGCTCTACGTTGTTGGTCACAAGGGTCAAACCATGGGTCAGCACCGTCGCGGCAATCACCAGATCAAAGTCTTCTATGAGCATTCCCTGCTTGCGTAGTAACGCTTTGAGGTCGCCAAAGATGCGGGCAATCTCCGAATCAACTCCCAATACAGTGATGCCACTGAAAGTCATCAATGGCCTGATGATTGGCCTCAGGTCGAGCCGAACAGGCTGCCCCGTAGCGTAGCTCCGCCAGCGTGATCACCGAGACGCCTGTTGCCTCAGGGCCGATGGCGGACGGACTCATGTCCACACAGCCAGAAGACGCAGGTGTCGGTATCCAGCAGGAATTTCACAGCGCAGGCGGCTCCATCCTTGACCGGCGGGCCTCGTGAATATCCTGCAGCGTTGACTCTACCGGCCGGTCATCCTGCCAGGCACCGAAAGAAGCCCAGAAGCGTGCCACATCTCGTGGCAGCAATCCTTCCTCGCGAGCAGGCTCCACAAAGGTAACCAGAACACGGTAAGGCTCTTGTACAGGAGCCGTTTCCAGCAACTGAATTTGTTTACCGTCATATACGGCTGGCACAGATATCAGCGGCATGGTTTGCTCCTTCTCACAATCGAGACTTGACTTTAAGGCTATTGTACCACGAGCCGATGAACTCGACAAGTAAAGTAACCTGCTTTCAACGCCATTGTACCATAACCCGGCGGGCCTGGCAAACAGGTCCACGCCAGAGAGTGAGGACCCATGGTTGAGCCGCAACTCCCAGCACGACACAAAGTGGATATCTCGATCATCATTGTCAACTGGAACACGCGAGAGTTGCTGGCGCGGTGCTTGCAGTCGGTGATTTCAAGTTTCGAGTCTCAGGTCTCGAGTCCGGCGAGCCAACCCGCAACCCGCAACCCGCAACCCGCAACCCGCAACCTGCAACCTGCAACCCGCAACCTGCAACCTGCAACTTGTGAGGTGTTTGTGGTGGACAACGCCTCGACCGACGGCAGCGCCCAGATGGTGCGAGAGTGCTTCCCCTGGGTGCGGCTCATCGAGAACGCGGAGAACGTTGGCTTTGCTCGGGCCAACAACCAGGCCATCAGCCAGAGTCAGGGGTGCTACGTCCTGCTGCTCAACAGCGACACCGAGGTGTACCCTGGGGCACTGAAGACGACGGTTCAGTTCATGGAGGGGCGTCCTCAGGCTGGCGGATGTGGGCCGCGGCTGCTAAACGCCGGCGGCAGCCTGCAGGTCTCGTGCCACCCTATGCTGACGCCGGAGCGCGAGTTCTGGCGGCTGCTGTTCCTGGAACGGCTGTGGCGCCGGGCGACCTACGCTCAAGAACGCTGGGACCGGCAGGTGCCGCGCTCGGTAGAGGTGATCAAGGGGGCCTGCTTCCTGCTGCGGCGGACGGCGCTGGAGCAAGTGGGATCGCTGGATGAAGGGTATTTCATGTACACCGAGGAGATGGATCTGTGCTACCGTCTGCTGCGGGCCGGGTGGCAGCTTTGGTGGATGCCGCAGGCCGTGGTGAAGCATTATGGGGAGGCCAGTTCAAAACAGGTGGCCGAGGCGATGTACGTGCAACTCTATCGCAGCAAAGTCCAGTTCTACCGCAAGTTCGGCGGGCCGCGCCGGGCGACTCGCTTCAAGCGTCTGCTGCGCCTGGCCTACGGGCCTCGACTGATTGTTGCTGCCCTGGGCGCTCTCTTTTCACCATCTCTGGCCACCCGGGCGCGTACCTATCGCCGCCTGCTGGCCGAACTGCCAGCGATGTAAAGGGAGATTAATCATCTTTCAGAATCAGCGGCAGATAAGTTAGGTAGGGGTTGGCAATGACGATGACCATGGCGGTACTGGACTCGGCGCCCGCTTCGCTCAGTTCGGCGGTGTTGGTGAGAGCCCGGTGGTCACTGGTGGTGATGGTAATGATGTAACTGATGGTCACCTCCTGGCCTGCTGGCGGGGTATCGCTCCACGTCAGGCGGTGTTGATCGCTGTCATAATCAGGCATAACACTGGTGCCTTCCAACCCAAAGTTGCCTGGCGCGCTTACACCTGTAGACAGCGTATCAGTGAGGGTGAGAGTGCTATGATTACCTAAAAAACTCAGGGTATAGGTGATGGCGTTGCCCTGGTAGCCGAAGGATGGAGTAGCGACCTTTTTGAAATAACGTACGGCCTGTATGGTGACGATAAGGTTTTGGATGTAGAAGAGGTCGCCTCTGACAAAGGCAGGGACGTCCAAGTATTTCAACAGTTCCTCTCGGTCTTCTTGGAGAATTAGGGCTTTGGCCTGAAATAAAGAGTTAGAGTCATATAGAGGCTGTATAACCCCTTCACAAAATGTCTGTTCTGTCTTTGTTTGAAACCAATAAGGAGCCACATAGTTATATTCATCAATGGCTTCCTGTATTTTTGCCAAAGCATTATCGTGCAGATATTGTCCCAGTTCGGGCACAAGGTATATAAAATTTCTGGCCACGTTTAGTGTTCGTCTGTAATCATAGTAGTCCGGCCAGGGCGCATCTTTGTCAAATTCTGTTACTCTCAGGGCAAGCAGCCTATCGAGCTCAGTCCTAATTTCAGTGGACTCGGGATATCCGGCTAGTTTTTCTAATTCGAGGTACCCCCAGTAGCCGGCGATATATGCATTATGCACATGGACATTTTCTAACAAATAGGCATCAGAAGGCGGCGATTGCAATCTCTCTTCACTGTTATCAAATATCTCTTTAGCTATGCCTGGTGATTCCCCTTCAAAAACCTAGGCATACTTCCATAAGCCATAGAACATGTGCGGAGGATAGTGCCAGCCTTTATAAAAGCCACTCCATTCAGCTTTAGCAGGAAAATTAACTCGGTCTTCTTCTACTTCAGGAGGGAGATCAAAGATTTGACGAGAGGCACCGTCTTTCCAACCAATATGGGTATATGTGTAAGGAGGATAAGCCGCATATTCATTCTGGAGATAAGTTTTTACAGTTTCTTGTTGGTTTTTAGGCAAATGGGGCAAGGCAAGAGATAGAATGTAAAGCGTATCTGAAGGATGATGCCAATAATCTATTAGATATTCGCCGGCACCACTTTTGGTTCTTTGGTCAAACAACCCAGAGCCCAGGTAACCTGGTCTTAAGTGACCAGCATCCAAGATCTTTTGTATCTCTTGGGACAATTGCTGTCTCAATTGTTCAGTGCTGATTGGGGTGATATTGGCATTCTGAACATTGACTGTTGGTGCCATTGGCAAACCCGTATAAGAACCAGCATAATCCCCAAAGGCAATAATAGAGTTGCTTTTGTGCATATAGACTTTTCCCTTATATGGGACAGGAGGGTTCTGCTCACCGTGTAGGCCATAAACTCCATTGACGCTTTCTTTGGCTCCCTTATACATGAGGTAGTCATTCGTGTCGTCTAAATCAAAGTACAATTCGTTATATCCAGGTATCTTGTCTTCTAAATCATAACAGAAATAAGTCCATATTCTGTCTGGTTCTGAGAGTGGTTTGGTAATGTCGAAAGCTCCAGCCACGCGATCAGCGCAATGGAGCCAGTAGATGAGGTCACCACCGGCGGAATAGGCTATTGGCTCGTCCATAACGTTTCCCCATGAAGTAGGTATATCAAAAGATGAAGCGCCAAGTTCCCAACCAACGATGCATCCAGAGGCAATATGAGGGTTAGATGTATAGTGAACTGGTTGGTGAAGCTTATTATCAGACCCTACTACCGGTGGATAACGATTGCCTGGCCCATGAGTATGAAGCCAGGTGATAGGAGCATAGCTGATACCGGTAGTGCCATTTTCCCTTTGATACTCGAAAGTAAATTCCTCTCCTGTGTTTGCGCTCAGAACAAAATAGGTTCTTCTCCAAGGTTTCTGCTCGTAATACTCAAGGATTTTGGTAACATCCATTGAACCATCAATTATTGGAGCAATAGTTTCCCCGGCAGGGATGCCATTGGCAGTATACAGATCAGCTATTTCCAATCCTTGAATATCGGAGCTAGGACCTGGTTCGAGGGCTATACGGTAGTTATTGCTGCCGGCAAATATAACATAATCTTCCTGCGTCTGAGGATCGGTGTAGACCACCGGCCACCAGGAGTGAAAACCGGCCCCAGGAAGCTTGGCCGATTTCCACACCAGTTCTCCTGTGTCGGCTGTCAGAGCATAGGCATGAGAGTCGTTAGAGGCAAAATAGATGGTGTTGCCCTTGTAGGCAGCCGAGAAAAGAACAGGGCCACCCGTTTTGAATTTCCAGAACAATGTAGCTGTGGTTCCGTTGTCCTCTATGGCATACATATAACCATCTCTGTTGCCGGCATAGACATAGGTATTACCCCCCAGATCAATAACAAGAGGGTTGGTTTGGAAGCCTTTTTCGGCTTCGAACGTCCAAATGGGTTGCCCAGTAAAGGCATCTATTGCGTGAATCTTGTGGTCGAATCCCCCTACATATGCCCTGCCATTGTGCACTGTTGGTGAATGGCCCAAGGGTAGTTCGGTTGGGTACACCCATCTCTCACTGCCTGTTTCGGCATCTATGGCATAAAGGCCTCTTGCTGTGGAGATATACAGGGTATCATGAGCAGCAATAATCTGCACCTTTTGAGAGATGTATGGCTCAATGGGTTTGTACCATATGGGGCTCAGTTTACCTCTCACCTCTTCTGGTGTCCAAGAGGTTCTCTGGAGATTGGCGGCAACCATGGGCCAGTCACCTTCATCTACGATATCTGTGACTGTAGAAACAGTATTGGCTGCCGCGTTGGTCTGGTAGTCCTTCCAGAAAGCCTTGGCTCCACTCGTGCCTTTACAGGCGAAACTCAAGTCCCCACGACACAATGTCGAGGCCGATGCCGGTCTATGCGCAGCCATGCCCCACACCGCCAACAAGATAGCAGCGATGCTGACGATTGTGACGAACGCAATTCGTTTGCACCTCATTCTCTTCCTCCCTCGACTATCTCTCAAGATCAGCGATGGGTAAGGTCAGAAAAGTATTCGTCCCGCGTTCGGGTCTCGAACTCTGCTTTTCTGGGTTATTACACCACGCGTCTTTTCGGTCATTGTGATACCTATCATTTGCCATTTATCATTGGTCATTCCTCCCTATAGTCATATTCTAGCACGTCACGTCGAATCTGGCAAGCAATGTGGCGGGAACAAGGAGACGTGGAGACCGGGAGATAGGGGGGCCAAGGAGCGGACTCTTTGATCACCTTGTCTCCCCCTCTCCCCATCCCCCCTCACTTCTTCACAGCTTCACTGGAGGCCAAACCCATGCGTCTTTGCTACGTCCTGCTCTCTCCCACTTTCGGCATGCACCAGTATACCGCCGACCTGGCCAACCGCATGGCCCACACTTTGACGGGCTCAGTGAGCCACGACGTGTGCCTGGTGACGACGACGCACGTCCCGCGCTGCCGCTACGCGCCGGCCGTGGTGGTCCACACGCCCATGGAGACGACCAACACCGGTCTCTCGCGCCAGGTATTCCGGCTCTCCGCCCTTCGCAATCTGCAATCTGCAATCTGCAATCTGCACCCCGACGTCGTTCACTTTACCGGGCCACACCTGTGGAACGCCCCCTTGATATGGGCGCTCGTCGCGCGAGGCGTTCCTGTGATCCACACCCTGCATGACCTGGACCCCCATCGCGGCGTCCGTTACAGCTTGCTGATCCGGCTCTGGAACCGGGTGGTCATGCACTCGGCGGATCACATCCTGGTCCACGGCCAGACCTACCGGCAGCGACTGCTGGCCCAAGGGATGCCCCCCCACCGGGTGACCTGGACACCGCTGCTCCATCTCTTCCTGGGCAGCACCATGCTGGCCGCGTCCCCCGACTTGACTGTCTCTGTTGAATACCAGCCCTGGGCTCTCTTTTTTGGGCGTCTGGAACGTTACAAAGGCCTGGATCACCTGATCACCGCCTGCGCCATGATGGACGGAACTGACGCGCCCTCGCCTCGCGTCGTGGTCGCCGGGCCCGGAGACCTGACGGCCTTGTGGGCCGGGCCGCTGCCCCAACGATTGGCCTTGCGTAGTCGCCTGATAGCCGACGTGGAGGCCATAGATCTATTTCGCCGTTGTGGGCTGCTGGTGTTGCCCTACGTGGACGCCACCCAGTCGGCTTTAATTGCCGCGGCCTACTATTTCCGCAAACCGGTCGTCGTCACCCGCACCGGCGCGCTGCCCGAGTACGTGGAAGACGGCCTCACCGGCCGTGTGATAGAGCCGGGCCACCCTGCTACGTTGGCGCGCTGTCTCGACGAAATGTTGAGCGATCCGGCCCGGCTGGCCCGGATGGGCGCGGCCGGTCGCGCCTGGTACGACGCTCGCCGTGCTACCGAAGAGCGCACTTTGATTGAAATGTACCTCCGTCTCGCGAACAAGAGACCCTTGGACGACCCGATCACCCAATTGTCCAGCCACCCAGTCTGACCTGCATCGGAGAAGGGCAATGAGTTCCGAAAGCGCAACTGTGCAGATAGCCCCAGAACTTGCACGCCCGTGGCCGGCGGCCTGGCCTCGGATCCGCTTACGGCTGACGGCCACTGAGCGCAAATACTTGCTCATTCTAACAGACCTGATCCTGGTCAACGGCTCGTTGCTGGCTGCTGTGACGATGTGGGACGACTTTTCGCCCTCCCTGCCAGTCCTGCTGGCCAACGCCAAATGGTTCATCACCCTGTCCGTCCTGTGGTGCATCGCTGGCGCGGTTCTCGACGTCTATAACCTGGCCCGCTCGGCCAGCACGACCAGCATCATGATTAGTGCGGGCCTCGCGGCGCTGTTGAGTACACTCGTCTATTTCACCATCCCCTGGCTGACGCCTCCCGTTCTGAGTCGCACGTATGCCTTGAGCTTTTTGCTGCTCAACGCCTCGACGGTGGTCGCCTGGCGTGTCCTTTACGCCCAGGCCCTCGTCCAGCCGGCTTTCCGGCGACGGGCGCTGGTTCTGGGGGTAGGGGAATCGTCCCGCGCGTTGATACGTGCTCTCAAACAGGCCGGCGGGGCGGACGACGCCAACCCCTTTCGCGGCACCAGCTACCAGGTCGTGGGCCTGGTGGCAGACCGGCCGGCCCAGTTGGGCGAGGATGCCGACGGCCTCCCCCTGCTAGGCGATGCACGGGGACTCGTGCGTCTGGCTCGCCAGCACGGCGTGGACGAAATCGTCGTCGCACTCGACGACGGGCACGCCCTCTCTCTGGAGGCACATGAGGTGTTGCTCGACTGCCGTGAATTAGGCTTGCAAGTCAACACCCTGGCGACGGTCTATGAACGCCTGGCCGGGCGGGTGTCGGTGGATTACGCCCAGCGCGACTTGCACTTGATCTTGGGCCCGGCCGATAGTCCGGCTTCTCGCCTGTACGTGGCCCTCAAACGCCTCCCGGACATCCTGCTGGCCCTGATTGGCCTGGTCTTGCTGGCTCTGATCGTCCCGTGGGTGGCGTTGGGTAACGCGCTCTGTTCGCCAGGCCCCCTCTTTTACCGGCAGCAACGGGTGGGCAAGGGAGGACGGCCCTTTGCGCTGCTCAAGTTCCGTTCGATGATCCCCCATGCCGAGCGGGCTAGCGGCGCGGTGTGGTGTGAGGAAGAGGATCCGCGAATCACACCCGTGGGCCGCTGGCTGCGCAAGATCCGCCTGGACGAGCTCCCGCAGCTCATCAACGTCCTGCTCGGCGAGATGAGCATCGTCGGCCCCCGGCCGGAGCGCCCCCACTTTGTGGGCCAGTTGGCCCGTGCTTTGCCGCTCTACCGCGCCCGTCACGCCGTCAAGCCGGGCATCACCGGCTGGGCGCAGATCCATTACGGCTATGGCAACTCGGTCGAGGACGGCCGGGTCAAGCTAGAGTACGACCTCTACTACGTCAAGCATGCCAGCCTCTTTCTGGATTTGCTCGTTTTACTCCACACGGTGCGGGTAGTGCTTGGCCTGCGAGGGCAGTGAACCTTGGCTATGATAAACGCCTTCATCCTGTTAGTTCAGGCAATCGTGGGCCTCGGGCTCCTCTATCACTACGTCCTTTTGACAACTGGAGGCAGTCCGCATCGCAGCGCGGCACATGGCGTCAGCTCAGAGGACTTTTTACACTTTGCGGTAGCTGTACCCGCACACAACGAAGAGAGCGTCATTGGCGCTACAGTGGCCCGTTTGCGCCAGATGGATTACCCGAAGGGGCAATTTGACGTACACGTTGTGGCTGACTACTGTTCCGACGCGACGGCGCAGACAGCGCGCTCGGCCGGGGCGATTGTCCACGAGCGCTCAGAAGGCCCGCGCGGGCGCAAGGGATACGCCCTGGCGTGGTTGCTGGCACGATTGCTGCATAGCCCCAGGCATTACGACGCGGTTGTGATCTTTGACGCTGACAGCCAGGTAGCGTCCAATTTCTTGAGCCTGATGAATCGGGCCCGGGCTGCCGGTGCGCAGGTCGCGCAAGGCCGGCACGTGATTGCCAATCCCGCTGCCAGCGTTTTCAGCGCTCTGGCGGATGCCGACATGCGTCTGAACAACCGCATTCGCAATCAGGCCAAGGAGAACCTGGGGCTTTCGGCCCGTTTGATGGGCGATGGCATGTGCTTCCGCCGGGAGATCCTGGAGACGTACCCCTTTGGGGCACGTTCTCTCACCGAAGACAGAGAGTACGGCGTCTACCTGGCAACCCGTAGCGTGCGCGTACGCTTTGTGCCCGAGGCGATCTCTGTGGGCCAGGCGACAGCGCGCTGGCGCGATGCCACGGGCCAGCGTCTGCGCTGGTATGGTGGAGCGTTCGAACTACAAAAGCGCTATCTCGGTCCCCTTCTGGCATCGGTGTGGAAGAATCGCAGCCTGGATGCACTGGACCATGCCTTAGAGTTGTCCCTCCCCCCTTTCTCCGCTCTCTCTGTGCTGGCTGGAGGCCTGGTCATCTTTCAGACTGTCTTGGGGATGCATCGGGTCTCGTCCTCCTTTGCTCTCAGTGCGCTCCTGGCAATTATGGCCTTTGTGTATCCCTTTTGGGGGTTGCTGGCAGAACGGGCGCCCTGGCGGAGTTTTTGCGCCCTGATCTACGGGCCAATCTATGCTGCCTGGCGCGTCTGGCTGGGGCTTGTGGTGCGGGCCCGGCGCGGTCGGGTACCGTGGATCCGCACCCGGCGTGCAGAGGAAGAAAGGCTGGTCAGGTAAGCATGTCAAACGAGCGACCCCTTCTGCGCATCCTGGTGATCTTTGGCACCCGTCCCGAGGCGATCAAGATGGCGCCTGTGGTGCGAGCGTTGCAAGCGCGGCCGGAGGCGTTCGCCGTGCGAACCTGTGCCACGGCCCAACACCGCGAGATGTTGGACCAGGTGCTCGACCTGTTCGGTATCGTGCCCGACGTTGACCTGGACCTGATGCAACGCGGGCAAAGCCTGTCTGACCTGGGGGCGCGGGTGCTGGCCGGGCTGGACCCGGTGTTTGTCGCCGAGCGCCCGGACTGGGTGCTGGTGCAGGGGGATACGACGACGGTGGCGATGGCCGCCCTGGCGGCCCAGCACCGGCAGGTGCGCGTGGGACACGTGGAGGCTGGCCTGCGCACCGGCGACCGGCGCAACCCTTTCCCGGAGGAGATGAACCGGGTGGTGGCCGACCACGTCAGCGACCTCTGCTTTGCGCCGACAGAGACGGCCCGCCGCAACTTGCTGCGCGAGGGCATCCCCGATGCTCTGATTCGGGTCACCGGCAACACCGTGATTGACGCCCTGCTGACGGTGGTCGGAGGAGCCTGGCCCCGTGAGCCCAACAGCCCGCTGGCTGATCTGCCCGCTGACCGGCAATGGCTGCTGGTGACAGCCCACCGGCGAGAGAACTTTGGACGGCCACTGAAGAATATCTGCCAGGCGTTAAAGCGCATCTCTGAGGAGCGCGGCGATCAGGTACATATCGTTTACCCGGTCCATCGCAATCCGCAGGTGTGGCAGCCGGTCCACGAAACATTAGCCGGCTTGTCCGGGGTCACCCTGCTGCCACCGGTGGACTATGGCACTTTGATCTGTTTGATGAGACGATGCTGGTTAGTGTTGACCGACTCGGGTGGGCTGCAAGAAGAAGCGCCAAGTTTAGACAAGCCGGTGTTGGTGCTGCGGGAGACCACAGAGCGGCCCGAGGCCGAGGCCGTGGGCGCCGCGCGCGTCGTAGGCACCGACCCGCAGCGAATCGTGGCCGAGACGTACCGATTGTTGGACGATTCCGCCGCCTACACCCGGATGGCCAGCGCTCCCAATCCCTATGGCGATGGTCATGCTGCGGAGTGCATTGCAGACGCGCTCCTCGAGTTTGCGTGAAAGGGTTCACATGAAACAGCGCCCCAATCACTATCTGGCTGCAATCTTGATCCTGTCCGTCCTGTTGCGCGTCGCCGTAGCCGCATACCTGGGCGATGAGGTGGACGCGCCGTCGCTGCTGACCGACCAGCGATCCTACGACGCACTGGGCGCCCGGTTGATCGCTGGCCACGGCTTCAGCTTTGACCGGGCGTGGTACCCTTTTACGCCCGCCGAGGCACCCACGGCCCACTGGTCGTTCCTCTACTCGCTCTTTGTGGCCGGCGTCTATGCTCTTTTCGGTGTGCATCCCCTGGCAGTGCGACTGATACAGGCCATCCTCGGCGGCCTCCTGCTGCCCTGGATGATCTATCGCCTGGCGCGGCACCTTTTCTCTCCCCCTCTCCCTCTCTCCCTCCTCCTGCTGGCGGCGCTCATGGCTTCCCTATACGGCTATTTTATCCTCTACGCTGCCACACTGATGACGGAGACGTTCTACATCACCGCCGTGTTGTGGTCCCTGGAACGAGGCCTGAAGCTGGCCGACCGGCTGCGCGTCAAAGCGGCCATGCGAGCGCTATGGCCGCTTGTGTCCTCGTTGGGCCTGAGCCTGGGGGTTGCGACGTTGCTGCGACAGTCAATCTTGCCCTGGGTGCCGGTCCTGTTCATTTACTTGTTCTGGACCGGGTGGCGCGTACGATGGTTGCGCTCCACTGTGGCAGCGGTGGGAATCGTTGTGCTGATTCTGACTGTCTTTATCCTGCCCTGGACGGTTCGCAACTACCTCGTCTACGACGATTTTTTACTACTCAACTCCAACGCCGGATACGCCATGTACTCGGCTCAACATCCCATGCACGGCACGGACTTTCGCGAGTTCGATCCTGCCCCGCTGCCGGAAGGGTTACGGGGACAGCCAGAGCCAGAACTGGATCGGGCTCTGATGCGGCAGGGCATTCAGTTCATCCTGGACGACCCCGGCCGCTACCTGCTGCTCTCGTTGAGCCGGGCCCGCGCCTTCTTTGAGTTCTGGCCCACGCCGGATACCACCCTGCTGCACAACATCGGACGCACCGGCTCCTTTGGCTTGTTTCTACCCTTCATGCTCTATGGCCTGATCCTGGCGGTTCGCCGCCGGCAATTTGTGGCGCACAACGCGCTGCTGTTCCTGTTCGCCGCTTTTTACACCCTGCTACATATGCTAACCTGGGCCATGGTACGTTACCGGCTGCCAGTAGACGCGATTGTGATTCCGCTGACCGCACTGGCGGTGGCGGACCTTGTTCAGCGTGTGCGGGAAGCAACCCGCCATCTGGCTACTGGCTACTGATCTGATAACCAAGGGGGGACAAGCGGTGGCAGTTGGTCGGAGATTATTGACGATGGAGGATTAGATGGCACTACAACAGTACTTTGCGGTGGTCAAGAAATGGTGGTGGCTGATGGTGGCCTCGATGCTCGTGGCTGCGGTCTCTAGCTATCTCGCTGTGTCGCGTGTGCCGCGCATCTACCAATCCACCACTACAGTGATGGTTGGCCAAAGCCTGAGCAAAGCCAATCCCACCTATCAGGATTTTTCGATCAGCCAGCAGTTGGCCCAGACATACGTCAACATGGTTCGGCGGCAACCGATCCTCAAGGGCGCGGCAGAGGGACTCGGCTTGCCCTACATTCCCTGGGCGGGGAACATCTCGGCACGCACCGTGCCGGGCACCCAACTCCTTGAGATCAGCGTACGCGACACTGTCCCCCAGCGCGCCCGCGCGCTCGCCGACGAGATCGCCCACCAGTTGATCCTCCAAACCCCCACTGAATCTACCGAAGATCAGACGCGGTACGCCTTTGTACAGGCTCAATTGCAGAACCTGGAGGCCAACATCCAGGCAGCGGAGGAAGAGATCGAAACGGAGCAGGCCAAGCTGGACGCCGCCAACAGTGCCCGGGCCATCCAGCAATACCAGAACAACATTTTCGCGCTGCAGCAAAAGCTAGGCTCCTATCAGTCCACTTATGCCTCGCTTCTACAGACGGAGCAAGGGGGCACCAACTACATCTCGGTCATCGAACCGGCCACCACACCTACCTGGCCGATCAGCCCTCGCGTGATGGAAACCGTCATGCTGGCCGCTGCCATCGGCCTAATCCTGGCCCTGGGCGGTGCTTTCCTGATCGAGTTCCTGGACGACACGGTCAAAACGCCCGACGACGTGACGCGTGCGACAAACCTGCCCATGCTGGGTGCGATTGCCCGCATTGAAGGCCAGGAATATGACGAAAAATTGATCCCGCTGCGGCAACCTCGATCCTCCATCTCTGAGGCTTATCGTGCCCTGCGTACCAACATCCAGTTTTCCTCGGTGGACAGGCCGGTCCGCACGCTGCTGGTGACCAGTTCCGACCCCGCCGAGGGCAAGAGCATCACCCTGGCCAACCTGGCTGTGGTGATGGCGCAATCGGGCCGCTCGGTGATCGTCGTTGATGCTGACCTGCGGCGACCCACGCAACACAAGATCTTTGACCTGAACAACCACCATGGCTTGAGTAACGCCACCCTGGAATCCAGTTCTAGCCTGCTCGAATACATACAACCTGCAAAGATCGAGAACTTGCGAATCGTCACCAGCGGCCCGCTGCCACCCAACCCGGCCGATTTGCTGGGCTCGGAGCGCATGGGGGCCATCATTGAGGAACTGAAAAGCCGGGCAGATTTGGTGCTGTTCGACTCCCCTCCCGTGCTGGCGGTGACCGACGCGGCCGTGCTCTCCACAAAAGTGGATGGCGTCCTGCTCGTACACAACGCCGGGCACACACGGTGTGCCACGGCCCGGCGGGCTGTAGAAGAGTTGCGCCGGGTGGATGCCAATCTGCTGGGCGTGGTGCTGAACCGGCTGTCGCTGCGACGTGGAAGCTACTACTATCCCCAATACTACTACCAGACCGAGGACGCACAGCAGAGAAGTCGGCGCTGGCACCATATCCCACAATTGATCCTCGGCCGGCTCAAGTCTCACATTCCACACCCTCCCTTTCGGGAGCGGCTGATTTTCATTAACGGCTCAACTGATTTATCATTCCAGGCCACACTCTATGGAGGAGGCTTGGAATGGCCGACGGCACACTGGCCTACGTGGCTAACTATCATCCCCTGGTGGGACATCTGATTCAACAAACGGGCATGGTTCCCATACTGACGGCGATGTTGGACGACCCCAACCAAGAGTACGGCTTGGACGCTGGCACGGTCGTGGCCGGTTTGATCTACAACATTCTGAGTTCGGAGCGGATTCGTCTGTACCGTTGGCACGGGGTCACAGCAAGGACCATCGTCCCGATCTGGTTCAATTGCTCTTCGGTGTGGTCATGAGTCGGGATGGCGTATTGGTCTCCGGCGAGATGGCCTCTGGTAATGAGCAAGACATGAAACTCAACGGCTATTGGATCACCCATATACGACAGCATCTTGGGCTGGACATCGGCCAGTTTCTGTTGTGCGTGGCCGATAGCGCCGCCGTCACTGAGGAGAACCTTCGCTTGTTCCGCTTGTTTCGCATGGACTTCATCTCTTGCTTGCCAGAACGATTCGGGCTGGCCGAGAGGCTGTTTACCCAGGCCCTGGCCGCCCAAAAACCATGGACGGAAGTGGGGGCCATCGGCCAAGGCAAGCACGCCTCACAGTATGAAGTGTGGGAGACCACGGCCGAGCTAGCCGGTGAGCGCTATCGCTTCTTGGTCGTGCGCTCCGACAGCTTGACAGCCCACCAGACCAAGACCTTGGAGCGGGCTATCGCTCGGGAGCAAGCGTCCCTCCAAAAGGCGCTGAAAGAGATGTCGAAACAGCGGTGGGACACACCGACTGATGCCGAACAGGCCCAGAGCCACTTTGACCAGACGCACAAGCCGCGCTATCACCACATAGGGTGGACTGTCATGCCCCAGATTGAATATCTCCCGCGGACAAAGCCTGGTCGGCCCTGATTATTGCCCAGCGAACCGGGGACACCTGGCATTTCCGCCCAGCACGTCCGCTGTCTAACAACCGGTGCCGGGTCCTGACTTTGGCGGGCTTCGGCCCTGAGATCTACTCATGGCAGGGCCGCTTGGTCCCGGAAAATCTCGGCTTGCCAGCACCGTAGGGTGCGGAATATGAGTCAAGTGGTCAGGAAACCACAGCCAAAGAACAGAGCAGAGCCATGTCGCGAGCGAGCCAGGGCCCGGTGTGCAGCAGTGGTGAAGAATCGTGCGGTGGCAGAGGATCACCACCCTGGGGCCAGGGGGGGTCTTTGGCCTGTTTACTGCTGGTGTGGCGCTGGTGGCGGGGGTGAGCATCTACGTGCCCAGGTCCACCTGCCTCGCTCAGGCCCTGGCCATGCAGGTGCTGCTGGGCCGGTGCGGTCATCCGGCCAGCCTCCGCATCGGTGTTGCCCGAAGCGAAGCGAGGCGGGACGATTACAAGCTCACGCATGGGTGGAAAGCGATGGCAGGATTGTGCTTGGTAACTCCAAAGACCTGGCGCGCTTATACCCCGTTGCCGCCGTTGGAGGGAGAAAGGCCATCCGGGCGCGTTGTGATCGTTCTTTGAGATCGACTGGCAAACCCGGCCATGGGTCCGGGGGTTTGCTCATTGAGTTCTTGATTTCAGGTTGACGGACAACCATCATGTAAAGCGGAAAGGAGAAAGACTTATGCTGCACCGATTTGCTCTATTGCATCACCGGCCTCTGTTGCCAGCGCTGGGGGTCAGCGTACTGGCCATTCTGGTTGTGGCTGTCATAGGGCTGTCCCTTTCAGCTTCGGCCCAGGGCGTGCCAGAGCTAAGCGTCTCAAAGACCGCCAGCAAAATCCACGTGCACCCGAACGAATTGGTGACCTACACTATCAGCCTGGAGAACGCAGGCACAGTAAGCGCGTCAGCAATGTTGACGGACACGGTTCCCTTCGGGGTCACCTACGTCCCAGGGAGCGCGACTGGCGGAGCGACCTATTCTGATGGCAAGGTGACCTGGTCGGGAACTGTGAAGCCGAGCGAAACTAGGGTGATCACTTTCCAGGTGATTGTGGCTGAGCCCGAAACGCTGGGGCCGTTGCCCATCGTCAATACGGCCTGTGCCGACGATGGTACAGACATGGTCTGTGACTGGATCGTGATCTACTCGCGCCGGTACAAGGTGTTCTTGCCTTGCATTACCAAGAACCACCGGCCGGGGCCACCATGACCTTGCCACGCACCAAAGCTGACTCACCCTGAAAGAAGGTATGCTAGATGAAGCGGAGAGTAGTTCTTATGCTGTTGGTCGGGCTGCTGGCTGGCCTGTCAGGTATTCAGGGGGGCGTTTCTTCCCCAGCGCAAGGCCCTAAGAAGGGCGCGGCAACGACCAACCTCCTGCCAACCAGTGCCACAAGCGCGACGTTCTTGGCTCCGATGTCAGACACCTCTGCGAGTTCGCTTTACCCCTCGGCCTGCGATCGCTTCGGCGTGGGAGTGAACCTCGATTACGGCAGTGTGGACGACTACGATGTGGCGCGGCTCCATGCGGGCTGGTACGTGGACTGGCACACTCACCTGGCTCCTCCTCACCCCGCCGGGCTGGACTACATGCAGATGGTACAGACGTTGGGTGACACCTTCTCGCCCGACGAGGCGACACTGGCAGCCATCGCCGCTGCCAGCCCTGGCGCCACCTGGCTTATCGGCAACGAGCCGGACTGTATCTGGCAGGGCAATAGCACCCCGGATCAATACGCACAGGTCTACCACCAACTCTACACCTTTCTCAAAGCCCGCGATCCGACCTGTCGCGTGACCGTTGGCGGCATTGTCCAGGCCACCGATCTGCGCTTGCAGTGGTTGGACGCAGTCCTGGATGCCTATCAGACGCGCTATGGCGAGGCCCTGCTGGTGGACCTGTGGAACATCCACACTTTCATCCTGCAGGAGAGGAGAGACGACTGGGGCGCCGAGATTCCCCCGGGCATCAACGCTAGCCAGGGGGAACTGTGGGGTGTTGAAGACCACGATAATATGACCTTCTTTGCCGAGCAAATCGTCCGTTTTCGCCAGTGGATGAAGGATCGCGGGGAACGTGACAAAGAACTTGTTGTCTCCGAATACGGCATCCTGATGCCGGATAGCCTCGGCTTTGACGAGACCCGTGTCCGAACCTTCATGGACAGCACCTTTGACTACTTTACGACAGCGGTGGACTCTGAGTTAGGCTGCCCCGCCGATGGGAATCGCCTGGTGCAGCGCTGGGTCTGGTACAGCCTGAACGACAAGCGATTTGAAGGGCATACCTCGCACAGCCACCTTTTCAACCCCGATACCAAAGAGATCACTCCGCTGGGCACAGACTTTGAGAACTATGTGACGCCGCTGTGTACCTCCTACGTGGATCTGGCTCCGGCAGCCATCACCTTTTCCCCAGCGCAGCCTCTGGCACTCGACGGCCTGCCGATCACGATCACCGTTACGGCTGCGGTGCGCAACGCTGGGAATACAGACACGGCCAATGTGCCCCTCTATTTCTGGGTGGGCGATCCTGACCACCCCATCGGCAACGTGGAGACCATCGGGGCGCTGGCGGCACGGTCGCTAGCCAGCGGATCGGTCGAGTGGCAGGGAGTGTCGAGTGGGTTATACACCGTTGGCGTGACGGTGGACGCCGGGGACGTCATCGTTGAGTCGGATGAGAGCAATAATCAAGCCTCCGGCATCCTGCTGGTTGCCAGACACGCGACTTTTCTGCCACTCGTCGTCAAACAGCGGTAGGCAGCGGATGCTGATTGGCGGATAGAGGGCCAACTTTTCCCCCTGAACGGCTACAAAACCATTTGAGTGTGGCTAAAACAACCTGGAAACCTGACCCTTGCGAAGGTTAGTGGGATACTCTGGGCCGAAATTGCCTCTGTCAGCGAGCAAATGCCCATTTCAATGGCTCTTTGAAACCTTCGCAAGGGTTGTCCAAGCCATTCCAGCCAGACTCATTTTAACTGCTATATCTCGAAGCCACAAAACTTCCATCTGAGCGTGGCATCACATCGCAATGGTATCGTTGTCCATCTCACTCAGAGTGACCGAACCTCCAAAGGATACACAGATGCTAAAATGCTGTGTTGCCATCATGGCTTACAACGAAGAAGCAAACATCGGCCGCTTGCTGGACGCGCTGCTGCGGCAAAGGTTGGAAACGGTGTCCATCGCCGACATAGTCGTCGTGGCGAGCGGTTGCACGGACCCCACCGAGAAGATTGTCGGTGAGTACGTTGCACTAGATCCCCGCATCAAGCTCTACACCCAGTCGCGGCGTGAGGGCAAAGCCTCGGCCATCAACCTGTTGCTGCAGCAGACACGGCAAGAGATCATCGTCTTGGAAAGCGCCGATACTTTGCCCAGCCCAGATACCATTGAGAATCTCGTGGCTCCCTTTGCCGATCCCAACGTCGGCATGACAGGGGGGCGTCCTATACCCACCAATGACCCTCGTCAGTTCATGGGCTTTACTGCCCACCTGATGTGGAACCTGCACCACCGCGTTTCGCTACGCCGCCCCAAGATGGGGGAACTCATCGCCTTCCGCAATATCTTTCGACAGATTCCCTACGATTCGGCCGTGGACGAGGCCAGCATCGAGCCGCTCATCCTGGGTCAAGGCTTGGCGCTACGCTACGTGCCCGAGGCTATCGTCTACAATCGAGGGCCGGAAACGGTATGCGACCTTTTCAAGCAGCGACGGCGCATTTACGCCGGACACCTCTACGTGCGTGACATGCTGGGCTATCGCGTGTCTACTATGAGTGGCTGGCGTATCCTGCCCCTCTTTTTCGCCGAGATGAAGGCCGATTGGCGCTATCTTGTCTGGGGGCCGGCCGTCATCGCCTTGGAAGTGGCTGTCCGCCTGAAAGGCTTCATGGACTACTCTGTACGGCGGCACAAGTCGTTCATCTGGCCGGTAGCTGAGACCACCAAAGAATTGATCGAGATACCGTAAGACTAGGAGGGAGCCATGAGCACCATCGAGATCACTCACTACGATACGGGCCTGGGTACAACCTATGAGCGACATGCGCTGAATAAACTTTTGGCCCGGTTGGTCCGGGAACTCGATATACGCACTGTCCTGGAAGGGCCTTTCGATGGCATGACGGGCATTGCGGGCCTCAACAGCCTGGTGTTGGCCCGCCACGGTGCTCAAGTCTATGTCGTGTTGCCCGATCAAGAGATGACCAACCTGGCCGAACGTGCCTGGGGTGCGACAGGTTGCCGGTCGCGCGGCACTTTTGCTGTCTCTCCAGAACCAGCCCTCGATTTTCCTGACAATAGCTTTGATCTGGTCTGGAGCTTTAACGTTCTCCCTCGCCTGGACAACTTTGCGGAGATTCTGAAAGAGATGCTCCGTGTTTCCCGGCGCTACGTCTTGATCTTTGTGCCCAACCGACGAAACTATGGCTTCTGGCTTCACCGCTTGCATCACCGGGTCACCGGTGAGCCGTGGGATCACGGCCCGGTGGAACTGCTAGCGCCGAAACCATGGCAACGCCTCTTGGAAGAGCACGGCTTAAAGGTCCACAAACCCATGTGGGTAGATATCCCTTGGTGGCCGGACATTGTGGACATCAACCAGATGATGGCGGACTTTTTCCCGTTCTTAAAGCCCCTGACAAACAAAGATAAACCGGAAAATCGCTACCGTTGGGATGCCGAAGATTTGCCTTATTTTGATCCCTGGCGCTACCCGGAAGTCCACGCCCGTATGGAGCGCCTCTCCTTCATCGAGAACAGCCGACTGCCCATTGTCAAGCAACTCTTTGCGCATCACGTAGGCATCCTGGGGGAAAAGATGTAGCTCGAATCAGCGTTTATCGGCTATCAACCGGCCGTATAGGCCCGTATCTGCTGCTACCTCGTCGTCTATCTTGTTGAGGCAGCGTGCAATCCACGAGGCAAATCCTGCAAGGTCCCGGCTTGGTGGCCGGGGCCCCATCATATCGGGGAAGCGAAAGGGCGGCCATGAAAGTTCTGGTCACCGGCGCGTCCGGTTTTATCGGCCGATACCTGGCACACGCCCTGATCGCTCAGGGACACCAGGTCCGAGTATTGGTTCGAACGTCGTCCGCTCAAAACAGCTTCAACGGGCCAATGCCTTTTGTGGGAGATCTTACCGACGCCGCCTCGTTGCGCCGGGCCGTTGAGGGCGTAGACCAGGTCTATCACCTGGCGGCCATCCGCGACCGCTGGGGACAGCCTTTCCAAGACTATTACGCTGTTAACGTCCAAGGGACACGCCACCTTCTGGGCGCTGCTGCGGACCAAGGTGCGCGCTTTGTCTACTGTAGCTCGGTGGGTGTGCTGGGCTATCCCGGCACACTGGACATTGACGAGAGCTACCCCTATCGCACAAACGACGGCAAGTTCAACTATCACCACACCAAAGCCCTGGCCGAGCAGTTGACGCTGGATTGCGCCCGGAGAGACCGGCTGGTGGCCACCGTCGTTCGCCCGGTTATCACCTACGGCCCCGGCGACGAATACGGCATGGTGACTAAACTCCTCACCTTGCTGGCGACAGGCCGTTTCGTGCCGGTGGGAAACGGTCGCAACCACGTCCATCTGGCCTACGTCACCGACACTGTGCGAGGGATCATCCTGGCTGGCGAAGGTGATCAGTCGCTCGGCCGAGTCTACATCATCCCCGGCAGCCGCCCCATTACCATGAGAGAGTTAATTGTCCAGGCCTGTGTCTTATTGGGACGCCCGACGCCTCGCTGGCACATCCCTCTCATGTCCGCCAAAGCTGCTGCCCGGATGATGGAAACTGTGTACACTCTCCATCGCAGATTAGGCCTCCGGGTTTTAGGTGATGAACCGTTCCTCACCCGGGACAAGATTGATACGCTGACGATCAATCGGGGATTCAATGGCCGCCGCGCGGAGCAAGAGCTGGGTTATCACCCTACTGTAGACTACCCTGAGGGCCTGGCATTGACCGTGGCCTGGGCCCGCCAGGCCGGCATCCTGTCCTGACATAGCAATTCTAACCGCTTTCTAACCAATTACACACGGAAACCCTGCTTTTTTCAGTCATAATGCCAGGAGATGGCGGCCTGTCTGCCTAGTACTACAACGTGGCTTTGTTCCAGAAACCCGTTTTCTGGCGCTTGCAACCTCAATCCGCCAGCGTTGCAGAGCCGATTTACCAACCAGAGCAGCCCCAGGGCAGGAGAAAATGGATTTCTTTCAAGTCGTTATGTCAAAATAATGTCGTAGTACCAGGAAAGCGAGGGCAATTGTGACCCTACCAGGATATTGGCGCTACAACCAGGAACGCTATGCCATGATCGGTCACTCCTGCGCACATTGTGGGACGCGTTTCTTGGCACCTCGATTGGTCTGCCCGAATTGCCGTCACGAGGTGACCCAACTGACGCAACACATCTTTCCCACCCTGCAAGTTCAGGCGTCCGCCGATGCTCAAGAGCCTGCATCTGTGGTCACTGTAATCATTCCGTCTTACGACGCCGCTGCTACCATCCAGGCTACCCTTTCCTCGATCGTGGCCCAAGACTTTGATGAACCCTATGAAGTGTTCGTGGTAGATAGTTCTAGCGACGAAACGCCAGCGATCATCGCGCAAGAGTTTCCCCAGGTGCACCTCATTCACCGCGAGAAGAAAACTGACCCCGGCACCGCCCGCAACCTGGCCATTGCCCGCGCGTGTGGAGAGATCATTGCCTGCCTGGATGCTGACTGCGTCGCCCCCACCGAATGGTTGCAGCGGATGGTCGCCGCGCAACGGGCAGGCCACCCTATCGTAGGCGGCGGCATAGAGAACGGCAATCCGGAGAAGATTCTGGCCTGGGCCAGTTTCTTGGGCGAGTTCCGCGAGTTCATCGCCGTCGGCAAACCTCGCCTGATGCGTCACCTGCCTACCTGCAACATCTCGTACCAGCGCTCGATTTTTTCCCGCTTTGGTGGGTTTCCCACATCGTTTTATCCACAGGAAGATCTGCTTTTTCATTGGCGACTGGAACAGCAAGGCGTCCCCATCTGGTTCGAGCCAGACATTCAGGTGAAACACATCCATCGAGCCGAGTGGCGGCCCTATCTGCAACACCAGCGCCGCATTGGACATATTACCGCTCAAGTGCTGGAATTAACCGGCGAGGAAGGAGCCTTCCTGGCTCGATCGCCGCTGTTGGCGCTGCTGGCGATTCCTTTCTTGCCTCTGGTCAAGTTCTTGCGCACCGTGAGCCACTTTGCCAGTTGGCGACCAGGGGTCATCCGGCAGCACTGGCCCGCGTTGCCGTTCTTATTGCTGGGGTTGTACGCCTGGTCCATCGGTTTCGTCGCCGGGGCGTGGGACGATCCCCTGCGGGAATCACTGTCCCCTCTCACCGTCGAGCAGAGTGTGTCGCAGTAGAGTGAGCGAAGAATCTCGAGGGAGACCCTTTCCCCCTACATATGGAGGTTGTTAATTTGAGAAACTCGCCAAAAAATGAGCGAGCGATGAGTAAATCAGTTACTGCTTTGGTGTGTGATATCCCAACACAAACCAAACCCACCATCACCAAGATCCGCAGACTGCTAGCAGTACAGGGTTTGCTTTTGGGACTGTATCTGTTATGGGTTGCAGCGATCTTGCCGATCACCAGACTGACCGATTGGCCGTTCATGCGTTGGGACTACTCCTACCACTATTCACAGGTCGCCGAAATCAGCGACCTCATGAGGACGCAGGGTGGTTCCTGGGGCTATAGCGACCTCTTTTTCGCCGGTTATCCACTCGGAATCATATCCAATTTGGGCTCCAAAGGGTGGACGTGGTTCGTTCATCTGCTGTTATACCTTTCTGTACCAACCGCACTTGCTTTCAACCTGTATGTAGTGCTGTGGGTGGTACTGACGCCGCTATTGATCTACCGGGCCTGTCGCTGGTTTGGGCTGTCGCCTTCACAGGCACTAGTAGCTACAATTGTGGCCATGACCTACTGGTGGACTTCGACTCTTTACTGGTTCTTCTACTTTGGCCTGATCTCTTTCCTGGTCAGCGTGCCGCTAGCCATGTTCAGCATAGCCGCGCTGTGCGCCTACGTCCGGGATGGGCGCTGGTGCCATGGGATCGTATTTGGGCTGGCTGCTGCCGTTTGTTGTTGGGTGCATGCCCTGTCGGTCATCTTTCTGGTTACCGGCTGCGCGGTTGTCTATTTAACCCGGTTCCGACGGCTCGCCTTGAGGCAGCATGGTGCGTTGTTTCTACTGGGCAGTATCGCCGTAGTGGCGCAATGGCCCTGGATGGGGCCGCTTTTGGCAGTCAGGAAGTGGTTTGTCAAGATCAGCGGGCATCTGCTTTACTCGCAGCCGCATGGGTCGAGCGCGTTGCACCTGGATATGGTCAGCAGTATACAAGCCAAGCTACCGCTATTACTGGCGTGCGCTGGTGCAGTTTTGGTGAGTGCATTTCTCTGGCGACGCGAGCAGAAGGTGGCGTGGCTTTTTCTGATCACAGCGGTAGCCTTTCTCTTCGTCGGTATGCTCATCGAGACGCCATTACACCGGCTGTTCCTGGTCGGTATGGTAGTGGGTGTGTATGCTTGGTGGCGTCGGCGGAAGTTAGTGTTGATCCTGCTCTTTTCCATCCTGCCAGCGGTACTACTGTTTCTTGGGTACTGGGGCACAACATTTGCCGTATTGCAGCCAGCTCGCAACGTCCCTGTCGCCTACTTGTGGCTGGCGATTCCCACAGCAGTAGGAGGCCACTATGTGTACAACGTGATACGGAGCAGGTCACGACACCGCCATATACTGGGTGCTGGCGTCGTTCTTCTAGCACTCAGTATATGGCCCGTAATCCCTCCTCAACACGTCAGAGTCTTCGCCCAGGAACCTATCACCCTGATCCAGCCACCCAGCCAGGAAGCAGAAAAGCTGGTCAACTGGCTGCAGGCCAACACCACTAGGGAAGGGCGGATCCTGTTTGAGGACTCTCGTTCCTGGCTGGTTGAACACAATGCGTCAGCAGGATACCTGGCTTATACCAGCCAACGAGCCTTCATTGGAGGCCCATTTCCGTGGGGCGGACCCGTCGACTTTGTGGACGGGCGCCCTTTCGGTCATCCCATTGAGACGATGACAACTTCTCAGATGGCTGACTACTTTGACCTCTACAATATCCATTGGGTAATTGTCCACTCCCAGGCGAGCCGAACCTTCTTCGACGCCCGACCAGACCTAGTTGAACCTATTGAAGAGTTAAGTTTTGCCCGAATCTACCTGGTCAAGATACCCGGCAACCACTTCCTGGAAGGGATGGGCCAGTTGACTGTCCGCAATCATCAAATTGAGTTGTGGGATTTGCAAGGCTCCGAGATCGTATTGAAGTATCATTGGGTCCCCAATCTGAAAAGCAGTCCTGAAGTCGTTATAGAAAGAGTGATGGTTTCACCCGATCCTCATGGGTTTATCAAGATCATTGCACCCCCTGATCGGCTGACCATCCGGGTTGCACCTTGAACTTAACAGGGGGTGTTTGTCTGAAGAGGGCATGTGAGACCACCAGGGTATGTCCGCTCTTGGAATGATTCGATCACTGGCAGACTTTGTGGTCAGTCGGGATCACTAGATAGGACCAGCCGAGCATGAAGCAAGCAGCAATTATTGTGACCTCAATTTTGGCACTGGCGGCGTGCATCGCTGAGGTGCCCGCTGTTCAGACCAATTACGACTTTGTAGCCGACTTTGACGCCGTGGTTGCCCAACCGCCACCAGCCTACGGAACCAATCTCTGGTGGACCGATGAGGAGGCCGCGCTGTGGTCGTCACGCTGGGCTGAACTGGGGCCTTCGCTGGTGCGTGTGCCCATCTCTCAGGCGATAGTCGAGCCTGTAAACGACAACGGCGACCCCAATGTGATCAACTGGGACGGTTTTTTGCTGGATACACCCATCAACGTGTCAAGTATCAGTCGCACGGTCACTTATCAAGCCTGGTTCCAGGCCCTGCGTGATCAACCGACCCTGAACATCTTGATTTACTTTGCGTATCTGGCACCCTGGCTAAGCGATAACTCTCCTCATCCCGGATCCCCATTTCCATTCGACGTCGCTCCCCACCCGCCTAACGACCTGGCTGAATACCGTGAGTTCATTGAGGCTGTGCTGCGCTACCTGGTCGAGACGCTGGATTTTCCGCCGGAGCGGATCATGGTTGAGGCGATGAATGAGCCAGACCTGGGCTGCGGCGTCGATCCGGTGGTGGCATGTTTTTGGCAGGATTGGACAATGGATGACATCGCCGCCGTCGTTCGTGTCACCCACGAGGCGATCCAGTCTGTCAATGCCGAGATCCCCTTCATAGGTCTGGCCGAGTGCCTCGGTACGAGCATTGTGCGCGACCTACTGAATAACTACCCAGAGGGAGCCTATCTGGATGGGCTAACATACCATTACTATTCGCCTTCAGGATATAACCTGAACGCGGTTCTGAGTCGGGCGGCAGCGCTGGCCCCCTTTGGCTTGCCGATCTACCTGGACGAGTATGGTAGTCGGCAGTATCAGAGTGAGGGTATTGATGGGGCTCTGTGGCATAGCTGGGCTCTGGCAACCTTGTGGGAGGCGGGCATCGCGCCGCTGCAACATCCTATCAGCGAGTGGCCGCTGGCGGGTGAACCTTACAACAGCATGGGCCTCTTTAGGGACTGGCGTGGGGACTGGGAGCGCAAACCCGCGTACTGGGTCTACGCCAACTTCTTTCACCTTGTGGGCGGCGGCGAGATCATCTCTCACACCGCTCCTTCTGGGGTGGACGTCCTGACGGCACGTCGGGTCGTCACCGACGAGGTCCAAGTAACCTTCTGGGTAGTCAACCGAGGAGGTACAACACTGGCCGACCGGTCCTTCGCAGTCTACAATTTTCCCTGGCAGGAGGCGACGTTACGTGTCTACGACAACCTGGTCGGCTCAACCCCGGTACTGACGACGACGGTCAGTGGGTCCCCCCTGGTCTTTAACGCTACCTTGCCAGCGCGTAGCTCCCGCACCTTTGTCCTAAGTGAAGGGCAATCACACGGTTCGCTCGACCGCGTTGTGCTTGCTCCTGACTTGGCCACGCGCATGGCAGGGCGGACCATATCCTACACCCTCATCGCTTACGATATCTACGACAACGACTGGGATGTGACAGCTGACGGTGTTTACACCGTTACTCCTGACGCTGGCGGTGACTGGGTGGGGAATGTCTACACCACTGAACTGGCAGGCACGTGGACAGTGACGGCGACATACGGCGGCGAGGTTGACACCGCTACGCTGACTGTGAACCGTGCTCCTCTGGACTACGTGGACCTGACGCCGGCCACGGCTATGCAGATGGCAGGGCAGTCTATCTCCTACACGTTGACTGCCTACGATACTTACAGCAACGACTGGGATGTCACCATCTCCGGCACTTACACGATCGAGCAGGCCGCTGGCGGCGACTGGACGGGCAATATTTACACTACCGAAGTGGCCGGTACTTGGGTTGTCACCGGGAGCTATGGCGGCGAGAGTGACACAGCAATGCTGACAGTATTGTTGGCAGATCTGAATCATATTGTCATCTCACCCACCTCCGCTATCATCATGGCTGGGGAGGCGCAGACCTATACGTCAGAGGCGTTTGACGCTCAACACAACAGTCTGGGTGACGTGGCGACGTTGACGACATTCATTATCTCACTCCCTGCGGGCGGCGCATGGAGCGGCAACGTGTACACATCTGAGGTAGCAGGCACATGGATAGTGACTGGGGCCTACGGCAGCGAGGTTGACACCGCTACACTAACGGTGGACCACGCCCTCCTGGACTATGTGGACTTGGTGCCTGCCGCAGCTATACGTATGGCAGGGCAGTCGATTTCTTATACGTTGACCGCCTACGACGCCTACGGTAACGACTGGGATGTCACTGCCTCCGGCGTTTACATGATTGAACAGGGTGCTGGTGGTCACTGGAAGGGCAACGTTTACACTACCGAGGTGACCGGTACCTGGACCGTGACCGGCACTTGGACCGCGGCCGGTACCTGTACCCATAGGAGGGAGAGTGACACTGCCATCTTGACAGTTCGGATGCCGGCAGCCCATGTGTATTTGCCGCTTATCCTGGGGAAGGATATGTTGCCTTAGTCACGCGGCTACTTATAGCGCTAGGTTCTGTGCCCTGCGTGATCAGCCGAACTCGAACGTTAGGAGATGTTGACGTGAGAAAAGTACTCGTAGTCGGGTTGGACGGAGCATCGTGGCGGTTACTGGATCCGTGGATCGAGAAGGGGCATCTACCCACTCTTGCCAGACTGGTGCGGCAGGGTGCCTATGGTACCCTGTTGAGCACAATACCTTGTCGCACCAGCCCCGCACTTCCCGCCTTTTACACTGGAAAGAACCCTGGTGCTCTGGGCGTTTTTGATTTCACCATGTCGGACGGAACTCTTGTGAAGTCGCAGGACATCAAGTACAAAGCCATTTGGGATGTGCTGGGAGAGTTCGAGTACAAATCCTGCATCGTGAACTTGAGCACCATCTACCCCCCGCAGGCGATCAATGGCGTTATGGTATCTGGGGTCTGTCCATGCAAGGACTCCGAGTACACGTACCCTAAAGCGGTGCGAGCCAAAACCCAGGGTTTCCACATCGGAAAAAGCAAACTAAAAGCGATTTGGACTGGCCTTCGAGACGGTGACCGGTCGGCAGTTGAGAAACTCAAAACGCTTCTCCAGCGACGCTACTGGATTTTCAAAGAACTCGCTTTGGAGGGTGACTTTGACTTCCTGTTGCTCTGGATCAGCCAGACTGATGTTATTCAACACTTTTGCTGGGGCAAACCAACCCTAATGCTGGATTTTTTCCAGGAGGTGGACAGAGTTCTGGCCGACATGTTGGTTTCCTTGCCGGATCACGTTCTGCTGATCATGTCCGACCATGGGTTCAATGGTTTTTACGACAAGGCACTTCACACCAACACCTGGCTAATGCAGCAAGGCTATCTCAAAATGAAAGGTGGCAGGCTGGGGAACTGGGTCTGGCCCTGGGCTTACTCCTTGGCCAGCAAGCTTACGTCGAGCAAGCGCTTGTTGTCACTTTGGAAGCTGCTAATCGGAGGGCGTAAACAGACAGCAGCAAGACCGGCCACTCAATCTCGTCTCGCTCACAACTTCTACCGCAGTCTGCCCGGCGTGGATTGGAAAAGGAGCATCGCCTTTCTCGACCAGGATTGGGGCATCCGGATTCTGACCGAGAATGTCGCACCAGGGACGTACGACCGCATCATAACCGAGATCACAGGGAAGCTGAGGGTGCTCCAGGATGGGCGCGGCGAGAGGGTGATTAAAGGTGTTTGGCGCAGGGAAGAGCTATACGCGGGCAAGTATCTGAATGAGATTCCAGACATTGTTTTTCTGGCCACCAATGGATACGTGCCCAAGTGCGCTATAGTGGGAAAGGTCTTCCTCCGTGCGTCACCCTCACCAAAGATGGCCAGCCACAACTTTGCCAGAGATGGCATCTTGGCCGCCTACGGCCTGGGTATTGCCCAGGGGCGATGTATCACCGGCGCCGAAATTCTCGACCTGGCTCCGACTATTCTTCACATCATGGATATTGATGTTCCTGTTGGCATGGATGGCAGGGTGTTGGGGGAGCTGTTTGAGGAGGGATCTGAGATGGATAGGGAGGTCCGCTATCAGGATCTTGAGCTCTCCAAAAGGGATACCGCCTCGGCGGCGCTGCCTGAAGAGGAAGAGCAGGTCCTAAAGGAACGGTTGAGGGGGCTGGGCTATATAGACTGACGCTGGGTACACTCCGAGCTCATCTACCCAAGTGGAAGTCGTCAAGAGGGGATGGATGTCAATTAAGAAACTTGTGCGTCTTCTTGCCTGGCGTCACTGGGGTCTGATCCGCTACAACTCGGTCTGGCAGAACGTGGCGGCGCTGTTCTACGTCGGTCTGGCGCGTCAGTGGTTCAGCATGGACTACGTCCGCGACATGGGAGTGTTCCTTGTCCTCAGTATGACCTTAACGGCCTATGGCTATCTGATCAATGACCTGGCCGACGTCGAACTCGACCGGCTGGCCGGCAAACCAAACGCATTTCACGGGATGAGCCGCACAAAAGCGTCGCAGGTGGTGGTGGCGGTCTTTGGCGTGATGGTGGCGTGCGGCCTGCCCTTCGCCCGCCGGCCCAATTTCCTGCCCTTGTGGATCGTCTGGGCGCTGGTGGCGACCTTCTATTCCCTGCCGCCGGTGCGTCTCAAGGAGCGCGGTGTATTGGGCTTGGTCGCCACCATCGCTGCGCAGCAGCCACTACCCGCTGCGATGGCCTTTGCTGCCCTGGGTCACCTGCGCACGTGGGGAGCGCTGGCTTTCATCGCCTACATCACCCTGCGGGGCATCTGCTCCGACGTGGGCCACCAGATGCGTGACCGGGAGCGGGATGAAGCCGCTGGTGCGACCACCTTCGCTGTCCGCCTGGGCCACGCGGCCATGACCCGCATCTACGGCCTCAGCTTGGAACTGGAGGCGCTCCTGCTGGGGGTTGTTCTCATCGTCTTGGTAGTAGACGTGCCGTCTGTCCATCTGGGGGGCTGGTCGGTCGCTCCCGCCTGGCCACTGCTGATGGCCTACCTGGTGCTGCTGTCGTTCACCCTGGGGCGTGCCTGGGTGCGGTTGGAACGTGACGAGTGGGTGGACCCTTACGATGAATCCCCTGAAGGTCCCCCACGCGACCTGCTGCACCTGATCCACCATCCCTTCCCGACGGTCGTTCTCCCCCTCTACTTAGCCATCTGGCTGACGATCTACTATTGGCCTAATCTCATCTTCACCTTGGGGCTGGTCTTGCTGTACAGGTTGTACGATCCTGGTCGCTGGGCGGGGAGCTGGCCTATGCGGACACTGCTGGCCCGCCTGGGACAGCGGGAGAAGGTGTGATGTTCGACGTCATCGTCATTGGCGCTGGGCCGGCCGGCTCGTCGGCCGCTTGCGAGATTGCCCGGGGGGGCTGGCGCGTCGCCCTGCTGGAACGCGGTGCGTATCCTGGCCAGCGCAATGTCTGCGGCGGAGGCATTGAGGGCGCGGACGTGGAGGAGATGGGCCTGCCGAACGACCTGATCCACAAGCGGATGGTGCGCCGCGAGCACTACTTCCCCTGGGGCGTCACCACGCTCATTACCCCTCACGTCACTACCCTTCGGCGTGATCTGGACTGCTGGTTGGCCGAACAGGCTGTCGCCGCTGGCGCAGAACTTCTTACCCGGACCTGGGCCCGTGCTGTCGTCCGCGAGGCAACCGGGCGGGTGATGGTGACTGTCACCGACTTGACGGATCATCGCCAGATCACCCATCGTACCCGCTTGGTCGTCTTTGCCGACGGGCCGAACACGCTGGCCCCGCGTTCTGGAAACCTGGGCTTTGTCCGTGCGCCAACCACTGCTGCAGTGGGCCTGATTTACGAACTTGCCTGGCCGAACACGCTGTTGGATCACTATGAAGTTCACTTCGGAGCTTGCTTCAGCCCGTGGGGTTATGCCTGGGTCTTCCCTAAGCGCGATCTGCTCAACGTCGGCATCACCATCCTGCCCTCGCGGCGGGGCAGCCGTCATCTGGAGGCACGACTGCAAGCCTTCATTGAGAGTCGGCCCGACCTGCGCGAACGGCCGATTGTCCGCCGCGCTGGTGCTCACATTCCGGTTGTCCCGGCGGCGCGTATCTACGATGATTCGATGTTGGCCGTTGGAGATGCGGCAGGGATGGTAGAAGCGCTGACCGAAGCAGGTATCGCAAATGCCGTGGCAGGTGGTCGGCTCGCTGGCCAGGTGGCGTGTGAGGCGCTGGCAGTGGGTGATCTCTCGGCGGCCTTTCTATCGCGCTACCAGAGCCGCTGGCAGGCGACCTTCCGCTATCGAACGATTCGCTTCCAGTCGCGTCTCACCCGCGCACTCCTGCCCTTCAGCTGGCTTGATGGGAATTTCTACCCCAAAGTGATGCAAGTCCTGTTCCTGGGCGGCCAATTGAGCCGCAGGCAGAAACTGCGTCTGTTGGCCTACCCGGCGTTGAAGCCGCGCAAGCGATTGCTCTTGGGATCAGTGGGAGCGGGGGGGGCGAACCTGATGGCTGAGTTCATCTTGCATTTTGATGAGATTGAGGAGGCCCGGCGCAACCAGGCAGGTGGCAAGGGCTACGCACTCGCCCGGCTCTGTCAGGCGGGGTTTCCCGTACCACCGGGCTTCATTGTTGCGACCGATGCCTACCGTGCCTTCGTCACCGCCAACGGCCTGGACACCCTCGTCGCCGCCGCTCTGGCAGATGACGACCCGGCGGCAGCCTCGGCACGTATGAGGCCAGCCTTCGAGGAGGTGAAAATGCCACCCGCCATCGCCGCTGCCATCCGCGATGCTTACCTGGCGCTGGGGGCGGACGAGGTGGCGGTCCGCTCCTCGGCCCTCGCCGAAGACGATGAGGCCGCTTCCTTCGCTGGCCAGTATGAGACCTCCTTGGGCATCGTCGGCTCCGACGCACTGCTGGCGGCGGTGCGCCGCTGCTGGGTCTCTCTCTGGAGCGAGCGGGCGCTGGCCTATCGCCGCTGCCTGGGTTTTAAGGGCGACGCGCCGGCAATGGCCGTCGTCGTGCAGAGGATGGTGCCTGCTGTTCAGGCTGGCGTTGCCTTTACCCTCGACCCCCTCAGCGGCCGTCGTGACGTGGTCGTCGTCGAGGCCGTCGCCGGGGGGGGCGAGGCGCTGGTAAGCGGTCGGGCCACGTTATACCGCTACGTCATCCAGCGGGGAAGTCCCTATCCAGATTCCGGGGATGGGGTGCTCGATGTTGCCCGGTTGGCGGCTGTCGTCCGCCTGGCGCAGGAGGTGGAGTCCTGGGCGGGTCAGCCCCAGGACGTGGAGTGGGCGCTGGGCGATGCCGGGCGCGTGCACCTTCTTCAGGCACGGCCGATCACCACCGCTTCAAGAAACCAGGTTTTTTCTGAAAAACCTGGTTTCTGCGAGGTTGTTACCCGCTGGACCCGCGACAACGTCGGAGAGGTGATACCGGATCCGGTCACGCCGCTCAGTTGGTCGGTGCTTGACCCCCTGGGCAACCGTTCTTTCACGGGCGTGTTGCGCCGCCTGGGCGTGGGCGATTACTCAGCCGCTGACCTGTTTGGCCGCTTCTACGGCCGGGTCTACTTCAACCAGACCTTCTTCCAGGCGATATTGGGCCACTTCTACTTCTCGCGCACCAGTTGGCAAGCCATTCCCCGGCTGGCACTGACGGCCCTGCGAGCATTCCTGTTGCTGCGCCGCCTGCCAGGGGAGAGCGAGAGAGCCATCGGAGCGATCCTGGAGTGGCGCCGCTCTGAGGAGGGGCTGAACCTGGCGGCTCTGACCCCGGCCGACGTACTGGACCGGTTGGCCGATTGGCGCCGCCTGGGCGCTGCGGCGATGGAGGTTCACTTGGCCATGACCGTGATGGGTGACTTGCTCTACCAGACGCTGGACAAACTGCTGGCCCGTTGGGGTGACGGGATGACCACCGTGGCTGCTCTGACGACTGGACTCACGGGGGTGCGTAGCGCCGAGGCCGGTCAGGCCTTGGCCGCTCTGGCCCAACAGACTTGCCAGGATGACAATCTGCGTGCCCTGGTGCTGACGACGACCCCTGAAGCGCTCCCGGCCCGGCTGGCCGAGACGGAGGCGGGACAGGCGATGTGGGCCCGGATCGAGGCTTTCCTGGCCAAGCACGGCCACAGCGCGGCACAAGAGTTCGAGTTGGCCACGCCTCGCTGGTGCGATTCCCCGGCGATCATCCTGAGTGCGCTCCAGGCGCAGGTGCGCGCCGGTGCGGAGAGGCCTGTTGCCGATCCGTCCACTGCTCGTCTGGCGGCCATCGCCCGGATCGAAAATCGGCTAGGTCCGCTGAAACGCTGGCTTTTCTGCCGCCTGTTGCATCAGGCGCAGATCTTCACCGTTGCCCGCGAGAATCTCAAGTACCATTTCGTCATCGCCCATAGTCACCTGCGCGATCTCTACCTTGCCTTGGCGGCGCATCTCGTTGCGGCCGGGCAGTTGACATGTGCAAAGGATATCTTTTTCCTGACCGCTGACGGGGTCGCGGCCCTGGTCGAGGGGAGGCTGGCGTCTGGTGAGGGCCGGGAGCGTGTAGCCGAGCGTCGCCAGGCGTGGGAGGCTGACCGAAGGGCCGTGCCGCCCTCGTCTTTCGACCAACTGACCGACGGTCGCCTGCGTCCGGTAGCGCCGTCCGTCGCGCCCGGCAGCGACGGCGGCCAGTTGCTGCGCGGATTGGCCGCCAGTCCTGGCTCATACATCGGGCAGGCTCGCGTCCTGCACACTCCAGCAGATGGCGCTGGCCTGGAACCGGGCGAGGTATTGATTGCGCCGGCCACCAGCCCTGGGTGGGCGCCCCTGCTCCTTTCGGCGGGCGCTCTGGTCACCGAGATTGGCGGCACGTTGTCCCACGGCGCGATCATCGCCCGGGAGTATGGCCTGCCTGCCGTGCTCAACGTCGCCGACGCGACGCGCTGCATTCGCACCGGTCAACTTGTTCATGTGGATGGATCCGCAGGCTTCGTCCGACTGCTAGAGGAAGTGACGTGAGCCGCTACCCCATCGCTGCCTATCGCCAACTCTTCCCAGACAGAAGGGAGTTCGCACCCTTCGATCCGGCCGAGGATGGTGACCACTACCGGCCGGAGCCCAACTTTTTCGAGTGGTGGTACTTTGACGCTGCCTTCGAGGATGGCTCGTATCTAGTTACGACTTTACACTCGTCGTTGTATAATACTATTGATCACAAGCCGACGCTGGACTTGCGCTACTATCCGCCAGAGGGCCCTCCCGTCATCGCTAATGGCCGCTTCGATCGGACTGCGTACCGTGCCGCGCCGGATCGCTGCTGGGTAAAGATCGGTGATTGCCTGGCTACTGACGAGGGGGATCGCTACCGGCTTAGCCTGCGCCAGGGATCGTTGGCGGCTGAACTGACCTTCTGGCCGCAGTTGCCGGGCTGGAAGGCGGGCACCGGCCATCTTTTCGCTGACCCAGCCAGCGGGCATCACTTCGATTGGGCTGTGCCGCTGCCACGTGCCCGCGTCGAGGGAATGTTGACCGTCGCAGGCCAGCGGCGGGCAGTGGTCGGCAGCGGCTATCACGATCACAATTGGGGTAATCTGTATCTGCCCGCTGCCTTCAGCCATTGGACATGGGGTCGGGTGCTGGCGGGCGACTGGGTACTCATTTTCGGCGATATCGTCGGGCGGGGGACATCGCCGGCCCACGTCACGCCGTTCATGCTGGCCCGGGACGACGAGATACTGCTGGCGACCGGCCGCATTCACATTCACGGTGAGGAACCGGCGCAGGAGCCACGTACTGGTGCAGGCTACTTCCGTCGGTTGCGCCTGACGACGGTGGAAGGGCCGACGGTGGAACTGACGCTGACGGCTTGTCGGACGATGGAGGCCCTCGATTTCGCTGTACCACACTTGCCTCTGGCCCGCCAACGCCACCTGCGGAGAGCAGCCGAGATCATCTTTTACCTGGCCCAGGGAAAGCCCCTCGTTGGCCGGCTGGCTGCCTGGCTGTTGGGCAAGGGCTCTTACCTGCGCTGGGAGGCCGATTATCGCCTTGACCTGCCCGATTATGGCGCCGTGGAGACAGGCCGGGCGCTGTACGAGGTGATGTTGCTGTGATTTGAACACTCCCGTCGCCGTTTACGTCGGGCAGCAGCACCGCAACGTGCTTGACTACCTCACTGAAGCCTGTGACGCAGCTAAAAAGGCGTTACAGTTGTGTGATTTTAAGCTTAAATTCAATCTTTGCAAATAATCCAGGTTAGTTCATGGCTCAATTATAGGTATAGGAGGAGTGTATAATGAAAAAAAGGATTATAATGTCACTATTGGTAGTATTGATATTAATAGCCTTTTACTGCAATTTAGCGTATGCTGATAAAAGGGATGATTTTCTCGATCGAAAAGATTTATGGTTTTTCCATTCCGCAGGAGTGGCGGATGAAGCTGAGATAATGAACGGATATGCGAAAATATTGTTATCTAATCCAAGCTCTAGTGAAGGAAGCAATTGCGGGATTGGTGAGAATCCAGGTCATTATCTAAACTTCACCTTTAGAGCAAGGATTAAAGCCCTCACCCCACTGATGCCCGGTACACACGGATGGGGATTATGGTTACAGCGTGATTGGACTGATGGGATAAACTGGGCTGCGTGGTTCATGGAACAAAACGATCCTACAGGAGAACCAATTAACAATTTTTGGGCAGCAGCTACTATCAATGGTCCAGTAAGTACAATGCAAATGTTTAATTTGGAAGGTATCGTTAATAACCAGGAATGGCATACATACGAAATTAAAAAGACCGAAGACAGAGTTGAATTTTTCGTTGGCGGAAATCTCGTATTCCAGACAACCTCAGAAATACCAAACCGAATTATGGGAGCACGAACATGGAATGATAACTTGAATTATGAGGTGGCGGATCCTTCCAATTACTATTTTCGAGGATGGTCGGGAACAAGTTCTCATGTTGTAGATTTTATGGAAATTTATGATGTTGAGCCCGGAATAAGCATTCCCCCTGAAGGAACGATTCTGCTAAGGGAACTACCTAATGAAATTGGTTCTGGCCAGCCACAGTATCTCTGGAAAAGTTATGAATATACTTCCCCAGGTGGAAAGACAGTAGTAATGGTAACAGCCAGAGCCGAGCAATACATCGATGATATGAGCGATGACGATGATATTAAAATAGTCATAGATGGTATTGATTATGGATGGGATACAGACAATTCTTTTGATGGTAATACTTTAATAGGGAATAATGGAACACTTGTTTTTGTAAAAGATGAGAATCCCGGGCAGCATACGGTTCAGATTTATGGTGACATCACTCCCCTTCTCTATGATGTTACTGTTCTCGGAGTTGAAAATGGAGATATTATCTTGGAGGATATGCTCAATGAGCAAGCTCCTGGCGGTAATAATTATCTTTGGAAGGAGTACGAATTTACCACTTCTGGGGAGGAAGAGGTAGCTATTGCAGTTTCTGCTACTGCCAACGATAATTATCGTTCTGACGACGATGATGTTCGAATAGTTGTAGATGGAGAGGATTTTGGATGGGATACTCATGGATCTTTCGATGGTGATGAGCTCTACGGAGAAGCACGACTTCTTGTAATAAGGCGGAATTTATCACAAGGTAGCCATCTATTACAAATATATGCCGATGAAACCCCAACTCTCCATGGTGTTGTCATATATGGGGCTACGCCAACGGCGACTTTGACTCCTACACCAACGGCCACGTCTACCAACACCCCGACGCCGACGGCGACCCCGACAGACATACCGACGGCGACGCTCACGCCGACTGACACGCCAACGCCAATGGCGACGGCAACCGAGACACCGACGGCGACGCCCACCAATACACCGACACCTACGGCGACCGCAACCGACACGCCAACAGCGATTGCAACCGAGACACTGACGCCGACAGCAACCCCGATCGACACACTGACGCCGACGGCCACGCCCCCCGACACGCTGACACCGACGAGCACGCCGACAGACACACCGATGGCGACGCCCACACCGACTGACACACCAACCGCCACGGCCACGCCGACCGACACACCGACGCCGACGGCGAGTGCGACGCCGACCCCGACCCCCACGCCGACCCCGGCCGACGTGATCGTGGACAACACAGATCCTGGGTTTTCGGTGATTGGTTCCTGGCTCACCTACTCCGGCTCCATCCATCCCCACTATGGAGCTGACTTTCGCTACGACGAGGCCGGGACGGGTGGCGAGTGGGCCACATTTGTCCCGGACCTTCCCAAGGCGGCCCGCTACGAGGTCTTCATCTGGTGGGGCACCGCTCCCACCGGTGCGACCAACGCTCCCTACACGGTTCATCACCTGGGCGGGGAGACGACCGTGCGGGTCAATGTACGCGGGCCTATCGGAGGGGGAGGGGTCTGGTACAGCCTGGGAACCTATGACTTTGCTGCCGGGACGGCGGGCAGCGTCGTGATCAGCGACGACGCCGACGGCTACGTCGTCGCCGACGCCGTGCGCTTCCTGGAGGCCAGCTCCACGTCGCCCCAAACTGGCTTCACGGCTCCTCTCTGGTCATTCCTACGCTGGAGTCTCCTGCCCCCGGGGCATTTGAGGTAGGAGAAGCAGGAAAGGCAACCGAGATGGCCGGTCGGGCGCTCTTTTTCCCCAGTTACCTGGGTAGCCGCAGGCAATCTTTTGGATGCCACCGCTCGAATTGCGGATGGACAAATAATAAAGTAGACGGCGACTCCGGTATTGTAATCCTGCCACAGGAAAATAGGGTATGAAAGATAAAATGTATGCACCAAAAGCCAAGGAAACTATTAGAAGTCTTGTAGGCCCGAGTAAACCCGATGAAAGCCTTTCAAAGAAAGTTGTTAAGGGCGGTTTTTGGGTATTCACATTAAGAGGGTTCAGTCATTTATTTGGCATAGCCAGGCTTATGATTCTGGCGAGAATTCTGGCGCCCTCAGATTTCGGATTGATGGGAACAGCACTGTTGGTAATGGCAACCTTAGAGGCTTTCTCGCAGACAGGATTTCAGCCGGCTCTAGTTCAAAAGAAAGAAGACATAAAAGAATACCTCAATACAGCCTGGACAGTTTTGATTTTACGGGGGATTATTCTATTTGCCATTTTATATTTTGTTGCACCCTATGCAGCAAACTTTTTTAACGAACCAGCGGCGAAGAGTATAATTCGAGTTAGCGGATTTTCAATCCTACTTCAGGCATTTGCTAATATCGGCATCATCTATTTATACAAAGAATTAGAATTTAACAAACAATTTGTTTATGAATCTAGTGGCATATTCACCGACTTTCTTGTTGCTACTTTTGCTGCTTTTACATTGAAAAGTGTCTGGGCTCTTGTGTTTGGGTCATTAGCTGGAAATCTTGTAAGGTGCATCGTAAGTTACATAATACATCCATACAAACCGCGCCTTAATTTGGAATTAGGTAAGACAAGAGAGTTATTCGGTTATGGTAAGTGGATTTTGGGTTCGAGGATACTGGTTTTTACAGGTGCACAGATCGATAAAATTTGTGTTGGAAGATTGCTTGGTGCAGCAAGTCTTGGCTTTTATGGAATGGCATATCAAATCTCAGACATACCGGCCACTGAAATTACCTACGTAATTGGAAGGGTTGCATTCCCGGCCTATTCAAAAATCCAAGATCACCGAGTCAGGTTGCAGCAAGCCTATTTTCAAATAACGAGACTAACAATCGCAATTTCTGTTCCCATTGCGATAGGAGTAGTCTTTTTGGCTTCAGACTTCACAAGGATATTTCTAGGAGAAAAGTGGTTACCGATGGTACCAGCAATGCAACTTTTTGCTGGAGCGGGATTGATCAAGTCTATTGTCTCTACGGGAGGCCCTTTATTTGCTGGTAGTGGACGCCCGAATTTTGGATTCTACATACAACTTATTAGAGGCTTAATAATGATAGTCGGTATCTATCCATTAACGATTCATATGGGAATTCCAGGAGCAGCTCTATGTGTAATTCTGAGTGTGGTGGGAATGTTTATTATTTGGTATCCATTGTCGCAAAATATTGCTCAAGCATCTTGGGATAAATATGCTAACACCCTTGGGCTTCCTTTGTTCAGTTCGTTATTTATGGCAGGAGGTATATATCTATCCAGATCATACTGGAATCCAATTCAGCAGCCTCTGATTCTTGCTATGTCAGTTTTCATCGGAATAAGTGTAATCAGTATTTTAACCTACATAGCAGTTATGTATATCTTGCAATTGTACTATCACGATTTTGACATTGTTAGTGACATTAGATTAGTATACAAATATTTAGTGGTAAAATAGAAAACACATAAGTATTATGAGTGGTATTGTAGGGTACATAAGTAATACAGGAGAGGCTGCGAGTGTTTTACTTGAGAGTATGTCTGAATCAATACGATATGAGCAATACAATGGAGAAGAAGGTATTTGATTAAAACAAACGAATACTCATCCACAAATCTCAATAAATATCAATGCCAACATCCATTCGCAGGTAAAAGAATAGGTAGATTTTACGACTCTCTTATCGAATTGATTGCTTTGGTTAAACCTTGAGGTTACCCCCAAAAGTTGTACCACTTTGACCTGTGTTTATTGTGATCC
>CAYNKW010000005.1:0-38589 GCA_964397845.1 uncultured Anaerolineae bacterium
TGCATAATCACACCTGCATAGGGAATGCCCAATTGGTCGAAGGTGTCCTTAGCCCATTCCCAGGCTTTCAGCCCTCCTGGCCCTGCGAGCCAAAGGATACCATCCTCGTGTGGTCGCACTTGTCCTGTACGGCCGAGTACAGGGTCACCGACATGCGGGTGGATTATGGGCCCTTGATCGCCCACGTCTTTCCCAGGGCGGTCCACCACGAATTCGTCTTCCATGCCTTGCAGCAGGTGGGGGAACATGTCAAAGAGGTGTATGGTGCAGACTGCGCTGAGACTCATCCTGAGGTGGAGACGCTCAAGGAGGAGATTAACCACATCTTTGATGCCCGCACGATTCGAGAAGGTCTACCGCTTTACTCCCTTCTTCAATGATGCCCAGAAGCGCATCCGGGGCAAGTGTCCATTGGAACTGGCTGGCTACGAGGTGCAGAAACTACCAATGGCTCGACTCTTCCGTGGGCTGGCCCTCCAATGGCCTGCTTCATCCTTCCAGGAGCTTGTCCCCAATGTGTAACGCTCCCGGGCAACACTTTGTTCATTCGTCCCACTCGTGATATAATATGCCAGCTATGGCCCCCCTTGTGTTCGTCTTTCTCGACGGCGTGGGCCTGGGTCCCGCCGGCGAATCGAACCCCTTCTGGACGGCGCGGATGCCGGCCCTGCGGGGTCTGTTAGGCGTCCCGCTGGTCGGCGGCCTGTCGGTGGACCGGCCCGGCCTGTTGCTGAAAGGTGTGGATGCCTGCCTGGGTGTGGAGGGATTGCCCCAGAGCGCCACCGGCCAGACGGCCCTCTTCACCGGCGTCAACGCGGCGGCGGTCGAGGGGATGCACATTCCCGCCTGGCCCACGGCCAAACTGCGCGACATCATCGCCCGGCACAGCTTGCTCAAACGCGCCGTCGAGGCCGGCTTCCACGCCACCTTTGCCAATGCCTACTCTGAGCGCTATTGGCAATTGGTGAAACAGCGCAAACTGTGCCATTCCGCCAGCACGTTGACCAGCATGGCTGCCGGCCTACCCTTCCGCACGATGGATGACCTGCGCCGGGGCAACGCGGTCTACTGGGACATCACCCACCTGGTGGCGCGAGAATACAGCCAACTCGACGTGCCGCTCATCGCGCCGCAAAAAGCCGGGACGCGATTGGCTCGCCTGGCGCAGACGCACGACCTGGTGATGTACGAGACCTTCCTGCCCGACCTGGTGGGCCACGGCCGGGGCCCTCTCGACCCGGTGACCTTCCTCGACGAGATGCTCGATCCCTTCTTCGCCGGGCTCCTGGAGGCCATCGCGCCTGGAACCAGCATCGTCGTCTGCTCTGACCATGGCAACATGGAAAATACCCGGTCGAAGGCACACACCCGCAACCCCGTGCCGCTGCTGGTCACCGGCCCGGGTGCGGATGCCTTCCGAAACGCCACCGCCATCACCGACGTCGCCGCCGGCATCCTCGCCACCCTCTTGGAGCGGTGAAAGGAATAGATAGCATCACAAAGAGCTGGCATTTTGCCGGAGTAGAGCCTTCAGGCGGGTTTTTGAGCGTGAAAAAAACGTCCAGAAATCTTACTCATTTGTAAAGAATTTGCGCCCTCAAGGGGTTCAGTGGTTGTGCTGTGAGCCTTCGACAGGCGCCGGTTGAAAGAGAAACCCATCGTGACGCCAACCCAAATGCTCGACCTGTTGCTCCAGGCCAACCGCCTCAAGGTCATGCCCCGCACCGGATGGATGATCCGGGGCATCGTCCACCCGGAAAGCGTCGCTGCCCACAGCTACGGTGTCGCCTTCCTGTCCCTCATCCTGGCCCAGGCGATGGACGAGCCCCTGGATCGCGCCAGGTTACTGACCATCGCCCTGCTGCACGACCTGCCGGAGAGCCACATCACCGATATTCCCTACCCCGCCCTGCGCTTCATCGCGCCGGCGGCCAAACGCACCGGCGAGTTGAATGCCCTGGACGAGATCCTGCGTGCCTTCCCATTTGGCGCGGAATACCGCGAACTGTGGCTCGATTTTGAAGACCGGCGCACGCCCGAGGGCCGCCTGGTGCGCGACGCCGACCGTTTGGAGGTTCTGCTGCAGGCCTTTGTCTACGAACGGAGTACCGGTAACCGCCAACTGAAAGAGTTCTGGGACAGTACCAGCGAGTCCTATTTTGAGTACCCGGCCTCCAGGCAACTGTTTGCCGTGCTGCGACAACGGCGAGAGGAAGAGATGACGCGATGAGGGGTAGCGAAGGGAGACTACCGGAACACGAAAGCCACGAAAAGACGCGAAGGACGCGAAAGAGCTTTCGTGCCTTTCGTGTTCTTTCGCGGATTTTGTGATCCAAACTGTCTCCCCGTCACCTGTGTTCACCTGACCAGATGTTTCTACGCGCGACGCACTGCGTTGGCACCTTTCCGAGTCAGATCCACAACGGTGCCACCAGCCAGTCGTTGGCTTCCTGGCGCAGGCGGGTGCCAAAGATAGCGCTCAGGTTGACGTACTGGCCGTCGGGTTGACGTACCTCAAAGAACCGTCCCCGGTCTATCTGACCTCGCAGGACGAACTGCACCGTCTGGCGGCGGTTGGTCATCGGGTCGGCCGCGTCCTGCAACGTCTCCCGGATAAAGAGAGCCAGGTGTGGGCGCTCGGCCCGGGGTACACCGGCCAGCAGGGTGTCCAGCCCGGTGATGGTGACCTCCCGCGCTGGCGGCGGCTTCTCGCGCCAGGCCAGGCGCAGGAACTCAATGATGCTCAGCGTGGTCGGACAGGGGGGATAGGTTGTCGCCTTCTCGACGATGTTGTAGGCTCCTGCTTCCATGGCATCCTCCTGGCTCAAAGCGGTCGCGGATTGTCATCCGCTACGAGCGCAGATGCTCAAAGCGGACAACAGTCCGCGCTCTGGTGGCGGATCCTCATCCGTCGCGAGCGCAGATGCTGAAAGTGGACGACAGTCCACGGTCTGCGCGATCAGAACGCCGCCTCCACAATCTTGTCGTAGACGGTATCGCCGGTTACCTCGGCCAGGTAGCGGCACAGTTCGTCCAGTGCCTGGGAACGCCAGCGCTCGCGGTATTGCCGGAAGTCGGCCCCGTAGCGGTATTCGGCGTAGAGGTAATGGACGCGATCGATGTCGCGAAGCGACTGCCCCCGTTCCATCCTGGTCTCAATGTAGGCCGTGCGCTTGACCGGCTCTACCAGCCGCACCGTCTTGCCGGCAATCTCGATCAGGTTTTCATCGCTAAAGGCCGCTGTGCTCAGGCCCCGGTGACGCAGGCGTTTGTTCAGTTCGTCAAAGTCCATCTCGCGGCGGCCGGCCAGGGTGATGGCGTAGGCTTTGGTGACTTCGTCCAGACCGGCTGGCAGGCGGCTCATTACCTCCTCGGTAGCCAGGGAGTCAATGATGCCCCACAGTCGGACGACGGCTTCACCCACTTGGACCCGCAGGTCTCCCTCCATCACGTTGGGATAGTGTTTGGAATAGAGTTCCAGGCACTTGCCCAGGACAATGACAGAGACGTCGGCCCGGCTCAGGCCCTGGCCGGTGGTCTGCAACCGGCCCAGAGTTTCGGCCGCCTGGAAATGAATCTGGTCCTCCAGTTGCTCCCAACTGATGCGCCCGTCCCCCACGCGCTTGCGACAGACGATGATGGCGTCATATTCGATGGCTTCCTGATCTCGGATGTGTAGAGAAAAATCGCGCTCTGCCTGTACAGGGTAGAGAGCGCTGACGTAGAAGCCGGCATCCAACACCGCGCCGAGCACCGTTCCCCAGGCTTCTGGCTCTCGATGGTGGAAGGTAAAGATCAATGTGCCTTCGTCTTTCACGGCACGATGACACTCCTCGAACACCCGGGTCAGCCCTTCGAGGAAAAAGTCGGTGTCCTTACCCTGATGGGGGTTCTCCACGATCTCGCTGATTTTGGGCGTCAGTTCGGCGGCAAAGTGTGGATAGCGATCCTTGAGCGCCAGGTGCAGCCAGACGTAGAAAAAGTCTGCGAGTTCGCTGTATTGGACATTATTGAAGTAGGGCGGGTCGGTAATGACGGCGTCCACGGAGTCAGCGGGGATGGGCAGATCCTCCGACGAGCGACACAGCAGCAAGGCGTTCTTGTCGTTACTGCCAGCCAATTCCTCAAAGCCTGTGGCAAAGCGGGCGTCAATGCGCTCGCCGGGGATGGGCACCCGGCGCGTGCCACCGCCGGGCAGCACACGACGTTCAAAGGGGGCATCGCGGAAAGCCTGGGCCTGTTTCATCTTGCGGGCGTACACGCCGGAGAAAGAGCCAGAGTTTTCACCCGCACCCCACACATTGTTCTCTAATCCCTCTTGCGTGACCAAATAAGCATGGTGAGTGAAAAAGTGCCCAACACCACCACTCCGCCCATTATAGGTGCAGAAGATGGTATTGTAGTCCAAACAATAGGAAAACAATCCCAACAAGGCCTCGCAGGGGCGTTCATTCTGCAATTCCAAGATACCTTCCAGCAGCCAGGAGAGAGCCAACAACTGGCGTTCATTGAACAGCATGTGCCAATGAGTATAGCCATAGTTGACAGGCCGGGGGTCAGCTCTGCCCTTGGCTGGAATCTTGATGCGTGGAAACAATAGGGTAGCTCTTTCCCGCTCAAACTGGTGCACGGCGTCGAGAAAATTCGCCTGGTCCTCTTCATCCGGCGCTTTCATCTCCCGGCCGTGAACCGGGCACAGGTATAGAATGGCATACATCCGGCGGGGAAAGGGGCCTTCTTCTCGCTGGGCCGCCTTGAGGATAGGTTGCGTCTGCCCGCAGGTGGAGCAGGTAAAGTTCACCTTGCCGGCCGGTCCTCGTCGGGGATTGAACACGTGACCACAGGCCGGGCAGGTGGCGTCACCCTGTTTATCCCGCGTGGTAAAGACATGGTCACATATGGGACATAGGATCGTGCGGAAATCCCGATCACTATCTATCATGTAGGATCCATGCAGAGGCACCTGGCTTCCGCAACTGGCGCACGTAGCTTTGTTGACCCACAGGACATTGAGGATGTCAGCCTCGCGTCCACAACCGGAGCGATGACAGCGGGTACGGTACAGCCGCCTGATTCGGGGGGCTACATCGGCTTCCAGTCGGCGGAAGGCATCGTGCAACTCCTGCATGGAGACCGATTCAACGGCCCGTTTCACTGTCCACCAGGCCACGGGGCTGAGGTCGCAGCCCACCACCTTGCAGCCCAGGCGCAGGGCTTCAACGACTGTCGTGCCGCCGCCCATAAAGGGGTCAAGCACGATCTTGCCGGAGAAGTCGTGGCGCTGGTAGTAGCGCTCCCACACAGGCTCGCCGGGTGGCAGGAAGGTAGCCAGCAGGATGGTGCGGAACACAGAACCCAACCGTCGCGCCCACCATTTGTGGACGTAGGTGGCCGGACGGTAGAAGTGCTTGTTGTGGCTCTCCTGCTCGGCGAGTTGGTTGAGTGGGAGCAGGGGGAAGGTTTGTTCGATGTTGAGGGGGGTTTGGGGTTGAGTCATTTTATCCTTCTTCCCATCCAGCGGCTGAACTGAGCGTCCGACACCGGTTGGGCGTTGCTGTGCGGGCCTAGCAACACCTTGTCTTTGTCGGACCAAGCGAGTTCAAGCTTGGTGAGAACCACTGTCTATTACATCAGAAAGGCAAGGGTGGCGGAATGTGTACCAACAGGCGACGGTTTGGATGACGCGAAGCCGGGTACATCCGTTCGACATAGCAGCTAAATTGCCAGCCCTCATCAAAAAGAGTAGATAACACGAAGGCCTTGCTACTGCGGATGTAGCCGAGTTTCTGGCCTGCATTAGTATGGACTGCCATTGCGTGGGGATCGAAGACGTTGTCTGGCTCACGAACAAGTTTGAGTTCATCACCCTCGCTGACTTCCGACAGATACTCCAACCTGTTTTCATACTGTAGGCCGACCACATAGGTCTTGAAATCAATCGTGCCTGGGTTAGTGAAATAGTCAACGGGACGAGCGTTGAATTTGTATCTGCGTAAAATGGACATCACTTCCTGAACAAGCTGGCGGTCTTGAAGGATTGGCAATAGATCTTCAAAAGTCAAGCCTTGCGCCCATTCTTGGAACTCTTCCACAGATGGTAGTAGTGCCGGGCTTACCTCTCGGTAGTAGTAGTTTGCCATTGTGCGGGCTGTTTCTCTGTCACTGATGCCCATACCGCTGACATAAGCTGCCACAGGCATATTTACACCATACTTTACATACGATGGAAGTAGTCCAATCTCGGAGTCGAACACCAGGTTCTCTTCATCTCGCAGATACCTCAGTATCTTCACTACGGAATTCAACGCCCACGGCGCATCGTTCATAAAATGCCGATAAACCAGATCAGATATGGATAGAGGGTTTTGGAATTTTGCATCTGTTTCCCCATATTCAACCATCAACTTCTTCAGATCAGCGAAGTCAATCCATCGTATCATTGCCTGGACCAAATCTACAGGCCCTGCGTATTTTCCTCGGGTCTCTTGGGGGATCGAAACCAGGTGCAAGATACGTGCTAGTATTTCGTTGTTAAGCGATTCGGTGAAAGGATCTCGCAATCTTGTGAAGATGCCTTCTGCCGCCAGGCGACGAATTTCGTTTTCCAAATCCTGGCAGCTTCGTAGAGAGAAGCCAGTTTTATAAAAAGCCTTCTTCTGCGCTTGTGATTGAAATCTAGCAACGATGTACCGAACCTGCTGCTTGCTGTATTCGACGAGTGGTTCATAGTAGGTGCGATTGCGCTCGCACTGAACACCGAACAACATCTGGGCAAGGGCATCCTGCACTGTGTCTGGGTCAGTTTCATCGAGCAGTTCCTCATACAGCAAGGCAAGAATCTGCGTTTGGAAAGCTGTATCCAGGTCGTCGCCCAGTTCAAGGTCTTGATCCGTGAAGGCCACGATTTGAGGATTCTCAAGGAACTCCTTTAGAGAAATACCCAACTTACGTTGGATCAATTGCTCGTACAGCTTGAACAAGACGCTCTGAACTCGCTCCATTGCATCATCCCGCAGATAGCGATACATTTGAGTAACCAGCCAACTGGATTGTGTCTTTTGAACAAAGATGACCAGGCCCTCTGTCTCGTGCAATGCCCGCCCGGCTCTCCCTGCAATGTTACGGAAGTCTCTGACCAGGAATGGTCTGCTACTGCCTCTCTCAAGATTCGCAACAATCATCAGATGCACGGGCAAGTTGACGCCTTGGGCTAAAGTTGGCGTGGCGATCAGGATAGGGAGATGCCCTTGACGGAAGGTTTTCTCTATGGCACGTCTCAGGTCATCTGGAAGCTGTCCGTGGTGATAGGCAAATCCCTCCCGTATATAAGTCGCCAGGAGAAATCCGTCCCCGAGACGCCGTTCTACCTTGCGTGCAAGACGATCCAATTCCTCTTTACTGTCTGGTGCTAAATGGAAATCCTCATCAGCAGATCTAACCTCTTTAATACGGCGTTGAAGATTCCTGGCGATGCTATCCACGTGTGTGCGTACAGCAGTGAACAGGATAGTTGGGCTAGCTTTCAGGAAATCAAGGACTAACTCAATAGCAATATCATACTTGGTATCAGGGTAGTATTTGGGCCTTTTCAACCGCTTTTCCGGCCTATTCTTATAGAATCTCTGAATAATCCGTCTTTCCAGATCCGTTATAAGCACTAACCCATCATCAGGATAGCGAATTCTGCCTTTCCAATCAGGTCCCCAGTAAAAGATCCCTTGTCGTAACTTGGTGGGCTTCCACTTGGAGTCAACGACAACTGGCTCGCCTTGTGTTAGCCAGATTGCAATCTCCTCGCTATTGGGCACTACGGCAGAAATGAACAACAGCTGCAATCCCTGATCGGCGAAGGCTCGCCGTAACCGTTGAAGCAAGATTTCGAGCCGAAGTCCCCGCACATCGTTGTCAAGCAAGTGCCCCTCATCCACGGCGATGAGCTTCACAGTGTTGAAGAAATCCTTGTCCTGGCGAAGCAAATAGTCAAGCTTCTCTGGTGTTATGACCAGTACATCGCTCTGCTCGACCAGAAAATCTTCAAACTCTACGCTCTCATAACTGCCAAACACTGACGTAACGCGGTATCCAACTTTGGCAAGGTAATAATCAAGCGACTCTTCAACCTGCGCAGCCAACGATTTGAAAGGGGCAATGTAGATGCATCGCACGGGTTCAGGGCTGCTGGCTAGCGTATGCACGATTTTGAATTCCGCAACCCTCGTTTTGCCGGCACTGGTAGGCATCTGAAGAACAACTGCGTTGTTGTCACTCAGAGTATCTGACAGTGCCTCAATCTGTGATTGCCACAGTTCATAGATGGGGCGCTTGTCGGTCGTCAGCACTCGGATGTAGCGGGTCAAAATAGGATTCTTGCGAAAGCCATAAAGGTCTCCCAATTGGTGCCACAGGCTGGAGAAGTGCATTTGACGGATGAGAAGGGAGATGAGTTGCATTAGAACAAAATTGTCGGGGTCTCTAATAGCATTGAAGATTTGCAATGAGTGCCCAATCTTGCTCCTGGCAACTTCGTAGCGCTCATCTTGTCCTGCCCGTAAATATCGGGCAAAGTTGAGAATCGCTTCCAGAGTGATAAAGTGCGCAATCTCTTCCATTGCCCCGTCTCTATCCAGATCACCTGAAGCGATCCTCTGTTGGACAGTTTCTTCAACGGCAGCTTTTGTTTGGCCAAGGTCGGATAGTTCTTCTTCCAGATCTGTGAGATTGCGCAGGAGCAGCAGGAACGTGGACCTTAGCACTCGAGAATGGCCATCGTTTTCAAACTCAAAGCGTCCTATCACCTTCCGGGCCAACACAGTTGCATTGGCTTGAAACTCTCCGAGAGAAAAGTCCACAGCACTGTGAAGGTACAAATCCAGATGGACGCGGCGGCTAGGAATAGATTGTGCCTCTGCCAGTTGCTCAAACAACTTGGCAGCCGCCTCAAAGGCTTCCTTCGCTTGTTCTCGATACTGCATTCCGTGCTCAGCATCGGTCCAAAGCCTGATAGCAATCTGCTCAATGCGAAAGGCAATCGAGATAAGATCGTCAATGCTGGCAGTCGCTGTTGGCTCAATTTCCTCCTCAATTTGAGCCAGCAGACTATCCCCCGACAGTGAGCGCCTCGCGTCTGCAAACTCGGAGGCCTTGAGAATCCCTCGAAATTGTTCCAGAACGCTTGTGAGGTATTCTTGACTAGCCAATTTCATCTCCTACTTTGGTTGCCATCTCATATGCAGCTTGAACAGATTCTTCGAGATCGCCAATCAAAAAGACACAGAGCACTACACGATCAGGATCGAGCTTGTCAAGCGCTATTCCATCCAGAGCATCTTCTCCCCAGGTTTGCTTGTCGCGTACCAGAAAGGGGAAAAATGCCTCGACATGGTGAGGGTTGGTGTAGCAATCAAGGAAACGATAGATGCGTCGCTCGAGTCCATACTGTTGCTGCTCAAAAAGGCGCTCACTGACAAATCGAACGGCATTCCGCATCTTCTGCTTGACTTCTGACTGTCCCTCGGCTACAAGCGATTCTACCTCCTCGAATACTTGTTTAACCCCATAATCTTTGGTCTTCGATGTCTTGACCTCTGCAAAGATGACAGTGTCTTTTTGTGGGTCCTTATCGTGTAATCGAAATGCGATGATGTCTACGCCAAAGCTTGCTTTCTCCCAGTTTGTCTTGTAACGAATTTTGAAAACAGGTATCGTGAGGCCAAAAAGGTCCTGGAGCACTATATGCCCGACCACTTCGCCAAAGTCGCCAGTGCGCACCGAAAAGAGGTTGTCTTCAGACGGGAACTTCTCTTCCAAGAGCTTTGCTACTCCGGAGAAGCCCTCTCTCTCGAACACTGACGCCAAATACTCGGGGTCAACGTAAGCCTCTCGCAGTGCGTCACCAGCATAGGCGTGAAACTTCTGGCACTGGTCGTCATCAACTTCCAAATCATACTGGCGACATCCTATCGACGGGTGCCGCCTGTGCTTGGTAGACGTTGGTGTCAAAATGTTCTTCAAGGTCAACGTTGACGGCTTGGACATACCTTCACCTTGTCACCCGCCGCGCCACCAGCCACGGCGTCAGGCACTCCATCAGCGATAGCCCCCCGTGCAGGTAGACGCCGCCAAAGTCGCCGGTGTAACGGCCCTTGACCAGAAAGTGGTCTTCGTGCACTACAATCATACTTCCTCCAGCAAAGGCTGCCGCTTGTAGGTCTCAGGCTGTGGTGACAGCCTCAATCATCTGCCCAATTGCGCGTTGCCTTGCCTGCAAGAATTGCTCAAACTCGTTTCTTTGCAGTGGCGAATTGGGGCCGATTGGCAACAAGTGAGATGATAGCAGTTTCTTCGTTTTCTCTGTCCCTAGCATCTCTCCGATCTCGCTGAAGTAGTCAGCGGGGGGACGGCTCTTGATGCGGATGTTGGTTTCCCTGTCAATGAGCGTCCGATTGAGGACGCAGTCACGGAGGGTTGGTGGCACATCAGGCTGGTGGTCGCGTAGATAGGCCTGAGGAAAGATGTGATGATCATCAACTTTGTACCCGACAATCGTATTTGCATTGAGGGGGGCGGCCCGGTGGAAGTCCCTGGCACCATGATGGAGAACCAGGGCAATAGTGCCACGGTAAACAGCTCGCTGGCGGGTGGTGGTCTGGCGTAATACAGTCGGATCGAACGTAAAATCAGTCACGGTCTCGGGTTCGGGCTTATCTTCTTTCATCCAGCGCTTCAATTCGCCAAAGTCCTTGGCAGCCTGACTATTAGGGCCCCGTTCATACGCCTGGGCGAATACGGAGCACCAAAACCAGCGGACAAGCTTATGTCGGTTGACTCCTGCGCGAGGTCCCACCGCTCCCCGCTGGACAGCCCATGCCGCTGCCATTGGGATCAGGATTGTTCTGTAAGGCAGCCACTTGGGTAAGAGGACGCCACAGTCGGTCCGGAGTATTTGCAGAATCTGTGCAAAGGCGTCAACAATTGGTTTCCAACCGCGTTGGATTTGGTCTACCTTGAGCTCCAGGACATCACCTCTCTTGCATGAGGGAGCGCCGTCTGCCGCATAGAGCGCCACAGCCTGAAGGATGTAGTATGGATCTATCTTGAAATCATCTAGCTGGCGGTATAGCAACTTGGCTGTCTGCCACATGTCTCGCAGTCGGACCTTCTCCGGCCAGAAACGCGCTGCCAGAAGATCAAAGACGCCCAGCTTAACCCCGGTGCGGTTCAGGGTCTCGAAGATTGTGCAAATGGCCTCAGCCGAAGTCGTCTCCTCAAGGGTAACCATTGGAAACTCGTACTCCTCAATTGGACGCAACCACTTCTCGTGGACTTCTCGCAGGTTGCTTTTCAATGTCTTGAGTTCTTCCTGGGGATCGGGGCGAACTTCCAGCACCTCATCCAGCCATCCCTGAAAGCCAAACTTGATGCCGAATAGGCGAGCCATTGGAAATACCAATTGCTCAGCTTGTGCTTCAATGTTGCCGAACCTCTTCTCTGCTCGATCTTTTCTTTCGTAGAAGGCACGGTCCTCCAGGTCAATATCCTCCTCAAGGGGCCTCATGTCAAAGAGGTAACGATGTTCTCCGGCACCGTAGAAGGCCTGATAGAGAGAAGTAAGCCGTTGCTGTCCATCTAGGGTTAGGTAGGGGGGGATATGACCATCGAGGGAGGGAGCGCCAGCAAACTGTCGCGGTGCGAACATGAACTCAGCACTATTCCTGATACGAAGCAGGCTCCCAGCAGGGAAATTCCGGGCCAAAGATTCGATAAGCTCATCAGTAGCACGAGGATCCCAGACAAAGTCCCGTTGGAAATCTGGGAGCGCGAGTTCGCGGTTATGAATCATCTCAAGAAGGAAACGCAATTTCTCAGCAGTTGGATAGAACATCTTGGGCATTTTAGTCACCTCCCAGCAATACAGTAATAGAAAGACGGTAGGCATCCGCCCTCTCGTGGATTGGCTTGGTCCGTTCATTGCTCGACAGCTTGCGTTCCATGCTTAGCTACCTCGCACGCCGCGCTACCAACCACGGCGTCAGGCACTCCATCAGCGACAGCCCTCCGTGCAGGTAGACGCCGCCAAAGTCGCCGGTGTAACGTCCCTTGACCAGAAACCACCTCTCGTGTTCCATCCCCCAGGTAACAGTGTTGAAATCGCCCGCAGACTTATTCGTGAAATTCATCGTATCGCCTCGAATAAATGGTCACCACCAGATCATCCCCTACCAGGGTGAAATCGGGTTCGCGAATGTCGTTGAGCCGGCATAGTCTAATCATGCGCGGCACCCCCAGGCCATCCCCTTCCCAGTAACCATAGGCCCGCAGATAGCGCACGATGGTCGGGTTGCGGGTGACCTGAACGCCGTAGCGCATGTTCTCCACCGTCACTCCATTGGGCAGTGGCCCAGGACTGCGTATCTCAATGCGGTCATCGAACACAGAGATGTGGATGCGTGATCCACGGCGCACGTAATTGCGGTGGGCGATGGCGTTCACCAACGCCTCTCGCACCACTTCCTCGATGTACTCAGCCTTCTGCACTCGCTTGAGTCCTCTCACCTCCTCGACCACAGTGTAGAGCTTGATGTACTCCACTGCTTCTTCGATGGCCTGGGGAACGGGTGCGTCAATCTCCTTGCCAGGGTGCCACTCGTCGGTAGTAAGCCCCTTGAAGCGTTTGAGCCACAAACGTGCCTGGGGCAAAAAGTCGCCGGGCCGGTCGCCGAAGAAGAGCATCCCGGTGAAGGTCACCCTGCGCTCTCCCGCTTGCTCAACGAGAATTTTCCAACTGATCAACTGCTGAGTCGGGTCAATGGGAAGTTCGTCCAGGCTGATGCCCAGTTTGCTGTGTACATATTCCTCGATGAGGTCCGTATTTAGATCAGCCAGCGTGGCCCTGGGTACGGGCGAGAGGTCAAAATCGAGTACAGCCCCTTCTTGATAGAGGCTGCCAATCTCCTCGCGGGTAGCAGGGCGGCTGGTTGTGCCATGACGAATGTAAACAGTGCATCTGTGCTCGCCCTCGCGAACGCAATGGGGCTTGTGAGGGCCACGGGGTACGCGCACCACCAGCACTGTCTTGTCTTGCACAGTTCCCTCTTCGCAGGTCAATGGAAGTGGCGGGTCAATCGTCTGCGCGCTCACATCAGCGATCCACTCCTCGTAGCCCGGTTGCAGCGTCACGCCAGCGATGGTGTGGTCGTCATCCACGCCGATGAGCACAACCCCACCCTGTCGGTTGGCTAACGCCACGAACTCTCTTGCCAACCGCTCGGCTCTATCCATCTCTCGCTTGAACTCTACTGTCTCCGATTCGCCCGCGGCGATCAGACTCAGCAACTCAATCTTGGTCATCTTGCCTTCCTTCTCCGGTCGTCAAAAGACGTACTTCAATGGCCGAGAGGTCTTTCATTCATGTACTCTTATGGCGCATCACCAGCCACGGCGTCAGGCACTCCATCAGCGATAGCCCCCCGTGCAGGTAGACGCCGCCAAAGTCGCCGGTGTAGCGTCCCTTGACCAGGAAATGATCCTTGTGCACCCCGAGCATGTCTTTTTCCAGCAGAGCCCGCGCTTTCTTGCTGTCACTGATCGGCGCTGTGCGCGCCCCCATCACGTCCTTCAGATAGCCGTAATAGGGCTGTCGCGTCCGCCAGGCCATCCCCGCTTTCAAGCTCAAATAGCCATGATCGGACGAGATGACAATCGCGTCGTGGCCCCTGATGCGCTCCAGAATACCCAGCAACATCCCTTCGGTCTTCAGATAGATCTCGGCCGGTGGAATGTGCTCCGTCTTGCCGCTGTGAGCGTGCCGCCAGAACCAGTCGGGGTACGTGCCCCAGACGACGAGTTGATCGCGGCGCAACTCGTCCAACGGCGGCGCATCGGCCCGCACGTAGACGAAACGGGGATCATTCACTGCCGACGGTGCGCTTACCCCCCAATGGCGCTGGCAGAAGGTCCCCGTGTCGGATGGGACTTCACTGAAAGCATAGTCGAAAGCCAGTACCTCGTAGCCGTGCGCCGGTAACCGTTGCTTTAGCAGACAGGCTTCGCGCAGGCTCAGACTGTCCATCAACACCAGCGCGTGGCGAGGTTGGGCCAACAGTTCGGTCACCTGGCGGCTGTTCACCTGGGGCAGGAGCACGCCGGTCAGAAGCTCACCGTAGACCTGCTCGAGCGTCCAGGTAAGATGGCGAGTGGCCTTTTCCCGCTCATCGTAGTAGTCGTTGATCAGTGCGTCGTCCACAGCGGCAGCGTCCCACAGTTCCACCAGCCAACGGAACAGGGTTGCCACCGGATCGTCTGCTTTCACCAGATCAATGATGCGTGCTGCTGTAAGATCACTCATGCCTTTGTCCTGCTCCCTTGCCTCGTTCCTCCGCTCAAAGTGGTCTGTGCTGCTCAAAGCGGACAATAGTCCGCGTTCTGCGCGGCAGATTGTCATCCGCCACGAACCTACGAGAGCGTACGAGCCCGAAGCAGACGAGAATCAACGGCTACTCGTGAACACGATCCACCTCAGCAATGACGTACAGGCTGCCGCCGGGCGTGCTCGGCAGACGCAGCAGTTGCTGCAGGAACGTCGTTTTATCCAGCGGTCCCTCCCACTCCAGCGTCAGTTTCAACTTGAGTCCCTCGGGCGAGAAGCCCAGTTCCCTCACCACCCGCTCCAATTTATCCGACTTGCCGCTGACGTGGAAATCGTTGTTGATCTCCACCTGCACCTTCTGGACGACGTCCGACTCGCGCAAGGTAGCCTCGAACTTGCCGGCCACGGTGCGCGGGTGCCGGCCGCCTTCATCCAGGCGCAACTGTTCTGTGATCCTGGCCGGCGTGACCTGGACTCCCTCAATAGCTTTCTCCAGGGTAGGCTCTTTATGCGTCACGCCGGGCGCTTTGCCTCCGCCATAGACGATTTTTACCTTTTCTGCCTCGCCGGCCGGCCCTCGCTCGACCTGGGCAAAGTCGGTGTGATACAGCATGGCTTTCGAGTGCTGGTCCAGGCCGTAGGGAGTCTCACCGAAGAAATTCCGCCCCTTGTGGCCCTCGATGTAGAGTTGCTCCTCCTTGCAGAGCTCTTTCAGGGCCGCCGTGACCTGCGTTGCATCAAAGACCGTCGGATAGCGACGGAGGGTATAAAAGTCGCCGTAAAGCAGATCGGCGCGCAGGCCCTTTGGCCCCCGATCGTGCAATACGTCCAGGATCTTTTCTTTGACCCGGGCGATGTCACTGACCGCCCGCTCCAGCAGGCCGGCCGTGTTGGCCTCGACCTGGATTTTGCGCACCGCCTCTTTCTCCAGCCGCTGTCCGTCCGGCCCCTCGCTGACCATGACCGACACCTTGTGCCAGAAACCGAAGCGGGCCTTGAGGCGATCCTTGAGTTCTTTTAGTTCCTCGTCAATGATGCCTTGCACCTTTGCCGCCCGCTCCTCGCTCACATCCTTCTTGATTTCTTCCCCGCCAATGATCCGCCTGGCTTTGTCAAGCAGGCCCTGGTCTCTGCACAAGTCGCCGGTGAGCGGTGCGAGCACCACAATGCGGTTCTGATAGCGGCGACCGTGATAGATGTCATACACGTCCTGGTCGGTGTCCAGGGCGCGCAGCGAAACCACGACCTTCAAGTGGCGGTCGTCGGGAATCTCGTCAATCGCATTCTCATAGACATAGGCGTTGCCCCCCAGGACCTTCTTGGCCAGCACGCGGGCGATGCGCTGGGTGGCGACCGTCTCGCCGACGTCACGGGCGCGGTTCTGCACCACAGCAAAGACGTTCTCCTCGACGCGCACGGCGTACCGCCCGTTCAACTTGTGCAGGTGCCAGGCCCGGCCCAGCAGCCGGTTCAATCCCAGCAGCACGTCGTTAGGGTTGATCTCCGGCGTGGCTACTCCCAGGACAATCTCGGTTCCTTCGGCACCGATCTGCTGCTCGCGGTTGATGGAATAGAGCAGCACTGCGGACAGGATCTCACGCCCATATTCGATGTGGCCCACGCGCTCAATGTCACGGGCGGTGGCCTCGACCAGGGGCCGATCCAGGACGACGAGTTGATCGTCGAAGCGGGCCGCATCCACGTCAGATGTCAGCAAGAGCGGTGTCTTGCCGGCCCGCTCGCGCAGGATGGCAGCCAGCAGATAAAGGATACCACGGGTGTTGGCATAGTTGGAGGCCGTGCTGTAGCGCTCAAACAGCACCCGGAGCAACTCGGGGTGCAGAGGGTACACGCGGCGCATGCGGGCGCGATAAGCATCATAGTCGCCCATAGGCACAGCAAACCGGCGCTCACGGTACAGTTCGGTGAACCGGCTTACCATCTCATCCGCTGCTTGCCCGTCAATGCTTTCAAACAGCCGGTAGAGCAAGATATCTTTGCGGTCAGCAGCCGTGCTCAGGTTGATGGAGATCGGCCCGGTGCGGTCAATCACATCCACGATGTCAGGATTCTCGCGTATCAGCGAGAACAACACCATGAGAGGTACATCGGGCTCGTTGGCTACCTCCAGCAAGTGCTGGAGAAAAGTACGATTGGCAGCCCGCGAGGTCTCTGCCGTGCCCGCCCGTTGGGGCAGGATCGTCTCGTACCAGTTTTCGATCTCGTCAACAATGACCACAACCGGCCGGCGGCCGAGAGCCTGGTGAATCTGGGGAATAGTCGGGTAACGTTTGACCCGGTGTAGCACATCCTCGGCTCCAAGTTGTTGAAAGACGGGTTCCCATAGATTGTTGTAGTCCACCCGCGCCGTGTGGAGCACAATCACGACGAGGTCATTGAGGGTGGGCAGCGGTTCATTGTATCCATGGCCGACCAACCACTGGGCGGCCAGATCGGGACAAGTCAGCGCATGATACAGTGCCAGCAACTGGTGTGACTTGCCGGAGCCATACCCACCGGTAAAGACCAGGCTTCCCCGTGGATCCTGACCCGTGAATTTGTGGCGTATCTGGTCCAGTGCGGTTTTGAGCGCCTCGGTGAGGTAAGTGCGGGCAAACACGTCACCAGGGCTTTTCTCCAGCGCCGGCCTGTCGTCCAGTACCTTATACAGTTGGACGACGCCGTACACCCGGCCACTTTTCACCTCGTCACTGAGGATAGTGCCATCTGTGATACTCGGTAGCATGGTCATTTCTCCTGTCTTGTAACCAACACCTTGTCAGTCAACGTCGGCTTTTCGTCTTCTTCAAAGTGACAGCGGATAGCATCTTGGACAGCTTCCTTCAGTTCCTCCCAGGTATCTGCCTCGGTGAAAATAGAATATCCCAACGCTCGGGCGACGTATCCCCCTTCTGGGGCTTCCTCTACCAGAAAAATGACTTCCTTCAGCATCTCTGCACTCCTTTGATGGCGCAAAAGCGAGACGAGATTTGATCATCTCCTGTCACCTGTCAGTTCGTTCATACAGCACCTTGCACCGGCTGACCAAAGGACAACTGGCGGAGAGCCTACCAGCAACCCTCAAGACTGTACGGTCGCCAACCGCTCCTCAAGCCGCTGGGCCAACAGACGCAGTTCGGCGTCCCCAAGCTGATCAATCGCTTCGATAATTGCAGTCAACGGCACCCGCAATTGCACTTCTCGATCCGCCTGTTCCCGATTGCGCCGCAGTAGTCCTCGCAACCGTTCAGCATCTCGAATGGCATCCTGAGCACTGAGCAATCGTGCTCCAGGCTCATGTACGCCTTTCTGTTCCTCCATTGTCACTCACTTCTTATGCTTCACTTCGCGCTGACACATCCAAAATGGTGATCCCTACCAACTCGTCTGCCCGATAGCGCAGCAAAACGCCTTCGTCGGTCATCTCGCTATCGGTGGCTCTCTGAGGATGCCGAAAACTGATGTATAACACATCCGCTTCCTCGTCGTAATCTACCCAAAAGCGTTGGCTAGGGAAACGGATCAGGTAGGGCAAAGCATGAAAGATAGGAGCAGTCGCTACAGGCCCGCCTTTGATACTCGTTGAGGTTACTCTCTTTTCCATATCGCTTTTCTCCGATCTACCTTCGAGGTAGAATATGCCGTGATGACAAAACCTTCACTTTCAGATAGCTGGCGATATACCACAGCCAGATACCGACCTTTACCGATTCCACGCACAGCAATCAACGACCCTCGATGCCCGCGCAGAACCATATCGGGATTCTCAATGACACCCAACACATCGTCATAGTATCCGGCCAAGTCATCGTGGTTTTCGACAATGTGGAACCACCGCTCAGCGGTCAGCCGGATAGGAACATCGTCCACAGAGTAGGCTATGTCCATTGATTGCTCCTTGTCATCAAGACCCACATCTCCATTATACCACTGATCCGCCGATCTATCCAGCTATATTCAGACAGCCAGACAGCCTAGCGAACCAGGGTCCACTGGGCTGTGATACAGAGCGCCAACTCGGCCTTTCATCTTCCTCAAAGTGACAGCGGACAGCATCTTGGACGGCTTCCTTCTTTACGCCAACCCCAAATTGTACTTTAACGCCCGATCTACCTCCGCCATCTTTTCGGCGCTCAAGCGCCCTATGGGGCGCACGTCCTTCTCTCCCCTGCATGGACGCAACCTTGAGGACGGACCGCTCTGTTGGATCGTCGCGATTTGGGCGCAGTTAGCCGCGCTCCGCTCACAGTCCCCCCTTTTCGCTTCCCTTCACCGGATCAAACTCCACCCAGTAGATCTCTCCGCGTTTAACCGTCATGGCTCAACGCCTCCGAGACAGCACTCCGGCTGGCCTCGGCAAACTCCTCGGCTTCCCGGGCGTAGAACTGATACCCTTCGGCGGCCAGGGCATCCTCTTCGCGCATTTTCAAGCCGGCCGGCAAATCAGCGATCAGCTTACTGCGGCTGATGCCGCGATTAGCGGCTCTCTCGCCGGCAAAGGCAACCACATCTCGAGGCAAGGACACGGCCAGAGATTTTTGTATTTTCATCAAGTATCTCTTGGCAAAGATTGTCGAACCTTCGTAGAGGGCGCAAGTCGCTCAGCGGGTATGACTTAAACGAATGGTTTTCAGGGGGTCGCCTTCTCCGAATTCAACACCTGCTCAGGCTCTCGCTGGCGCAAGTTCCCGAACGTCCACTTGCACCCGGGCCCGGACCGCTTCCTCAGCCGCCTCCATCAGTTGCGCGGTGACCTCCTCGGAAACATAGGCCTCACCGCAGTTGGCGCACACCTGGGCCGGTACGTTCCTAAAGACCACCACTGTCTGACCGCGCTCCAGGGTTACCGTCGTGTGACCGGGCTGGGTCTCTCCTTGCTTGCAAATCACGCATTTCATAGCCGCCTCCTTTTCTCAAACCCCGGTTCCCACCGCGCCGGGTCTGGCTCATATACGGTGATGACAATTGTTTCGTGCCGGACCGGATTGTCGGCCGCCACCACGTGGATAGGCCGCGAGCCGTTCCATCCTAACACCAGTCGGCTGGGATAAGGTTTATCGTCAGAGTAAGTCTCAATCGTCTTACCTGTTGCCAGCGCCTGGCGTACGTCCTCTTTACTGATCTTATGCTCGAACATGCGTTGGATCGCGTGCACCCGAAACACCAGATGCTCAACGCTCAAGGTATGCTCCTACGAAACTATTGACTGCTCCCTGTCATCAAGACCCACATCTCTATTATACCACTGATCCGCCGATCTATCCAGCTATATTCAGACAGCCCGGCGAACTCGAGTCCGCCGGGCTGTGATAGTTGAGAACGGCTGTCCGCGCTATTTCACCACAATCCGCACGCTGCTGCTGCGGCAGGCGGGACACATGCGCTCTTTGTCGGTTTCTGGATCATAGTCGCCGTCCCAGGTGTGGCCGCACCTCATGCAGTGCATCGTCGCCATCGTGACGCTCTTGACGCGGCCGAGTTTGCTGCGCACCGGCACTTTGGCCTCCTTCAGCGCCTCGCGCGCCGCTTCGATCTCCTCGTCGGTGACGGTGGCGCGCTTTTCCTCCAGCGCGATCATGATCTGCGCCCAGCGTTGGCCCTCGGCGGCAGAGCACCACTCCAGTTGCAGCCGTTCCGGGCGGACGCCGTGCTTTTCCAGTCCCTCCCACAGCGCGTCCACGCGGCGGACGGTGCTGCGATTAGCATCAATGTAATGGCAGTCCGTCAGGTGGCAGCCGCTTACCAGGACCACCGGCGCGCCCTTGCGGAAGGCGTACCACACAAAGTCGGGCGCTACCCGGCCGGAGCACATGGTGCGGATGAGGAGCGCGTTGGGCGGGTACTGCATCCGCCCCGTGCCAGCGGCGTCGGCCCCGGCGTAGGAGCACCAATTGCAGGCGAACGCCACGGCCGGCTTGTGGTCGTTGCCCAGCATGGCATCAATCTGGGCATAGATAGCCTGGTCGGAAAAGTGACGTATGGCGATGGCCTCAAACCGGCACTCGGCGGCACAGGTACCACACCCGGCACAGGCCGCAGTGACCACCCGCGCGGTCTGGCCTTTCTCCCAGACGATGGCGCTGTAGGGGCAGACCGGAGCGCACTGGCCGCACTTTTTGCAAAAGTCCTCGTCCACCATGGCAGTGATGGCCTCGACGGTGATGTTGCTCTTGTTGAGTAGCGCGCCCGCCCGGGCCGCCGCCGCGCTGGCCTGGGTGACGCTGTCCTTGACATCTTTGGGCGCCTCGGCACAACCGGCCAGAAAGACACCTTTCGTCGGCGCGTCCACCGGGCGTAGCTTGGGATGCGCTTCCATGTAAAAGCCATCGGACGTGCGGGAGAGGGTTAGCAACTGCCTTATCCGGTCGCCGTCGTGACTGGGTTGCGCTCCGATCGAGAGCACCATCATGTCCTGCACGTGCTCTTCCAGCCGCCCGGCGGTGGTGTTCTCCACAAACACTTTTAGACTGCGCGTCGCCGGGTCTTCTTCCACCTCCCCCGGCAGGCCGCGCACGTATCGCACCCCGGCCGCCTTACTCCGCATGTAGAGGTCTTCAAAACCCTTGCCAAAAGTGCGCATGTCCATGTAATAGACAGTCACCTCAACGTCGGGATAATGGTCTTTGAGCAGCAGGCTGTCCTTGACCGTGTTCATGCAGCAGATGTTGGAGCAATACGGGTTGCCCCGCCCGTCCTGCGAGCGAGAGCCGACGCACTGCACAAAGCCGATTCGCTTCGGCGTCTGGCCGTCGGTCAGGCGGATGAAATGGCCGCCCGTCGGCCCGCCGGCCGAGATGAGCCGCTCGAACTCCAGGCTGGTGATGACGTTAGGGAAGCGGGTATAGCCATATTCGTCCATCTCGGTCGGATCGTACACGCTCATGCCGGTGGCGACAATGATCGCTCCCACGTCAAACTCGACGATCTCGTCCTGCATGTCAAAATTGATGCATTTTTTCTCGCAGGCTTCGACGCACTTGCCGCAGGCAATGGGATTGTTGCCCAGGCAGCGCTCAATGTCCACCAGGTAGGCCGACGGCACGGCCTGGGGGAACGGGATGTAGACAGCCCGGCGGGTCGAAAATCCCATCTGAAACTCATCCGGCACGACGACAGGGCAGACCGCCGCGCAATCGCTGCAAGCGGTGCACTCTGTCTCGTCCACGTAACGCGCCTTTTTCCGCACCCGCACCTTGAAATTGCCTACGTAGCCCGAAATGTCCTCGACCTCGCTGTAGGTCATCAGTGTAACGTTGGGATGCCGACCGGCATCCATCATCTTGGGGCCGAGAATTCATATACTACAGTCCATAGTGGGGTAGGTTTTGTCCAGCCGGGCCATGATGCCGCCGATGGACGGCTCCTTCTCCACCAGGTAGACCGGGTGCCCGGCATCGGCCAGGTCGAGGGCAGCCTGTATGCCGGTGACGCCCCCGCCGATGACCAGCGCCGCGCCGGTCACGGGCAACTGCTCCTCGTCCTGTGGGTAGAGCCAGCGGGCGCGGGCCACGGCCACGTTGACGATCTCTTTTGCCTTGCGCGTGGCTGCTTCCCGGTCGTGGAGGTGCACCCAGGAGCACTGCTCGCGGATGTTGGCCATCTCCAGCAGATAAGGATTGAGACCCGCCTCGCGGATGCAGTTGCGGAATGTCGGTTCGTGCATACGCGGCGAGCAGGAAGCGACCACCACGCGGTTGAGATTGTGTTCCTGGATGTGGCGCTTGATCTCTTGCTGACCGGGGTCGGCGCAGGTGTATTTATTGCGCACGGCCACCGCCACGTCGGGCAGCGTGGCCGCGTAATCGCGCACCGCGTCAGTGTCCACGCTACCGGCGATGTTCAGCCCGCAGTCACAGACAAAGACGCCAATGCGCAGCGGTTCTTGCGTCATATTCGATCTATCGGGCATCGTTACACCTCCTGAAACTACGATGAAAATAGCCCTGTTTGGGTAGCTGCGCTTTCCATGATTCTGTTGAAAAACTCGGCTGACGCCCCACTTTCGCCCCTGGCTCGCGGCGGATCACAATCCGCCGCCCCACCTGACGCAGACTGTGGTTCGCCTTGAGCAGGGGACGTCCCACCGCGAGCCATTTCTCAACAAAGTCATGGAAACCTCGGCTACCTGCTCATTCACACTTGAGATTGATGCGGTAAAGGGTGATGAGTCAGCACCCTCAGGTGCAGCTTCGTCCGGCACGTAGGCTTGCCTCACTCCTCGAGTCCACCCTGAACCTCCGGCGGCGTATTGACAGGTTTCACACAGCGTGTTATACTCTCCACAAGCCCGTACAGAGGCAAAGAACAGGCACGAGAACCCCTTGAAAGGACTCATTCCATGGTTAGAGCACCGGCTGAAAAACTAGAAGCCCCTCCGGCACTGGAGATTGAAACGAGCACGGAACACCCCTACATTGTGCGTATCCCCGGTGTGTGCGACGGCCGGCCTATCATCCGCGGCAGCCGAGTGGCCGTGTGGCAGATCGCCTGGCTATTCAAGGCCGGCGAGACGGTGGATGAAATTGTCCTGGATTATCCCCACCTCTCGTCAGCCAGCATCTACGACGCCATCAGCTACTATTTGGATCACCAGGCCGAAATTGAGCAAGACATTACCGAAAATCGCATTGAGACCTTACTGTCACAGCCTGGCGTGACCATGGATAAGCGCGGTTTTTTGCATTTCACCGACCGCTCACAAGACATTGATGAAAATAACTAAGAAACTGTTCATCAGCCTCCATACCGATGAACACGTCCCGCCAACCCTGGTCCAGGCACTACGACAACGAGGCTACGAAGCTAATAGCGCCAGTGAAGCCGGCACGGAGGGTTGGACAGATGCCGACCAACTATTATATGCCGCCGAACACGACATGGCGATCCTGACCTACAACGTGAGCCACTTTGCACAACTGGCACGCGAATGGCAGCAGACGGGACGCGAACATGCCGGGATTATCTTCTCCAGACCATTCACCAGGCGACAGTTTGGCGAGCTCCTCCGCCAAACGCTCCGACTACTGAACACCCTCACCGCCGAGGAGATGCGGAATAATGAAAGGATCTCAGGTATGGCTGAAACAGCCAAGAGAAAAATCATCGTCGGAAAACTGCCTCAAACGGACGAAGCAGGACAAATTCAACTGCTCCACCTGCCGGACGACTTTGCCTGGCTGCGTCACTTTGAGGCCCATCACATAGCTCAGTTTTTCAACGAACTGTTCGACGCCCTGTGCCGAAGCCTGGAAACTGACGATTGGGCTGGTGTCACCGAGATCATTGAGAGCTGGAAAGCAACAGCCGAAATCGAAGCCTCCCCAGAGTTGCAAGAAGCAATCACCACTGGCGTTGATCAACTCGCCACAGATGACACGATAGGCTGGTCCCAACTCCGTGAGGAGTTGGGACTGTGACTGTGGCCTCCCCCTTTACCATCAAGCGCATTGCCCGCAGTGTCGCCAGCTATGTTCGTCGCCTTCCCAAAAAGACTCAGCAGGCCATCGCTGACGCTTTCGATGACATTTGCGAGTCCCCTTTCAGCCATCCCAATCCGATGGTCATCCGTCCTCTCAAAGGGTCCCACAAAGGTCGCTGGCGGTACCGTCTGGGCGATCTTCGAATCATCTACACCGTGAATGTCCAGGAAAAAACCGTTGAGATCATTGCCCTCGGTCCCCGAGGCGACATATACTAGCCAGAGGACGATTACTGCACCGACGACCTCGATTGCCAGCGGCCGCCGGTCGCCTTTTTGATCGTCTCTATCGTCGTATCCGGCGTGTTGGTCAGAATAGCATCGCAGCCAATCCAGACGTACCATCGCACACGCCGATCGGGGCGGTCGTCCAGCGGGCAGACGAACTTGCCCAGGTAATGCGCTATCCAGGCATAGAGCGGGTTGAGGTACACCAGCGGCCAGACCGGGCCGATGAGCTCTGTCCGGCAGAAGGGAAACACGCGGTAAAGGGTGATGAGGCCCGTTGGTATCTCCGGAGCGACCCCTTTCACGCTGTCCAGGCGAGCCTGCTCGAAGGAAAGCACCGCCATCCGCCCGGCGAATCCGCCCGGCGGCAGCGCGTTCACCAGCTTTTGCGCGTAAGCGGGCTGCTCAAACAGCGGATCTTTCAACTCCAGGCCCAGCCCCACGTCTTCGGGCGTCACGTCCAGCAACTCGGCCAGCGCCGGCACGCGCTCGTTCGGGTACTGATCGTCGAACTCGGAACGAACCCGCAGTTTTTTGATCTCGGCCAGCGTCATGTCGCTCACCGCGCCGTGACCGCCAGTGGTGCGATCCACGGTGGCGTCGTGGATGCAGACCAGTGCCTCGTCCTTGGTGAAACGCAGGTCGGTCTCCAGCAGGTCAGCCCCCTGCTGGATCGCCAGCCGGAACGCGGCCATCGTGTTCTCCGGCGCATAGCCCGACGCACCCCGGTGGGCTATCACGTAGGGCCGGGGCCGGCGGGCAATACCAAAAACACCTATCCCGTCTCGATCAATCATGGCTTCCGCGCCTCAACCTGGGTCAAGAACCTCCATCCATCCTCACTGATCTTTCCTTCCATCGGGGACAGCGGTTTTCCACGTGGAGAGTCAGAGACAGATACTTCCACAGAATAACGTCCCGCACGGAAATCCTCGGCCAGCCAGAAACTGTGCTGATCCCGAACCAACTCCCCCGCCAGCCACTGCGGAGTCGGATAGTACCCATCCACCGGAGGTCCGCCAACCTGGGCCAAGACGGTCCCTGTCTCGTCGCGCAGCCTGACTGCGATCTCCAGGTCCTCCAGGCCAGCCCGCTCCGCTTGCCAGAAGAGCGTCACGTGCAAGAAATTGGGCAGCCAGAGATGGCCAACCGGGTTAAGGTCGTAGCCCACGAGCGAGACCTGATCGCCAAAGGCCGTCTCCACGCGCCCTTGCATCTCGATTTCGCTGATCGGGAGCGGTGCATCGGCACGTGTGAGCTGGATGGTCTGCGGCAGGACAACCCCCTGCCCTACCGGCGCGCCGCTTTCGTCAGAGGCGAACAGCCGGCGGCCGGTGTCCGGTTCGTACAACCCCACCTCGACCTGGTACGCGCCAGGTGGTGTGCCAGGGAGCACTGGCAGGCGGTGTGCGTCACGAACGTACCGGTCGGCCGGCCAGCGCGTAGCTGGCACATCGCCGGGATTGAGCCGGTCGTCCAGGCCCCAGGTGTGCACCGCCGGGCGGATGAGATGGACAAAGACACTGTAGCTCCTGGCTATCGGCCCAGTCGCCTTCCAGTACAGCGTCAGCGGCAGCTCGCCGTCCTGGGCCACCGCCGTCTGTGGCAGATCGTAGCCCAGCAAGGCAATCTGCCCCTCAAAGCGCACCTTCAAGGCATGTTGGGCCACGGCAACCTCGTCGCCGGTGGAAGTCACGCGCAACCAGTTCGGCTGGCGGTCTACCACGGCGACTTTGGCGACGAAAAAGACTGCCGCGACGAGACCCAGAACGACGAGGTTCCTCGCCTCGCTTGCTGTGGAGCGGTAACCAACGAATTGAGCTGCCCTCAAGTCAGATGCCACTAGCGCAATAAACGCAACCAACGCGGCCAGTGATCCTACTGCCCCCACCGTCCTGGGCAGCGTGGAACCGAAGCGCAGTTCCAGCGTGTGCCTCCCGGCCGGCAGCGGCACGGTGATAAAGCCATGCGCCTCGCCCGGTGCGACGCCGGCTCGCTCCCCGTCCACCCAGGCGCGCCAGCCGGGGAAGTAAAACCGGCGAATCGTGGCCACAAAGGGCTGCTCAGAAGCGATCTCAAAGATGTCTTTGACTGCGTCACTACCGACTACGCAAAGCGATGCGCCCTCCGGCAGGCTCCCCCGGTCGAAGCGATCCACCGGCTCGCCCGCTTCGTAGCCCGCCAGCACGTCGCCAGACGCGCCGGGCGGCGACTTTACCCAGACGGGCGTGTACTCGCGGTTGGCCGTCGTGCCCAGCGCCACGCCATCCAGCTCTAGCTGGATCATGTCGCGAGGCGAAAAGTCAGCCAGGAGCGGCGTCCAGGGCGGCGGGTAGAGCGCCGGCAGCGCGCCGATCAGCACCAACGCCAGCGCCCCGCTCGCGGCCCACGCCAGCCACCGCTCGCTGGCCGCGGCCACCCCCGCCCCGACCAGCCAGGCCACCGGCAGCGCGACCACGCCCAACAGTCGCCACGGAAACTGCACGTAGCGCAGCGGCGGAATCGCCTCCCACACCCCGGCCGAGACCTCCAGCGTGAGAAAGCCCAACGCCAGCGCCGCCAGGCCCATAAAGCCAGCGAACCCTGCCAGGCCGCGCCCTTTGACAGGCTCAGGGTGCTCCACAAGTCTGTCACCACGGCGTCTCCCTGACCACCCAATCACCCAACTACACCCTGAGCCAAGACGAAGGGCACCTAACCACCCAGCTATCCCCAACCCCCACTGCGGCAGTCCCAGGTTGTAAGCCATCGCCGGATTGAGCGCGCCCAGGTCGAGGGCCGGCGACGGGTAGAGTAGCTCGCGCAACGACAGAAAGTGGCGGTGAAAGTCAAAATCGTCGTGGCCGATGACCTGATCCAGGATGACGTATCGCTTCTCAGCCAGGGCCGGCAGCCAAAAGACGGCCGTCAGGCCCACTGCCAGCACCCCGGCCGTGACGACCCTGACCCACGCGCTCTGCTCCCGCGCCACGAGCAACCGCAGCAGCAGATAGGCAACCAGCAACGGTCCAAAGAGCATCAGCATCAAGTTGTGGGTTAGCGCCAGGGCGGCCAGCGGCAGGGCTGCCAGGGCCACGTCGGCGCGACGGCCGCTCACCAGCAGCCGGTCAAAGCCCCACAAGACCCAGGGCATCCAGGCGACGGCAAAATACTCCGGCAGGTCTACCCGCATAAAGGGGTCAATCAACACCGCGTACGGCGCGTAAAGGAAGGCCGCCGCTGCCACGACGCCCGCCGTCCGCCCCAGGCTCCGCCGCGCAAAAACGTACATCCCCAGGCCGGCCATACAAGTTCCCGCCACAAAGAGGACCTTCACCGCCCCGGCAGCGCTGGTGAACAGATAAAACGGCTGGGCCAGGTAATAGACCAGCGGCGCGTAAAAGTTGAACAGCGGGTAGCCGTAGCCCAGGTAGAAATCGGGCGCCCAGCGCGGGTATAGCACGCCATCGGCCAGGACGCGGGCAAACTCGGCTACGCGGGGGACGTGGATCTCGGCGTCGGTGCCGGCCGGCAAGCCGGGCCGCGTCAGCCACGGGGTCACAGCGACGACGCAAAGCGCTATTACAATTACTGCCCACCAGTCCAGGCGGGTTAACCAGCGCATCAGCGCCTCCCTCGTATCTCGATCTCGACCAGCGGCAGCGACTCGTCCATGACCCTCAGTTCCAGGCGATACCGCCCCGGCAGCGTGTCCTGCGCCAGCCAGAAAGCGTACTGATCGCGGATGATCTCGCCCTGCTGCCAGTCACCCACCGGATAGAAACCATCCACCGGGCCGTGCAATTCGTTGACCACGTCCCCTCCCTCGTCCAGCAGCGTCACAGTAAAGGTGAGATCATCAACTGCGTCCCGCTCTGCCTGCCAAAAGAGGGTCAGGTGAACGAAATCGGGCGGCGTGAAGGCATCGGCGTTGAGCGACCACCCTAGCAACGTGAGCCCATCAGCCACCGCTGCATCGGTTCGCCGCTGCACCCCCAGCGATTCGACCGACGGCGGCGATTTTGGCGGCAGCACCCGCACCCTGGTGGGTAGACGGACACCGCCGGAGGCGTCCTCGATTTCAGAGACCAGCAGCCTTTCGCCGGTGTCCTGCCGGTAGAAACCGACTTCGATCTCGTACTCGCCGGAGGGTGTGCCAGGCAGCACCGGCAGCCGGTGCCGGTCGCGAACGTATTTATCGGTCGGCCAACGGGTCATGGGAAAGTCAGCCGGGTTGAGTCGATCGTCCTGGCCCCACAGGTGCTCCGGCGGGCGCACCAGGTGGACGAACACCGAATAGTTGACCGCTACCGGCCGGAGCGCCTTCCAGTAGAGCGTCAGTGGCACCTCGCCGCCCGAGGCGACCTCGACGCGCGGGAGATCATAGCCTAGCAGCATCACCTGATCCGAAAAGTTGGCCTGGAGTTTGTGCTGCGCCGGGCGTGCCTCGAAACCGGTCGAAGCGACCCTGAACCAGCTCGACTGGCGGTCAATCACGACGACTTTGACGACAAAAAAGAGAAAGGCCAGCCCCAGCAGAGACATCCAACCTTGTGGAGACACATCGCGCAGGTGCACATCACGACGTGCTCCTACGGGCAACCCGATCAAAATCGCCAACCCAACCAGCGCCAGTAGCGACACGGCCGAAACAATCGTCCCGGCTGTCCTGGGCAGCGTGGAACCGAAGCGGAGCTCCAGCGTGTGACGGCCGGCAGGCAGCAGCACGGTGATAAAACCGTGCCGAGCGTCCGGTGCGATTTCCACTGGCTCTCCGTCCACCAGGGCCCGCCAGCCAGGAAAGTAGAATGTGAGCACCCGCGCCGTAAAAGACTGCGGCGATTCGATCACGAAACGATCGGTCGCCGGGCCGTGCGTTGCCTCCACCACTCGTGCACCGGGGGGCAGGCTGGCAGGATCCAGTTTGTCGAGCGGACGGCCTTCCTCGTAGGCGTCGGTCAGCCAGGCGGATGGGCCGGGCTTGGCCCTGACCCAAACCGGCAGGTACTCCGCCGCCGAGGTGGTGCCTACCGCCCGTCCCTGCCGCTCGAAGAGCAGGTGGTCCAACACCGTCGCACCGCCAAAGTCGGGCTTCCACGGGGGCGGGAAGGTGTTGGGTAACACCGTGAGCAGCACCAGCAGCACCCCGCCAGCGGTCACCGGAAGCACCGACCGCCCGCCGACGACCTGCCGGGCCAGCCACGGCAACCCGCCAGCCAGCACAGCGACGGCGAAGGCCAACGGCCCCAGCAGCTTCCAGGGAAACTGGACGTAAGCCAGGGGCGGGATCGTCTCCCACAGCCGCACCGAGACGGGCAATGTGAAAAAGGCCAGCCCTAACGCCACGACCAGCCAGAAAGCGAGTTCGGAGGTAGGACGCTGATGGTCGCCGATGGACGCCGACTTTATAGATATGAGCTTGTAAAGGAGCAAGAGCAACAGCAAAGCAACCAGGATGACCTGACCAAGACCGGCGCTGAAGCGAAAGTCGGGAAAGGTGGCGCCCAGGTCTTGAATCTTTGCCGGGCCAAAAAGCTCGCCTAACGAGAGAAAGTGATCGTGAAAGTCAAAGTAGCCCTGGATGATGTTCTCGTTCTGGACGAATCGGTGCTCGGCCAAGACGGGCAGCCAGTAGAAGGCCGAGAGCCCTGGACCCAGTACAACCACGGCTAACGGACGCCATCCGCCTCGCAACACCCACTCAAAAGCGACATAGGCCGCCAGCAGGGCTGAGAGCAGCATGGCCATGACGTTATGCGTCGCCAGCAGCGCCGCCCAACCTGCCGCCACACCGGCCAGGTATCGCCATCCACCGCCTGCAGCCAGCCGCGCAAGGGCCCACAGCACCCACGGAACAATAGCGAAGGTGAAACACTCTGCCAGGTTACCCCGCAGGTAGGGGTCAAAGAGCAGCAGGTAGGGCGCATAGACGTAGGCAACTGCCGCCAGCACGCCGCCCAACGCCCCCCACCTATCGCGGGCGAAGGCATACATGCCCAACCCGGAGAGCGCGATACCCAGCAGCAAGACGGCCTTGACGCCGCCCACCACGTCCACGCCGGGCAAGGCGGCAAAGGCGACGGCGAGATAATAGGTCAAAGGGCCATAAAAGTTAAAGAGCGGGTAGCCGTAGCCGTAGTAGAAATCGGATGCCCAGCGGGGATATGGCTCTCCCTGCTGCATCAGGTGTGCCAGCTCTGCGGCGCGAAAGACGTGAAGCTCCGTGTCGGTTTCGCGGGGCAGGCCCGGCCGGCTGAGAAACGGCCAAACGGCTACCAGACAAAGCGCCAGAACGACGATCCACCCTGGATCGAGGCGGCGCCAGCTTCGACTTTGAGTCAATCAACCTCCTCTACTCCTTGGCAAACACCCTGCCCAAACCGGCCGGTGGTGTGCCCAGCAGTGCATCGTGGATCACACGACGAACGCGAGCCGGCAGGTAGATCAGAAGCCGATCCAGCCAGCCGCTGCTGACCAGCAGCAGGGCGACGATCATCAGCGCAAAGGGGGCGCCGTTGAAGAACTGGCTGGGGATGCCGGGCGCCACTCGCTGAAAGATGCTGCTCAGCGACCTGAGACCCCCAAAGAGATACGCGCCAAAGGCTACGCGCAACGGATGCCAGCCGCCAAAGATGACGATAGCCAGGGCGATCCAGCCGTTGCCGGCCGTGTGCCGGTGGCTCCAGCCCAACTTGATGCTGAGAGAATACGAGGCCCCGGCAAGGCCCACCAGCGCGCCCCCAATGGCGGTGTAGACGTAGCGCATCAGGTTCACGTTGCTGCCCCGGGCAAAGGCTGCCTCCGGCCGCTCGCCGATCCCCTGTAGCTTTAATCCAGGTTGCGTCTTGAAGATATAGAGCCAGGACAGGATAACCAGCACGTAACTGGCGTACACGACCAGGTTGTGATTGAAAAAGATGGCACCGATGATCGGGACGTCGGCCAGATAGAGGATGGGCAAGTGTGGCACTGACGGCCCCTTGAGACGCACAAAAGGATTGCCCAGGAAGGAACTCAATTCCGCGCCCAGCAGGGTCAACACAAAGCCGATGGCTACCTGGTCCTGGCGTAGGGTGATGCTGCCGAAGGCGATGATAAGGGCCATCAGTGTGCCCACCGCCATCGCGGCCAGAAAGCCGAGAATCACGCTGTCGGTGGTGTAGGCCACGGCAAAGGCGGTCATCGTCGAGAGCAGAATCGTCCCATCGAGGGAGAGGTTGATGACGCCTGCCTTCTCCGTGATAGCTTCGCCGATGCCAGCAAAGACCAGCGGCGTAGCTCCGCGCACCACCGAGGCCAGGGTTTTGATCAGAAGTACGGCGTTCATACGGCTTCCTTGTGTTCCTGCGCTTGTGCTTGTGCTTGTGATTGTGATTGAGTTCCTGCAAGTCGCCGAGAGGCCGATCGTCTCCTCACACCTTGGGCCAGCAACACGAACAATACCACGATTCCTTCCAACGTGCCACCCAGCGCCGAATCGAGCTGCAAGCTCAGTTCCAGCCGTGGGCTGCCCACGCCGACAGCGGCGAAAAAGAGAGCGATGGGTATCACCCACAGCGGCCGGTAGCCGGCCAGCAGCACCACCAGCAGCGCCAAAAAGCCATAGCCAGCGGAGATACCGGGAATCAGTCGTTGGCGCACGCCGATGGCCTGGATGGAACCGGCCAGCCCGGCCAGCGCTCCGCACAGCAAGAAAGCACCGAGCATATAACGATGGGTAGGAATGCCCATCAAGAAGGCCGAGCGTTGGTTATTGCCAATGGCTTTTAGTTTGAGGCCCCAGGTAGTGCCGCGCAGCGCAAAATGAGCCAGCCCGATAGTCATCAAAGCCAGGAGCACGGCGATGGGGTAGACCGGCAGGCTTCCCAGGCGTGGCAACCAGGCTTGTGGGGGGAAAGGGGCAGTGCCGCTCATAGTCGCTCTGCCGGCCGGCTTCCAGGGGCCAAAGATCAGGTAATTGGTCAACACAGTGGCGATAAAGTTCAGCCCCACACCCCCGAAAATCTCGTGGACGCCTCCATGAACTTTGAGCCAGCCAGCCAGCAGGCCCCACAGCGCGCCTCCCACCAGCCCCGCCACCAGCAGCAGTGGAATAAACAGGATCGGCGGCAGGGCAAGGTTGAGCGCCAGCCAGGTGGTCAGCAGCGCACCGGCTACGATCTGCCCCTCCACGCCGATGTTCCACAGACCAGCAGCAAAGGTGACGAGCAGCCCGGCAGAGCAGAGCAACAGCGGCACCGTCGCCGTCAGCACCGAGGCCCACTTATTGGGACTCTCTAGCGCTCCCTGGATGATGTTCCAGTAAGCCTTCCCCGGCGGCGCGCCGACCAGGATCAGGATAAGAGTAGTGAACAGTAGGGCCAGCAGGACAGGAACGAGGCCGACCCCCAAATTGGACAGTCGCCGTGATAGTTGCACGTTGCTACCTTTGCTCGCATTGAGGAAAAAGTCGCACTAATCAGGATCGCGTGTCGCGCCCAGTGTGCTCTGTGTCTCTCACGCCCCCAATCAGGTAACCCAATTGTTCCACCGACGTACGGGTCGCGTCAATGGGAGACGTCATCACTCCACCGGAAAAGACAACAATGCGATCGCTCCGTTCCAGCAGTTCGTCCAGGTCGGCGGAGATAAAGAGGATGGCCGTGCCGCTTTGTCGCCGCCCCAAAAGTTGGCCCCACACCCACATAGCCGATTCGACATCCAGTCCCCTGGTGGGGTGCTCAAGCGCCAGCAACTTGAGGGCAGGAGGCAGCAGTGACAGCAGCGCCCGTTGCTGGTTGCCACCGGAGAGAGCCTCCACCAGTGTGCCGGGGGTTCCCAGGATATTGAATTTGTCGATCCTTTTCTGCATCCCGGCGGCGGCAGCAGCCCGGTCAATTAGAACGGGCTGGTGGTCACGCTGCGCCAGCACATAGTGTTCGGCCAGCGTCAAGCCCCGTATCAGCCCCTCTTCGATGCGACTGGCCGGGAGATAGGCAACACCGGCCGCCAAAAAGTCACGGTAGGCGCGGCGGGTGAAATCCTGCCCATCCAGCAGCACTCGCCCGGCCGACGGTTTTTGTAGACCAACGCACGCCTGAAGCATCAGACGTTGCCCGCTGCCCTCCAGTCCGGCCAGACCAATAACCTCACCGGCCCACACCGTCAGCGAGAGATGGGGCACGGTGAGGCGATAGGTCTGCACTGTCACATCCTGAAGTTCCAAAACCGAATCGCCCAGAACCACCGGCGACCTCTCACTCTTGGGGAAACTCTGGCCGAACATCAATTGCACCAGTTGGTCACTGCTAAAGGGAGCCTCGATGTACCCAGTAACCTTACCCCACCGCAATACGGTGGCCCGATCGCAGAGTTCCTCTACCTCTTCCAACTTGTGCGAGACGAAAATGACCGATTTGCCTTCTTCTTTGGCCAGGCGGCGCAAGGTGGCAAAGAGCAGGACTTTTTGCGGGGCCGAGATACCAGTCGTCGGCTCGTCGAGGATGATGACCTCGGCACCCAGGGCTAGCAGGCGCAGAATCTCCAGTTGCTGCCGCTCGCCGACCGTCAGCGTGTTGACCCGCTCATCTGGGTCGAGAGAAAAATTAAAACGCTGGGATAGTTTCTTGAACACACGCCGGGCCTTCCTCCGATGGGGGATCAACCGGTTGTCGAAGGCCAGCACCAAGTTGTCGATCACCTTGAGCGGCGGAAAGTCGAGTGGCTCCTGGTGCAGCATACCGATGCCGTGCCGGATCGACTCGGCAGGGGAAGCGAAATGCACCGGCTTCCCATTCACCCGGATTCCCCCCCCGTCGGCGGAGATAAAGCCGGTGAGAACTTTCATCAGAGTCGTTTTGCCCGCACCGTTTTCGCCCAGCAAGCCATGGATGGTGCCAGGTTCGACGGTGAGGGTGATGCCATCGTTGGCCCGCACCGGGCCAAAGTATTTCTTGATATCGTCAAGTTCGATCTTCATAGAGATGGTAGATTGGACAGATGGGATCGGGCGATAAACATCCCCTTTGAAGTCTGCCCACCCGATCCCTGATTGCCCATGCCCTACTCGCTAGGCCCGGTCATGCCTTCCAGCAGTTGCCTGGTGTACCAGATTTGTTCGTCGGTGGCCTCTTCGCCCTCCGCCAGGTACACGCTGCCATCCTGGTAGTTGAGGGGGCCAACAAAGAGGTTGATGGAACCATCGGCCAGGCCGGCGATGAACTCGTCGAGCTTAGCCGACTCTTCGGCGGTCAGGCCATCGCCCTTGTCGTAGCCGACAACGGTGGTGTCGCGGCTATTGATGTCTTTCCAATCAGGGCCGGCCCAGATCCACACCTGTTTGAAGGTGTCAGCCTGGACCTGCCTGGTAAAGTCCAGATAGCCAGGGCCCCAGTTAAAGTAGGGCACACCCAGGCAGATGTGGGGAGCCTCGGCACAAGCGCCCTCGTAGTCATAGGGGATAGCCCAGACCGTCTCACCCTGTTCGACCCGCTGACCGGCGACCACGATGGCCTCCGTGGTATCAATGCCCGAGAGGATAACGTCGGCGCCAGCGTTAAAGATGTCGTTGGCCACTTCGGTCGGGTCCAGGGTAACGCCGGGGATGTTGAACCAGAAGCCGATCCACTGGACTAGGAACTCCAGGTCGTCTGGATTCCCACCCCTGTACTTCTCATAGCAGTAGCGGGTACCCAGATAGACCGAGTTGGCCAGGCGACGGGTCTCGTCGTTGATCAGAGGCCCCAGGTAGCCAATGATCCCCGTTTCGGTCTTGAGTGCAGCAGCACAGCCGGCGATCATCTTGCCGTATTCCATTCGGCCCATATAGTTAGCCACGTTGGACGGCGCTTCGCCGGTCAAGGCGTGGTCGCCAGAGATCATCACAAAGGGTATATCGGGATATTTGGCCGCTACGGTGTCGGTGTCCGCCTGAAAGTCATCGGAGGTAGTAAGGATCAACTGGGCGCCCTGGGCCACCATGTCGTCCACCACCTGTTCCAGGGTGGTCTCCGGCCGGTCGGCGGGATTGAGCTTGTCGAGCCAGATCATCTCGGCGCCAGGCAGCTTCTCTTCAACGTACTCTCCGGCGGTGTAGTGCGCCTCACTCCAGCCGTGATCATTGTAAGGACCCACCAATACGACGCCAAAGACAAACTCTTCGGGGGTAGAGGTGGGGGTTAGTGGGGGCTTGGTGGCGGTCGGCGGTGCCTCAGTAGCGGGAGTGGCACACCCTACAGCCACCATGCCGAAAACGATCAGCAAGGCAATCGAAATCCAAGCTCTTTTCGCGTTCATGACATTCTCCTCCTTCTTGTGAATATGATTTGTAAACATAATGGACTAAACTGGCAGGCAGATTGTATGGCGAAAGCACCACCTCCTTTCACCTCATCCCCTCCTCCACTATCGTCCTCCCAGACGTGATGGTTGGCACTTCAACACTTCCCACACCGGTATTGTACCTCAAAATCGAGATAGTGCCAAAATCGCGAATGGCCGGTCTAAATACAATACTTTTCAAATAAGCGGCGCTCAGACTTCCAAAGTCTCGTTTGAAAGGTATTGGGTCTAGGCAGCCAGGCGCGCCTGTAGTTCCAGTACGCTGGTCAGCACCAGGTCAGGCGACACGGCAGCGTACCGCTCAGGCGTCTCACCGGGGCGCAGGACGCCCGCCGTGAACGCGCCCACCGCCTGGCCGGTGACCACATCCAACGGATGATCGCCCACCATCAACGAACGTTCGCCGCGTACACCCAACGCTTCCAGCGCCCGGCGCAGGTGCAGCGGGTCCGGCTTGACAGCCGGCACGTCGTCACGGGTGAGCACCACGTCCACCAACGGCCCCAACGATTCCAGCACTGCTCCCGCCGCCACCCGGCAGTTGCGGGTGATGACGCCCAGCTTCAAGCCCCGTTCGCGCAGCCAGGCCAACAGTTCTGGCACGCCGGAGAAGAGATCGGCCCGCTGGGCAGCTTCTACCTCTATCGCTTCAATGGCCGCGTTAGCGTCGGCCTCAAAGCAGGCTGCCCGTTGTGACGAACTCTGGTTCAGCTCGGCCATCACGTCGGCGATGAGTTCCAACGTGAGAAGTCCCTGCCGGCGGGCATCCATTTCCACGCCATAGCGGGCGGCGATCTCTAGCACCCCAGCGCGCATCTGGTCAAAGTCAATGGTCAACTGTACCAGCGTGCCGTCCAGGTCAAAGATCACAGCGTCGAGCAGCGAAAGCCAGCCCCGTCTCTCCAACATGCCCACTTTAACCTCGCAACGCCTTGAGCAACTTGCGCGGCTTGACCCGGTTTAGCTTGAAGCCCATCTCCTCCGCCGAGAAGCCCATAGCCAGGCCAAGGATCTGCGGATAGTACAGCACCGGCAGCTTGTAACTCGTCTCGTAGAGGTTCTCCACGCGCCGCTGGTTGGCTTCGTACATGATGGCGCAGAAGGGACAGATGAGCACCATGGCATCGGCTCCGGTGACGACAATGTGATCCAGCTTTTGCTTGGTCACCAGCAGCGCAGTCTCCTCGTCGAAGCCGAGGATGCCGCCGCCGCAGCACTGACCTTCGTCCTCGTAGCGCACTACGCGCGCACCGGTGGCCTCGATGAGACGGTCCAGGCTTTGGGGGTTCTCTGGGTCGTCAAAGCCGTCGTACAGGTGCGAAGGCTTGAGGTAATGACAGCCATAGTGCGGCGCGAAACCGAAATCGGCCAGGCTCACCGTCACCGCTTCCCGCAGTGCCTCGACACCGACTTTTTCGTAGAGCATCCGGGCAAAGTGACGCACTCGCACTGTGCCATTGTACGCCCGGCCCATTCCGGCCAGTTGTTCGTTGGCCCAGGCACAAAGCTCGGTGTCCTCTTTGAGCCGGTGGGCGGCTTCAGTGAGCGTGCCGGTGCAGGCACTGCAAAGCGTCAACACGTCCAGCCCTTGCGCCTCGGCCAGGGCCAGGTTACGGGCAGCCATCAGCAGCCCGGCCCGCCAGTCCAGCGGCTTGGCGGGGAAACCGCAACAACTGAAACCATCCACGTCCACCAGCTCAATCCCCAGCCGTTCGGCGACCTTGCGGGCGGCCATCTCGTAGTTCAGGGCGCGCACCGGCACGGTGCAGCCCAGATACAGCGCATATTTGGCTATCACTGCCCCCCTCCAGCAGCCGTCGCGTCCATAATCTGGCGCACCTCGTCCGCCTCCCCACTAATGGGCGGCAGGCCATACTCGGCCCGCCGCTGGTTTTCATAGTCTTCGATCTCGTACAGACGACCGTGCGTCCGCAGTTTCTCCCTCTGCACCTTGAATGTCTGCGGGACGTGCCCCTCGCGCACGGCGATGTTGCGCATGGCGTTCATCAGCTCCGGGATGCGGACGTCTTGCGGACAACGCTCGTAGCAGGTGTAACAGACCGAACATAGCCAGATAAAGTCACTGGTCAATACCTGCTCACGCATGCCCAACAATGCCATGTGGATGATGCGGCGCGGGTTGTACTTATCTGTTACGCCGCCCACCGGGCAACTGGCGGTGCAAGTGCCGCAGGAAAAGCAGCGCCGGATGTGCTCGCCCCCTGGCTCGGCGGCGATCTCGTCCCGGAAGCGGGGATCGAAAGTGCTGGCGTCTATGATGGTTTCGTTGTCGTTGCTCATGATTGGATCTTTCTGCTGCGAATGAATTCGCAGGCTGCCATCCAAAACCTGCTGAACGCAGGTTCAATCCTAACCTGTTTCCAACAGGTTTCCCATTCCAGGCGTCGAATTCATTCGATGGCTTCATTCGATGACCCGCCTCCGAATGAATTTGCAGGCTACCACCCAAAACCTGCTGAACGCAGGTTAGATTCCAACCTGTTTCTAACAGGTTTCCCATTCCAGGCGTCGAATTCATTCGATGGCCCCATTCGATGGCTAAAACGGCAGCTCTCCCAGGACATTGTACTCGCCAGTCTCTTCGCGCACAACCGACGGAACCGGCCCCACACTGAGACCTGTGTCACCAGGACCCTCATCAAACTCGGCGTAGCATTCCAACCAGGCGTTGGTTGTCTGTTGACTGTGATGCTGCTTCTGATTTTCCACATAGGCCACCGCTATTGGCTTTTGTCGCTCTCCCAGGCTGAGAGCTCCATAGCCCCTCTGCCAAGCAAAGTGGAAGTCAATACCTCCAGCGTGATTCAGGTCGTGCGCACTGGCCCCTTTAAGCCGTTTGACCACATAGGCCACAGCGTGCTTGGGAGGAATGGACGCGACGAGATGCACGTGATCAAACCAGCCGTCAATGGCATAGACGTATACCTCTAACTCGGCAGCCTTGTTGACGAGATAGGCATAGAGCCGTCCTTCAATTTCCGGCGAGATAAAATGCTCGCGGTCTTTAGTAGCCCACACCAGATGGTAATAGAGTCGCCAAAAAGGCATAATCGCCCCCCCCATCCCTGCGTCAATCCGCTACCATCCGAAACCCGCTGAACGCGGGTTCAGCCTACAACCCAACCTGTTTCTAACAGGTTTCCTGTCCTAGCCGTCGAATTCATTCGATGGCTCGACGGCAGTCCCATCCTACCTATCC
>CAYNKW010000005.1:38689-40770 GCA_964397845.1 uncultured Anaerolineae bacterium
GTCCTAGCCGTCGAATTCATTCGATGGCTCGACGGCAGTCCCATCCTACCTATCCAACGCCCGCACCAGAAGCCCCGTCAGGTCTTCCAACGCCACAGCAATCTCATCGCCAGCGTCCTTCAGGGCGCAGCTCAGGTGGATGCGGCACTTGGGACAGACGGTGATCATCCGCGTCGCGCCGGTGGCCTGCGCCTGGCGCAGCCGCTCCATCTGGATCTCCTTGGCGCAGCGACCGCAATTCACCCAGCCAGTGGAGCCACAACAGAGCGCATTGCTCCGGTTCTTGCGCATCTCTACCAACTCGACACCAGGGACACCCTCGATGACAGCGCGCGGCTCGTCGTAGATGCCCAGGTAGCGCCCCAGGCGACACGGATCGTGATAGGTGACGGTCTCCGCCACCTCACCCAACTCGAGCTCGTCCATGCGTCCAGCCAGCAACTCGGTGAGGTGCACCAGCTCGAAAGGCAACGGTCTAACGTAACGCGGATAGTCGTTGCGGAAGGCATTGTAGCACTCCGGGCAGCTAAAGATCACCCGCTTAGCCCCACTGTCGGCAATGACCTGCACGTTGGCCTCGGCCAGCTTGATAAAGCCCTCTTTGTCGCCGTTGAGGAGCAAATCCGTTCCGCAACACCGCTCGTCGTTGCTGACGACCGGCACGATGCCGATCACATTCAACAGGCGCACCGTGTTGCGAGCCGCGTTGGTAGAGACGACGCCCAGATCGTCAAAGATTACGTCAAAATAGGGCAGGCAACCGACAAAGTAGAAATCATCGCCCCGGGCCGACGTTTGCAGGCCGTCCGTCAGCCAGCCGGTACGGTTCTGCTGCACCGATCCCCCCATGATGCCCATGAGTTGCTGCATGATCGCGTTGTGAGCATAGATGCCTTCCACACCGGTCTTCCGCGCCTGGACGCGGGCAGCGACGACAAAGGCGGGATAGTCCACATTAGACGGGCAGCGGGTAGTGCAGAGACCGCAGGTCAGGCACGACCAGAGGTGACGGTTGTTGATCAGCTCTTCCGGGTGACCCGACAGAACGCTCTCAATCGTGCCGCGCGGCGAGTAGGTGACGTCCACCCGCGCCACGGGGCAACTGCCGGTGCACTTGCCGCAATCGAGGCAGTAGTAACTTCTGGTCAAGCGGACAATTTCGTCAAAGGCCATAAGACTCCTGTCAACAAACAAGGACACTCATGATAGAATAATAGCATAAATCGGGTGGTCTGGTAACTCTGACCGCCGCTGCTCAGACATCAACACCAACGGCGTCCGGCACCACCAATTCATGCAACTCGTTACGGTGCGGGCCGCCCAGGCGGCTTGGCCCGAGTTCACGCATCTGCTCCGTGAACTCGGTCATGAGGCGGGCAAAGCGGGTGCCCTCAGCGGCCGAGATCCACTCCAGGCGCAGCCGGTCGGTCTTGAGTCCCAGCAACGCCGTCAGTTGCCTTGTCTTCTCCACGGTGACGACGGCCTTCTCATTGCCCGAGATATAGTGACAATCGCCGGGGTGGCAGCCGGTGACGAGCACGCCGTCGGCCCCCAGGCGAAAGGCTTCCAGGATAAAACCGGGCGTCACGCGGCCAGAGCACATCACGCGGATGACCCGCGTCGTCGGCGGGTACTGCATCCGGCTGACGCCCGCCAGGTCAGCCCCGGCGTAGGAGCACCAGTTGCAGGCAAAAACGACGATCCTGGGCTGAAAATCGCTCATGGCCCACTCCCCACTGTTGTGTCCACCACCTCCGACGGCGCGAAAACCTCCTGCAGCGCCGCCCGCACCATGGCCGTGACCTGCTGATCCGTAAAGTGCATGGCCGTCATGGCCCCCGTGGGACAGACCGAGGCGCAAGCGCCGCAGCCTTTGCACATCACCGCGTTGACGCGGGCCACTTCTACCCCCGGTGAGACCTCCACCAGCGACGGCGCGCCGAACTCACAGACCTCCACACAGCGACCGCACCCACGGCACAGGTATTCGTTCACCCGCGCCACGACGCCCGATGACTTGACGCGGTCTTTGGACAGGATAGTCGCCGCCCGCGCCGCCGCACCGTAGGCCTGGGTGATGG
>CAYNKW010000005.1:40870-42557 GCA_964397845.1 uncultured Anaerolineae bacterium
CGCTGGAGGCTGTAACGGATGAACTGGATGCCCGCCTCGCGGGCGCGGGTGTAATAAGCCTCGTAACGGGTACCCTGCGTCTCGGTGTCACGGTAAAGGATGTAGACCTCAGCGTCGGGGTGATGGGCCTTTATCTCCAGCGCGTTCTTGATGGCCGTAGTGCAGCAGATGCGCGAGCAATAGGGTCGCTCCGGGATGCGCGCTCCGACGCACTGGATCATCACCACTCGCCGGGCGTCAAACGCTCCCCCCTTGAAACGATCTTCCAACTCCAACTGGGTGATGACCCGCTGGCCATCGTAGCCATACAGCCCATCCGGCTCCAAGACCGACGCGCCGGTGGCCACGATGATGGTCCCCACCTTGAAACTGGACTGGCGCCCTTCCCGATCCTTGACGACCACCTCATAGTTGCCGACAAAGCCCTTCACGTCGTGCAACACCGACGAGGTGAAAACCTCGATGTGCGGGTTGCGGTACACCTCAGCAATGCGGGCCTGCACCAGCGGCAGCGCATCGTCCTGCGTCGGGTACAGCTTGTCCAGGCGCAGCAGCAAGCCGCCCAACTCTGGCGCCCGCTCCACGAGCTTGACTTCAAAGCCCCGGTTGGCCAGGTTGAGCGATGCCGTCATACCGATCATCCCCCCCCCAATGACCAACGCCGCCGGTTCGACCGGCACCTCTTGCTCTTCCAGTGGCTGCAGCAAACGGGCCTTGGCCACACCCATTCGTACCAAATCTTGCGCCTTCCGCGTGGCCGCCTCCGGCTCGCGCATGTGCACCCAGGAACATTGATCGCGAACGTTGGCGAACTCAAAAAGGTAGGGGTTCAGTCCCGCCTCGCGGCACGTATCCTGAAACAATGGCTCGTGCGTGCGAGGCGTGCAGGCAGCGACCACCACCCGCTCCAGCTTCTCATTGATGATGGCCGTCTTGATCTCGGTCAGCCCGGCATCGGAGCAGGTGTACATATTCTCCTGGACGAACACGACGCCCGCCAGCTTCCGCGCGTACTCTGCCACCGCCCCCACGTCCACGTGCCCCGCAATGTTGCTCCCGCAGTGACAAAGGAACACGCCAATTCTCGGCCCCTCGCTCATAGCGCCCTCACTCACCACCTGACTACCTACCCGACCACTCGCGCCGCCCGCGCCGCCGCCGCGCTGGCCTGCATCACCGACTCCGGGATGTCGGACGGCCCCCGGCAACATCCGGCAGCAAAGATCCCTGGCCGGGTCATATCCACTGGCGCGAACGGATCTGTTTTCACAAAGCCGTACTGATCCACCTCGATGCCCAACACCCGCGCCAACTCGATGGTGCCAGGTCGAGGGATCAGGCTGGTGGCCAGCACCGCCAGATCCACCGTCATCTGAGCCGGGCGAGAGGTGTTCACGTCCTCGTAGCGAATGATCGGGTTGCGGGCCTCGTCGTCGGTGATGCGCGCCACGCGACTGCGAACGTAGCGCACGCCATACTCCCGCTCTGCCCGACTCACATACTCCCGGAAGCCCTTGCCCGAAGCTCGAAAGTCAGTGTAAAAAACGTAGGACTCGACCCCGGGGTTGTGCTCGGCGGCCAGCACCGCCTGTTTGCTGGAGTGCATACAACAGACCGACGAGCAGAAAAGCTGATGCCGCACGTCCCGCGAGCCGACGCATTGAATAAAGCCGATCCGCTTCGCCGG
>CAYNKW010000006.1:0-27442 GCA_964397845.1 uncultured Anaerolineae bacterium
CAAGTTTATCATGGTTTCGCCTGGCTGGGAAGTTTTCTCCGACAAACTGCTAGGCCAATAAAGGCGCGCAGTGGCCGACGCTGTATCTGATTGTGGGTCATCCAGAGCCTCGTACGCAAGATACAAGGCAGCATAGTCAATCCTCCTGCAAGTACCGGGCCAAGTCACTGTAGATCGGGCCGCCGGTAAGTTCGAGGAATAGATCCTCCAACGAACTCTCGCCTGCCCCTGTCTGTTGGCGGATATCATCCAAGCTGCCCACGGCTACGAGTTGCCCGCCGTTGATAATCGCCACGCGATCACAGATGTGCTCGGCTATCTCTAGAACGTGGGTGCACATAAAAACTGTAGTGCCGCGTGCACACAGCCACTTGAGAATATCCTTGACCGCGCGAGCGCTACGCGGATCCAGCCCTTGGAGAGGTTCATCCAGGAACAGCACCTTGGACTCCAGAAGCAGGGCACAAGAGAGTACCAGCTTTTGCCGCATACCGTGAGAGTAACTCTCTATCAAATCGTTGATGACCCCCTGTAGTTCGAATAGTTGCAGCAAACGGTCAAGCTGTCGACTTGCAGCCGCACTGTTGATCCCGTACAATCCCTGGATAAAGCGCAAATACTGGTAACCCGTCAGCTTTTCATACAGAAAGGGATGTTCTGACATGTATGCGCTAGATGCCTTGACTTGCAACGGGGTTGCAAGAATATCATAGCCAGCAACCTGGGCTGTGCCAGCTGTAGGGCGCTGTAAACCTACCAGCATGCGGACCGTGGTCGTCTTGCCGGCACCGTTGGGTCCTAGGAAACCGAATAGTTCGCCGGCTCCCACATCCAAGTGCAGATCATTCACTGCTACGAGATTCCCAAATCGTTTGGTCAATCCCTGAATACAAATCATAATCCTCTCTCCAGGTGTGGCCTACGGACAGCCGGAAAACACTTCCACTACGTGTGGCCGTGCTCTCAGTTCATCAAAGGCACGAGGGTTCTCCTCCAGAATGCTACACAGGTAGGAAAGCTGTGCTTTCACAAGTTCAGGTAGCGTGCCGCATATCGGGGTTGCGTCAAAGCCATCCTCGGTGCAAGCCTGGGCGAAACAGACCGAGCAGAACCGCTGAGCTACACAGGAATGGCAATGCTGCGTCACCTGATTATCGTATAAAGTTATTGTGTCACGGATGCGCTCGAAATTCAAGCCCGTCTTGCAATCCCCAATGGGAAAACACTCATTGATCCGTTCGCAGATGTGAAAGGTACCATCTGGCCGCACAGCGATCTTTGTACCCGGCAAGCATCGTCCGGTAAAATGGTCTATCAGACCATCTACCCGCCCATAGTCACGATCGGCGACTAATCGCACACCTATTGCCAAACGCTCCAGAAAAAAAGTGTCGTGTTTTGCACGGCCGATCTTGGCATGGCGATACCGACGTAGAAGCTCGATTTCCTGATCAATTCGCCGGGAGGAGTTGTCGGGTTCCCTTCGCCCGGGATCGTGCCGCTGAGGGGAGACAATCCCGCCAGGTGGGAACTCATCCTTGCGCTCGACGAAAAAATCGTTAACCGCTAGCAGGTCGGTATCGGCATCGTAGACCGTGTTAGTCATTACATGCTCGCGGTAGAAAGTCGGGTCCTTGGCCCGAATCATCTCCAGGGCTTGCATCACTTGATCAAAACTTCCCCGGCCATTCGGATAGACGCGGTTGCGATCATGTTCCTCCTTGGGCCCATCCAGACTGAAAACCAGGTTCACTTCTTGCGCTATGAAGTAGTCCGCAAGTTCTTCAGTCAGCAACGTGCCGTTGGTTGTAATCCCAAAGGAGAAAGGGGTATTCTCATCTTCAAGAGAGCGTGCGTAGGCAATACATCGTTTGATAAAGTTGAGTCTTAACAGCGGCTCGCCTCCATAAAAATTGACAAAAACTAGCTTGTCGGGCAGGTAAATGCGTTGACTGAGTTGGTAGTAATAATCGATCGCGGCTTTTGCTGTCTCAAAGCTCATCTTGGCGTGACTGTATTGGCGATAGCCCTGATATTGGCCAGAGTAGACGCAATACCTACAGCGAAGGTTGCAATCTTCGGTGACGATAAGAACAAGCTGATCGCATCCATGTTTACGCAGCAGCATATCCCAGTAGACTTTTTCGGTCAGTGCTGGGATAAACGCCGGTGATTTGTAAAGAAAGCGCCTTCCGCTTCAACCCATCGTGTAACCCGATCGTAAGCCGCCCGTACAGCACCTAAACCGTAACGTGGGGCCAATTCGGCCTCAATCCCCTCGCGGGGGTGCTGACGATAGCAAAGCACTAGGACACCTGGGAAGCACCCTGAGCGCCTACAGTGATGAGCGCTGCCGAACCCGTCGAGGCCGCGACCAGCCCCAAAAGTGCAGTAGAAGCGCATAGAACCGCACAACTTGCAACGCAAGCCCAATAGCAAATCGCGCCACAGACAGGTCGACAATCCTCTGCTAGCGTAACAGTTGCGCAATCCAAGGGCAGATGTTTCAAAAGAGCACAAAATTGAACAAGGGCAGGGCCAGTTGAACAGCTACTCGACCGGACAGGCAAATTGTGGTTCCGGCAAACGGGCCACTCTCATCGAAGATCAATGTGTGACCACGGGCATTGCGTACCCAACGCGCACGGGCATGGGAGACGGTCCGCACGAGGGTTTTGACTTGGCCGAGGGCAGAGGTAAAGGTGCGATTGGCTTCACGCAGCAGGTCTTTGACCCAGGCCGCGGCCCAGCGGACGAAGTTGGCCCCGAACAAGGCGAACTGTTCCTGGAGTTGCATCCCAATGGGCGAGCGCGCCAGATGACGTTTCAAAGTGAAAACGCCTTTGCCTTCTTTGATGCCCGCTTCGATGGTTTGACGGCCATTGTAATGCCTGAACCACTCGGACAGCGGTGGGGGCGGGGTTTCGTCGTAGTAGAACAGAGTGGTATAGCGCGTTTCATCCGGCAGGTGATAGCGCACCAGCATGGCTTGAAGGGCGTAGGGGCAATCATTGTGGGCATAGTCTGCCATATACACCGCCTCGGCGTTGCGTCCGACGCGGGTCCATTTTGTCTGAGGCGAGACGCGCTGACGCAAGCTGTGGGCCGTACTGCCATGATGGGCTTTGGTCAGCACGATGTAACCCATCTCAATCAGCCAAGTCAGATTGGGTCCGGTACTGAAGCCTGCGTCAATGCGCAACACGATGGACACAGGATTGAGGTTGGTCTGATTGTCCATTTCCAGGTCGCCCAACCATTCATCCAGAGAGAGCAGTTCATCCTGCAATCGACTCATTTTGCGCTGGTGCTTGTCTCGCTTACGGTGCAGCTTTTGGAGGTCGCGCCAGGCACGCTGTTCGCGCCGTTCGGCGGACGTCAGCTTGCGGCGGGTCTTGGCCAGTCGGCAATGTGCGCTTTCCTGGCGTCCTTGGGCCTGATAGACGGCTTCCAACTCCGCTATCGTGCTCTGCAGACCCTTGGCCTCGACTCTGGCCTCTCGAATCCGTTGCCGGAGTACACTTTCCGCTTGCTGGGTGCGGTCCAATGCCGCTTGCAGCTTGTGGTCTCGGGCCAAGAGTCTGCGCCGACGCTCTTGAAGCAACTCTACCCGTCGTCGCGGGCGAACACCCAACAGTTGTTCCACAGCTTGGACCGCTGCTTGCAGGCATTCCGCCGACTTGGTACGCCCCACGTAGCGTTGCAAGGTCAACATCAGACGCCGCCAACGCTCACACACCAGCGAGGTCACTGCTGCCTGGTATCCCTTGCCGATGCCATCATCCATCCAGCCAAAGCCAGCCTCAGGGTAGTCGGTGCTGGTCGGGCTGACCTCACGCCCCGTCAGGTCCACATCAACCACCAACCACCCCTCTTGCTTGATGGTTTCCATCACAGCGGCATCGATGAAGGGACGCGACACAGCCTGCAACACTTCCACCACGGCCGCCAGTGTCTCTTCATCAGCGGCATCCAGAGTCCGGCTAACACCCGAATAATGCACAAAGATGGCTTGAGCCCAGGCATCAACCATGGTTGGGTCTTTGGCAATCGGATTCTCGGACTTGTTAAGGTCTTGCAGGTACTCAATGCCCCCCAAGGCGCCAACCAGAAACTCGACCAATTTCGTCTGGGGCCCGCAGTCGGGACCTTTCCGTTGTTCGATTGGCATTGCTTCCAGCCCCGCCACCAGGTCCATCGCCTGAGCAAAGTATCCCAGCACTACCAGCCAGGCATGGTCAGTGGTGGCGTCGATGGCTCCGCCAACAACCCGTTCGCCTACGAGTTGGGCCATCCGGCGGGCCTCAGGGCTGGGCTCACTGGGCATCATTTTGAAACCATACACATCCCCCTGAGGCACCACTGGGACAATCCGCAATGGCATCTTGGCCAACACTTCTTCCAAGAAGGTGCTATCAAGGATGTCATCGCTGCGTACTCGTGTATCAGATGGCATAATCATCATCAACTCTCCTGTGTTCCTTGCTACAGTTGGGCTTCCGACACCCTAACTATACCACCACAGTGAGAGTTTGTCTTGCTTCACTTGGTAAAGTTCAGTTCTTGCACTACAAGAAACATCTCATCCCTGGTTGCGCAACTGTTAGGCTAGGCATGAGCGAATTAATTTACTCCTTCCGACTCGATTTCAGGATCTTTGACTTGGCAGCCAAGAACAGAGGGCTGCCCAATCGCCATACCATGAGCAACGCTATGACAACCATATAAGTAGACATGAGCAACGACTGAAAGCGCCCCATAGCCACTGCACAAGACGGGTCGAGTAGATCATTGATCAGCGCGATAACCAAGCTTGGATAGGTGAGAATGTGCTGCCACATTAGCGGCACTATCTTCCAAATAAAAAACCCCCAAAAGCCAAAGCTAAGTATTGTGTAAGGTAAAAGTACAATCTTTACTGGCATTGACCACGGCAGCGGCTTCGTCGGCTGACCACGTAGCCGAGCAAGAAGATGGCCGAGGATGCGACGTGGCTGCTGACCCAGGTTGGTTACACCCAGTGTGTCTGCGACGACCCAATAGCCATCAAACCTGAAAATCGGATTCAGCGAAAAGACGAGGTTACCAAAAATCATCAACAGAGCGATTTTGAAAGGTTCCCAGTCAGAAAGTGTGTAGGCGATAGCATAACCCGCGCCGACAACAAGCTGGAAAAAAGCGCCCCCCAAATCGACGACGACACGTTGCCACCGCCCGAGTTCCCAGGCGGCGCTGACATCGCTATAAAAAGTTGGATAGATGAAGTAGATGGTAAAACCAATGTTACTGGGTTGGACACCATAGCGCGCACATGCGCTGGCGTGTCCGAACTCGTGCATGAGCGTTGAAGCGAGCAACAATGCATAGCCTAGCCAAAAGTTTTGGGGAGTGAGATCAAGTGGAGTGTTCTGTCGAAGAGCAATTGCTATGGAAGTAATGACACCGGTTAAAAGGCAAGAGGCAACGACGGGCTGAAATGCTATTGAGAGACAAGAGGCAATCCTGGCCACAAATTTTTTGGGGAGTAAAGAGAAACGGATTAAAAAGCCTGCTCGGTGGCGACCGGCATTTTCTTCGATTTTCTCGATACGCTCGACAACGTGTTGGTAAGCCGCCTCAACGTCATCTGGCGATGCATCTTGGTCTGTCTGTAGGCTAAGCTTTTCGGCAATGGCCTCAAATGAAACGCCCGAGCTACACAACCGCAGCAGTTGATACGCGCTGGGTGAAAGTCTGATGTAGCTTTCATTCTTGCCTGCTAGCAGATAGACGGGTTGATCCTCAGATGTGTCAACGGTTAACCGTTTCTCAAGCCCTCGAAAGTCTTTTAATTCTACCATAATTTTCCTCCAAGATTTTCAGGACTTGCGTGTCGCCCTAAACGGCAATCACCGGGGCGGTTTCCAGTTCCGCTTTATCGGCATCAAGTAACTTGCTCACGGGTGTCTTGGCTATCAGTCTATGCCAGGCTACCATCGCCTTTAGGACATAAACGTTGGTGATGGTCCGGCTGCTGTAGGGTTCGTTCATTCTGGGACGGATGAATAGGACGCTTGGCCAACTCTTGTCTGATTCTTGACCATGTTGGAGATAGACCAACGCTTGCTCGACTCGGTCAAGGTCGCCTGTGTCGTTATGGTACTCCTGAACGCTTGCCAAGCCAAGTAATGCCAGGGATGTGCTCAATGGATCACTCGTATCCTCCAGACCCCATCCGCCGTCGGGACCTTGGCTTTGTCGCAAGAAGTGAAGGGCGGGACGAATTGTAGGCAAGTTGGGCCGGGCGATCGCAAATAGCCGCAAACACACGTAGGTGCCATAGTACGGTCCGTAATACCATCTACTCACCCAACTCCCGTTGGCTTCTTGTTGGCTTTCCAGATAAGTTATCCCATGTTGAATTGTCTCGGCAAAGCGCACCGGATCGTAGAGCGCGAGAGCATAGAGTAGGTTGGCCATGACTTCGTTGTCCGGGCCGCTGCCCCACTTGGATTGATTAAACTCTGCCTGACGTTCTTGTTCCGGTGTGCGCCCTGTGAGGGGCACAATCCAGGTCTCAAACGGTCCGTCGGGGCGGGCATTATCGTGGAGCAAGACGGCTAGCGGCGCTTCACAATATTCCACGACCTTCTCTTGGTGTCCAGAACGTAGCAGAACCTGCATCATCTGACCCAGATCATCCGCGCCTGGCGCCAACTCGGGCACAGTGGGGAAATAGCTCCATCCTCCAACGCCGTGGGTGAGGCGACGGCTTAACAAATAATTAGCTTCGCAACTGATGACCGGTCCAAGATGACCATCAAGTAGGGGAGCCGCATCGCACAGCGCATCCGCAATCAACGCCCGCTGAAAAACGTCGCCATAGTGATACCCCTGAGTTGTGCTAAACCCTTCTTTGTGAGTCAGGTACATGATATGTCGTGCTTCACCAAAGCCGAGTTGCCACTGCCGGATGATAAAGCGCAGGGCATCCCAGGCCAGTTGTTGCCACTGGTTTTGCGCGGAGGGAAGGGTCAGGGTGAATTTGGGTTGCTCACGCACACGCTGTAGATTGTTGTGAACAATCCGATTGACGTCATGCAAGAGTGCCTTGCATTGACGACGCAACTCGGCGGTAGCATGATGCCACAGAAGGTCTGGCATGTCTGCTGTCAGGCCATCGGCGCGGTCGAGCGATTCCAGGGCCAGCTTTAGAACGTATTGAGCGTGTCCGCCATAGTAAAGCTCACGCGCTAACTGATTGAGTATCGCTTCCTGGCTCTCCTGCACAGGTCGTTCGTGGAGAACACGCGAGAGGAGTAGCGAGGGAATGCCAGTTTGTAGGTCTTCTTTCCAGTCACAAAGGTCATCCCACATCTGGCGAGCAATGTAATAATGATGGATTGATTCTGTCAGAGGCTCAAGCAGGCTGTCGTCCTGCGCCAATTCGGCCAAGCCGGCGATGGTCGCTTTGGCGACTCCCGTCTTGGCGACGGCGATCTCGAGGGCTAACGGTTCGGTGTATTCCTGCCACGGTCGCTCGCCTGAGGCGAAACGTTGCTCCTGAAGGCAGGCATTGGCATACTCGGCCATGTAGTTGCGAAAACGTCCCCAAAAAACTGCATTGGGTGGAAAGAGTTGATACAGCAGATGGTAAGCCTCGAATTGCATGGCCTGAGCGCCGAGGGCACTGGTTGTCAAAGACACCTCATCTATCATGTTATCGTATGCGAAAAGAGAATGAGCAAAGAGCCGTCCAGCGAGGGCGAAAGACTGAACGTCCGATGGTGTGAGTGACGGGAAGGCGATCAGAAAAAGATAGGGATAACCATCATACATCCCGTTCTCAGTGCTCAGGGCAAGCCCCTCAAACCAGTCCCTTTGCAGGCGGTTCAGAGCCGTTGTGGTTGCTTCGATCTGTTGTTGAATGTGTTGTGGAAAAAAGGATAGCGATGACATCTTGGCCTCCATGCCAATTGGAAATTACCGATGACTGGCCATTGAAACCAATGGATTGCCCCAGGGACGGCATGGGCTAACAATGGTATCTGTGTTGAGCACCACTGTTGCACGTGCCGAGCTCATGCCATCCCTGAGTAAGTGGAACTTGTCAATTCCTCCAAGCCCTGGCTAGCTTCTCAACAGAGCTATCTGGGTAGTGGTCCGTCTAACCCGCAGTAGTCTACCTTACAGTCTATACAATAACCGCCACAGTAGCTTGGACAATCGCTACAATAGCCGGCATCGTAGCATGTACATTGTTGGCATGGGTTATTGCCATTGCAGTCGCACCACACCCCTAGTGGCTGGACATCCGGCATTGTGGCAGCCAACTCAAGGCGGCGCTCCAATTCCTCGACGTCCAGGTCTGCAAAGTTCAAGCTCGTGATTTCATTGACCTCGTGCTTGTTCATCGTCAACCCTCCTTTCTTTCAGTTATTGGATAATGGTTTGCTCCAGGGACGGCATGGGCTAACAATGGTATCCATGTTGAGCACCACTGTTGCACGTGCCGAGCTCATGCCATCTCCAAATGGAACTTGGCCAATTCACCCACGTCGTGGCTAACTCTTCAACACCACTAGACAGGCTCTACTAGTTCCAGACACAAGTCTGCGCCAGGCCCACTCCAGAGGTTTCAATACGTTTCTCCACTTCGTTCCGAGAGGCCACTCTTCAACGGGCCCGTCCCGAGCGCAGTCGAAGGGAATCTCGTTCTCTCCTCGGAATGGCAGGCCGTCGCAGTAGCCTTGCCAAAGTACTAGACTTCGCATCCCTGGTCTTGCTTTGTGACAGGCTTTACACCAGCGATAAAGTCCAGGTAGGCTTTTGCTGTGCTGTCGCGGAAGCGGGCCGCAAAACCGTCGCAATAGTTTGTGAAAAACTCGTTGTGGTGGTTGAGGGCTCGAGCAGCGCAACCGCCGCCACAATAGAACGCATAGCGACACTTGAGGCAAGTTGGATTGCTGGTCACGGTGCGGCTGCGCCAGGTTTGCTCGATTTCTGAATTCAAGACGACGTCGCCGTCTTTGGTGATGTGGCCAATACGGATTTCAGGATCGTTGGTTCGTTCCCAGCAGGCGTAAAGATCGCCAAAGGGATCAATGATATACATACCGACGTGTGCGGCACAGAAACTCGCTTTAAAGTTTGGCATCGGATTGGCTTGTTTGTCAAAAATTCGCCAAATCCGATCTCTTAGCCCATCGTCCGGTCGTTGAATCACGCGCATGTTTGGATATTGCTGGCGCATTTCTGTCAATGCTTTATCCAACTCCCACGAACTCATGGTCGTTTTGACATCGGTCTTGTCATTTGTTGCGTGGATGGCAGAGGTGTAGGCGGAGAACCCTTTGTGGCGGTCCCAACCTTGGGCAATAATCTCATCGGTCAGTTCGGGCAATTGATGGATGTTGTTACGGTCAATATTCAGCCGCACACTCACCCGAACATCCAGATCGAGTGCCGTGGTGATGTTTGAGGCAATGTGCTCAAACGACCCTGAGCCATCCGCGTAAACGCGCCGCTGATCATGTTCGTATGGCGGGCCGTCGAGCGTGATCTGAAGCGATGAGATCTTGTCTGGACCCAACAGATCTCGATAAGCATGTAGCTCGGTGGCGTTCGTAACGGCTGAAAAGCCTACCTCACCCTGCGCTAATGCCTTATTGACGATGTATTCGACGATTGAACGGTTTTGCTCTAACAGGGGCTCACCTCCATAGAAGCCAATACTGAGACGAGATTGTGTATCCTCTGGCACGTTATGATGGGCCTCTATTTGGGGCATCGCCTCGAAAATCCGATCGACGAGTTCCGGCTGCATGGTCGTGTCAAGCAAGTGTTTGAAAGCCGGATCGGAGCGCATGTGGTCTTGATAACAATAAGGACAGCGAAGGTTGCAGTTGTAGGTGGGCATGAAAATGTAGCCAGGCATTCGGTGAGTAGCCTGATCGTGAAGCATCGTTGCTATCTTGTCGAAAAGTGTCTCTTCTTCTTCGATGGTCTTTTCCGTGACGTAGCCTCGTCGTTCTAGCACCTTTATCGTTTTCTCTGAAGGCGGAATGACTTTTCCTTCGATGGGTGGTTCTGGGCTCCAACCGCCGTAAAGAGGTTTGGATGGGCGGCCTGGCTCCAGTGAGCGCAGATAAGTTGCCACGCGACGGGAGACTCTGTCGTATGCGCCTGTATAGCCATGGACAAGAAGTATGTCCCCGTTATTATCGGGTAAATCTAAATAGATTACATAACTGCTTGTGCGAAGCATATTTTTTTCCTTTCCAGAGAAATGTTTTTTGGGCTAATAAAACAGAATCAGCCCCCTCTGTTATATTAAAGCAGATTTACTGGCCAAACACAACGGCGCGGACGACAGTCTTTACTCTGTCGTCCGCGCCGGTAGGAGGCCCTGTCTACCTGTCGGAAGCGACAGGTATGTCCGTCTCTTGCGGGCGGGCGCGAGCCGTCTATACACTCACATCTGCTCGAATTCCTCAACGCCGATTTGCTCTGCCACAGCCCGGTAGGCCAAAAGGGCGACCAACACAGTAGCCGTGGTAAACAAACGATGCTGATCTCTGACGATGATTCCGGTGCCCTCGTTTCCTTCCGAGTGTTGCTCTTTCCATGGGCAAAGCACCCATGGGTGAGGAACCCTGAGAATAGCGTACGATCGCCAACTTCCATTGCCCACCTGTTTCTGCAGAAGCCATCTGATCCCCTGGACCGCTGCCTCCCGCGCCGACTTTCCCCCTGTTTCCAGCAGGGCCTGCACCGCCAATGCAGTGTGAAAAGGTTTTCCCTCTCCCCTCACGCCGTTGTTCCAACTTCCGTCCTCCAGTTGAATGCTCAACAGCCACTGCCCAGCCTTTTGACAACATCGCTCATCCTCGTCAGTTCCTGCCATTTTCAAGGCCTTGATACAATGGCACGTGCTGTACATCCTGCCGTCCCACCAGTAAGCCTCCCAGTAGCCAGCTTTGTCTTGTTGCCTTCGGATATGATCCAACGCCGCTTGAATCTCCTCCGAATTGCGCTCCAGGCCGCTTTGTAATAGCGCCTGGGTCACCACAGCCGTCACACACACTTGGGACGAGCACCACCCTGAGAAATCCGTGGAATCGCTCAAACCCATGATCTCTCGAATGGGACTGGGGGCAAGATAGGTGCTGAAACCGCCATCCACAGGACTCTGATGGGCTTTGAGGCTCTCGACTGCTTTGGACAATGCCTCCCTTTCGCCCCCCAGTCTAGCCAGGAACAGTAGACACCAGGAAGTCGAATCGGCATCCGCTGGCAATCGAGGATGATATGCCCAGCCTCCTTGAGAAAGCTGGTTGTCTAGGGACCAACGGTGTGCGCGGGCTAGTGCATCAAAGCTCTCTCCACTTTGACCTAGGGAGAGTCCCACGTATCCTGTCACCCACCCTGTGCTCACGCCGGCCGAGGTGTGGAAATCGCCCCAGCACCCTTCCGGCCATTGACCCGATTCTAAAAAGTGCGCAGCCTGATCTAGAGCAAAAGATAACGATACACTGTCTTTCACTTTCACAGTAGATAGATACTCTTCGTAGGCAGCTGGCACGGCTGCGCAAAACAACTTGCCAAAATCCTGGCAATACGGACTTTTCAGGTTACCGGTCGGATCGTGGTCAGCATGCTGAGCGCACTCCCCGCCGCACAGCAGGGTGTACTTGCATGCGACGCACTCTGGGATACTCATAATCGTTCGCTCATACCACTGCCCCAGTGCTTCGTGGTCAAAGATGAGTTGGGGTAGGTAGCGCCCCACCTTGCCAATGGGCTCTCCCACAGAATTCCAGCAGGTATAGATGTCCCCATGAGCATCAAAGAGATACATTCCCTGGTGGCTGCTGCAAGACACCGGCGAAACAAGCGGGTAGCCTTACGTCAGGAGCTGTATAACTTTGTTCTTAAAATGTGTATTTACTGTCACCAATTGCACCCGCGGATGCCATTCTGCGCTCTCTTTGATAAGCTGCGCCACTTGGTTCTTAGTCGGAAGGTTTCCCTGGCCGGTCGTGTTTGGTCCCAACTGAACCAAACTACAGAAGGGCTCGAAGTTAGGTTTATCCACCCAGCCCTGGCCTACATAGATATCCACCAACTCAAGAATATACTCTGCGTTCTTCTTATCAACGTTTGTGTGGGCGGAGACGACCACCCCCCGTTCCAGCGCAGCGGTGATATTCCTGGCAATGTCAGTAAAGGAGCCGCCGCCATCCGCTTTGAAACGGCGCTTGTCGTGAATCTGGGGAGGGCCATCCAAGGTGATTTGCATCCAGCCCACTTTCCCTCTTCCTTTTCCCAGCAGATCCAGAAAACCGTCCAACTCAACCCCGTTGGTAATCGCTTTAAACCCGTATCCCAGCTCACCCCCCTTTTCGATGATGTAATTCACGAGTTCAGCATTGCGCTTAAGGAATGGCTCACCACCGTACAAGGTAACCGTCTTGGGCACATTATCTTCCAAACCTCCCAGGCCTTGCCGTATCCAGGCCACTGCCTCGTATACCGCATCCACCATGTTCCGATCCATCGTCTTCTCAAGCCATGCACGCCCCTTCACGCACAGTCTTCTCTCATAGCAATAGGAGCATCTCAAGTTGCAGTCATACGTGGGCATGACCAAGAAGCCCGCTCGTTTTTTCTGCACGTTGTGGAGAAGACGGCCCAGTTTACATACAAAATTCTGCTCTTGCTCTGGTGTTCTTTCAGTCAGGTATCCACGCTGCTTTAAGGATGCAAACGTTTCCTTGGTAAGGGACGCACTGTCAAGACTATCTCCATCCTCGAAGCCTCGCAGGAATTCCACGACCCCTTTCGGAACTACATCAACCGCCCCAGAATAACCATGGATCATGATATACTTGTCCGAATCTGGCAATGGCACGTATATGTTGTAGTCACTTGTGCGCACTACTGTTCCTCCAGTTGACAATGTACTCCCCCGGACGCAAAAAAGCATCACTCATAAATGATTTTCGCCTTGTGTGACATAGGGGACCTTGCGTCATTTGAATTACGCATCCCAGCGAGCCAAAACAGGCAGTTTTGAGCTCAAAATGCCTATTATGGTAAACTGTTACGTGCTCGGAGCCCAGATTTCCCTGCTTGACTGTACATAAGTCATGCGCGATTCAAATGACGCACTTGCCGCCCCAGAAATCATTTATGTCACTCAACCTTTTTTTGACTTTCCAAGAGATGTCCAGCAGATTGCTGGTGCTCTATTTCGCTTTCCATGTAAGGTCACCTGACGAGTCCGCTTACGTTAAAAGTATAGCGGGACTGCCTGTCAAACACAACGGCGCGGACGACAGTTTTTATCCTGTCGTCCGCGCCGGTTTTGTCCCTGTCATCCGCGCCAGTAGGAAGCCGTTTCTACCTGTCGGAAACGACAGGTATGTCCGTCTCTTGCGGACAGGCGCGAGCTGTCTTATGCTCACACCTTTATTAGCCCCAGACGGATGGCCTTCATCACGGTCTCGATCCTCGAAGTCACCTGTAGTTTAGTAAAGAGATTGGATACGTGAAAGCGCACGGTACGCTCTGTGATGCACAGCGCTTCGGCGATCTCTTCGTTGGAGCGCCCTTGTGCCATCAGGTGTAGGACTTCCATCTCTCGCTCAGTCAGTTGGGCCGGCTGCAGGTCGGATGAGGGCTTGCGGCCCGTGGTGTGCTGGACGACTTTGCTGGCAACCTGGGGGCTCAACCACGTCTCACCCTGTGCCGCAACGCGAACAGCGCTGACCACATGTTCAACAGCATCGTCTTTGAGCAAATAGCCAGCCGCCCCTTCGGAGAGCATTCCAAAAACGTAACTGTTGTGTGCGTAGGCTGACAGCACCAGAATACGCACGTCTGGACAGCGAGCCCGGACATGCCGTGCCACTGCCACCCCGTCCATCTCTGGCATTTGCACGTCCAGGATGAACACATCAGGTTGGAGAGCCTCGACGAGCTGCACGGCCTGCAAACCGTTGGCGGCTTCACCTACAATCTCGATGTCAGGTTCTCCCCGGAGTGCATTGCAGATGCCCAGTCGGACGATTGGATGGTCGTCGGCCACAACGACTCGGATTTTTTTCACGGGACCCTCTTGCACGGGCCACACTCACCCAATGGATGAGCGATCTTGACCACTGCCCAGGTGGTCGAAATTCACTGAATCATAAGACTTGCCATAAATATTAACAGATGATATGATAAACTTGCCTGGACTATTTGATGCGTGCATCGCAGAGAGGGTGGATGCCATGACCATGGCCTGTGTTGTCAACTTGTCTCTATGGCTCCTCGCGCAACGCGGCCAGCACGCGCTGGGGCGTAGCGGGCAGGCGGGTGAGGCGCACACCGCAGGCGTTATAGATGGCGTTGAGGATGGCCGGCGCAGTGGGGATGGAGGTCGCTTCACCGATGCCCTTGGCCCCAAAAGGCCCCTCGCTGGTGCGATATTCCAGGATGATCGAGTGGACCTCGGGCATGTGGCGGATGGTGGGGATCTTGTACCGCGCCAGGTTGTCGCTCTTGACATAACCATCTTTGACGCGAAACTCTTCCATCAGCGCGTAACCGATGCCCATCATGATGCCCCCCTCGATCTGGCCCTCAATGGCCATGGGGTTCACCGCCCGGCCCACGTCGTGGGCCGCCACCACGCGCAGCAATTTGACCTCGCCAGTGGTCAAGTCCACCTCGGTCTGGACGGCCTGGGTGCCAAAGCCGTAGGCAAAGTGGGCGTCCCCCGGCTGGCCCAGGGGAGCGGTAGCTGGCGCCCGGTATTCGTAGAAGGCTTCCATGGTGCACCCTTTGCGCCGTGCCAGGGCTGCCGCCTCGCTGAAGACCATCGAGCGCCCATCGGGGCTGATCACCCGATCATCCTGGAAGGCGAGACTGTCAGGCGCGGCGTTCAGTTCCTCAGCGGCGATAGCTGCTATTCCCCGGCGCAACTCCTCGGCGGCCAGGCGCACGGCGTTGCCGGTGACGTAGGTTTGCCGCGAGGCAATGGTAGGCCCGCAGTCGAGTGTCTGGTCTGTGTGGCCCAGCACTACCTCGATGTAGCTGGGGTCTGTGCCCAGTACCTCGGCGGTGATTTGTGCCAGCACCGTCACCAGGCCCTGGCCGATTTCGGCGGCGCCGGCCCGCACGCGCACGGTTCCTGCCTCTGTGATCTCCACCACAGCCCTGGCAACGTCGTCGTCACCGCCGCCCAGGCCGATGCTTTTGTAGGCGCAGGCCACGCCCCAACCGCGTCGTTTGCTGGGTTCTAGCGGCGCGCGGTGGGCCGTGGCGTCCGCGCCTGCCAGCTCACGGACTTTGAGGCGCACCCGCTCGATGGTCATTGGCAGGCCAGCGCTCTCCGTGAGCCGTTGGCCGGTGGCGGTGATGCCGCCAGCACGCAGCGCGTTCCACCGGCGGAGGGCAAAGGGGGACATGCCCAACCGCTCGGCCAGGATGTCCATCTGTGTCTCCAGGGCAAAGTGCACCTGCGTGGCGCCAAATCCCCGGTAGGCTCCGGCTGGCGGATTGTTGGTGTAGAGCGCGTCGCAATCTATTTTGACGTGGGGTACGTCGTAAGGCCCGGCGGCGTGGGTGGCGGCGCGGGTCATGACGTGTTTGCTCAGAGAGGCATAGGCCCCGGCGTCGCCCAGGATGTGCGCCTCCACAGCCAGCAGGCGACCGTCACGGGTGATGCCGGTCTTTAGACGAATGATGGTGGCGTGCCGCTTGGGGTGGGCGATGAGGGATTCCTGACGGGTGTAGGTCAGCTTGACGGGCCGGCCGGTGGTCTGGGCCAGCAGCGCGGCGTGAATCTGCCCGGCGATGTCCTCCTTGCCGCCAAAGCCGCCGCCGACAGCCATGTGTGACACCCGCACTTTTTTCTCTGGTAGGGCCAGGCTGGCCGCGATTTGTCGCCGGTCGGCGAAGGGAATTTGTGAGCCAACGTGGACGGTGATGCCCCCGTCCTCGTCAAGGGTGACCACGCTGCACTCTGGCTCCAGGAAGAGGTGGTCGCCCATCGGTGTCTGATAGACCTCTTCAACGACAATGTCCGACTGGCCAAAGCCCTCCTCGACGTTCCCCTTGCGTATCTCGATGTGTTCCAGCAAGTTGCCGTTTTCGTTTTCTTTGTGCACCAGAGGGGAATCAGCCCTTGATCCTGAGGCCTGAGGACTCGGGGCTTTCAACGCCGCGACGACCGAGTCTACGACCGGCAGGGGGTCGTAGGTCACGGCGATGAGGTCCAGGGCTTGCGCGGCGATCTCTGGGGACTCGGCGGCCACCAGGGCCACGGCGTCGCCGATGTAACGCACCTTGTCGTAGGCCAGTACTGGCCAGTCCTTGATGACCAGCCCGTGGTTCTTTTCGCCGGGGATGTCGTCGGCAGTGAGGACGGCGACGACGCCGGGCCGCTGCCGGGCTTTGCTGACGTCCACTTTGAGGAGGCGAGCGTGAGGGTACCGGCTGCGGAGCACTCGAGCGTACAGCATGTCATCGAAGTAAAGATCATTGGCAAAGATCGGTGCGCCGGTGACTTTATCGCGCCCGTCGGGACGCATCACTGAATGACCGACGAACTTGAGCGTGGTATCGGCAGCGCGGGGTGGCAGGGGTTTGGTGCCGATAAGGCGGCGAACGCCGCGTTCGGCACGGAGTTCGTTGGCCGCCACTTCTACCGCCTCAGTGATTTTGCTGTAACCGGTGCAACGGCATAGGTTAGGTTCCAGTGCCTCCAGGATATCCTCCCTGGTAGGGCGGGGCTTCCGGTCCAGCAGTGCCTTGGCCGACATGATGAAGCCCGGCGTGCAGAAGCCGCATTGCACAGCGCCGTGCTCGATAAAGGCGCGCTGAAGGGGGTGAAGCTCCCCGTAGCGGGCCAGGTTTTCGATGGTTTCGACGTGCTTGCCATCGACGCGCTGGGCCAGGATGATGCACGACCGCTGCGCTTCGCCGTTGATTATGACGGTGCAAGCACCGCAATGCCCGTGGTTGCAGCCATTCTTGGTGCCCGCCAGCCGCAATTGGTCGCGCAATACCTGGAGCAATGTGGTTTTGGGGCCGATTTCTACTTCTACCGGCTCACCGTTGACGTGAAATCTGATGCGTTGTGTTTTGGATGGCATGGTTCGCTCCTCACCGGCTCTTTGCGGTGGGTGCGGCTAGGCTATCTGACGGTGCGCGTCCACAACGTTGGGCAGCCGCTCGATCCGGGCAAGGATGCGGCTCAACTGAGCGACGCTGGAAATCTCTAGCGTCGCTGTGACCGTGGCCATGTGCTCTTTTTTGTGTGTAGTGATGTTGGCGGCGCTCATGCTACAATTATCCTCGACCATCACACCAGCGATGTCGCGCAGCAGGCCTCCTCTATCGTAGGCGCGGATGATGACGACCACGGGAAAAGTCTGTTCTTCTGGCCCCCATATCGCCTCAATGATGCGGTCGCCATCCCGCTCCAGCAGGTAGAGCAAATTCTTGCAGTCCTGGCGGTGTATGGTCACACCATGTCCGCGGGTGACGTAGCCGAGGATGTCGTCGCCGGGCAAAGGGTTGCAGCAGCCCGCTGTCCTGGTGAGCAGGTTGCCGACCCCTTGTACGGCCACGCTCTTCGCTGGCGTAGAAACCGGCGCTGTCAACGGCAGTTTCAGGTCTTCTTCTTCCTCTTCGTCCTCGCGCATTTGGGCGACGCGCGTAGCCACTTGCTGGGCGTGAATGTCGCCATAGCCGATGGCGGCCATAAAACTGTCCACTTTTTCACAGTCAAAGAGGCGGGCAATCTCCTCAAAGCGACTCTGCGCCAGGCCCAAACGACGCAGTTCTTTTTCCAGGATCTCTCGCCCACGGGCAATGTTCTCCTCGCGACTTTGACGGCGAAACCACTGGCGAATCTTTTGCCGAGCCCGCGCCGATTTGATGTAGCCCAGGTTGGGGTTGAGCCAGTCCCGGCTAGGACCGCCCCGCCTGGCAGTGATGATTTCGACCTGGTCGCCGTTCTGCAAGCGGGAATCAAGCGCGACCAGCCGGCCGTTCACTTTGGCACCCCGGCAGCGATGACCGACTTCTGTGTGGATGTGGTAGGCAAAGTCAATGGGCGTGGCGCCCGCTGGCAGGTCTTTGATGTCTCCCTTGGGGGTAAAGACGTACACCCGGTCCTCGAGGACATCGCTCTTTAAAGAATCAACGAACTCTCGTGCGTCGTCCACCTCTCGTCGCCAGTCCATCAGGGAGCGGAGCCAGGCGATTTTGGCATCAAAGCCTTCGTCTCGTTTGGCGCCCTCTTTATAACGCCAGTGAGCAGCAATGCCCAGTTCGGCGACGCGATGCATCTCGTGGGTGCGGATCTGCACGTCCAACGTATTGCCATCGTCGGCCACCACGGCTGTGTGCAACGAGCGGTACATGTTGTCCTTGGGCATGGCGATAAAGTCGTCGAATTCGCCAGGAATGGGTCGCCACAGGTTATGGACCACGCCCAAAGCAGCGTAACATTCCGCCACGGTGTTGACGATAACACGCACACCCCGGATGTCGTATATCTTTTCAATGGGCAGGTTCCTGCGCTCCATTTTGCGGTGGATGCTGTAGATGTGCTTGGGCCGTCCGCTCACCTTTGCTTCAATGGCCATCGATTTAAGGTGCTGTCTGAGCGTCTTGACGATGCGGGCGATGTGCTGTTCCCGGACTTCCTGGCGCTGGCCGATGAGACGGGCGATCTCTTTATAAGTCTGGGGCTCCAGCCAGCGAAAGCCCAGATCCTCTAGCTCCCACTTGATCTGCCACATGCCCAGACGATTGGCCAGCGGTGCAAAGATCTCTAACGTCTCGCGGGCGATCCGTTTGCGGCGATCCTTTGGCAGTGAGGCGAGGGTGCGCATGTTGTGCAGGCGGTCGGCCAGCTTGATGATGACGATTCGCACGTCGTCAATGCTGGCCAGGATCATCTTGCGCAGACTCTCGGCCTCACTGTCCAGCAGATCCTTATCTCCCTTGCCACTCAGATCGTCAAACTGGCTCAACTTGGTGACGCCGTCTACCATCGAGGCGATTTCGTTGCCAAAGTCCATCGTCAGGTCCTCGACGCTGACCACCGAGTCCTCGACGACGTCGTGAAGCAGCCCGGCGACGAGGGTTGGTGCGTCTAGTCCCCACCCTGCCAACAAGCCAATGACTTGCAGACAATGTTCCGTGTACGGCTCGCCGGAGGCCCGGCGCTGTCCCTCGTGGGCGGCCTGAGTCAATGTCCAAGCGTGTTTCAGCAGTTCCACTTCGTCGGGGGAGAGCCTGTCTTTAACTCGTTTCCGCAGGTCAGCGAATTCCATGCTGACGTTAGTATATACCTGATCTCGGATTTGCGCAAAGGGAAAGGCCCGGCGGCAGAAAATTTGATAAATCTTGTGGCCTGGCAGAGCGGGGGGCGCAAATTCTCTTGCTCTGTTAGCCGACCTGTTGTATAATGTCAATCAGCCAGCGCTTCCGGGCAGCGTCGTTCCGGCGCTGGTTTGTCCAGTGAGACAGGTTTAGAAGCTAATGAGGGGGAGTACGAGTTCCACCACTGGAAAACAACAGATCGCCCGCGCTGCCGGGCTGGTGATGGCTCTGTTTGTGTTGAGCCGGCTGCTGGGGCTGGTCCGCGAGGTGATCATCGGGGCCCAATTCGGCACCAGTGCCGACCTGGATGCTTACCTGGCTGCCTTCCGCCTGCCCGATCTGCTGTTCCAACTGCTAGCCGGGGGCGCGCTGGGGTCTGCCTTTATCCCCACTTTTACCGGCTACCTGACCTGCAAAGACCGGGACAGCGCGTGGCGGCTGGCCAGCGGCGTGGCCAATCTGGTGCTGGCGGCCATGACGGTCGTCGTGGCGCTGGCGGCAGCTCTGGCTCCGTGGCTGGTGCGAGAGGTCATCGCCCCTGGCTTTGATCCGTCTCAGCAAGCGCTCACCGCGCGGCTCATGCGGACGATGCTGGTCACGCCGGTGGTTTTTGGCGTTAGCGGCCTCGTCATGGGCGCGCTCAACGCTCACCAGCATTTCTTGTTGCCGGCTGCTGCGCCTATTGTCTACAACCTGGCCATCATTGGTGGGGCGTTGGGGCTGACCCCTCGCTTTGGCGTGACTGGGCCGGCCATTGGTGTAGCGATCGGCTCGGTGCTGCACCTGCTAGTGCAGGTGCCGGGACTGGTACGGTTCAAGGCCCGTTATTGGCCGTTGTTGACCCTGCGCGATCCCGGCGTCCGCGAAGTAGGCCGTCTCATGGTGCCGCGCGTGCTGGGGCTGGCCGCCGTGCAACTCAACTTTTTGGTCAGCACGGTACTTGCCTCGGGTCTGGCAGAAGGGAGCCTGTCGGCGTTGAACTTTGGCTGGCTGATGATGATGCTGCCGCAGGGCGTCTTTGCCCAGGCGGTAGCGACGGCTGCCTTTCCCACGTTCTCGGCGCTGGCTGCTCGGGGTGAGACCGATGAGGTGCGCAGTACCCTCTCGGCGACGCTGCGGGCCATCTTTTTCCTCAGCGTCCCGGCGGCGGTGGGCCTGCTGGTGTTACGCGTGCCTCTCATTCAACTGTTGTTCCAGCGGGGCGCGTTTGAAGCCAGTTCCACAGAAGCGGTGGCCTGGGCGTTGCAATTTTACGCACTTGGTCTGCCAGCCCACGCTGGCGTCGAAGTCGTCGCCCGCGCCTTTTACGCCCTGCACGACACCCGCACGCCGGTAGCGGTCGGTGTGGCCGCCATGGGGTTTAACGTCGTGTTGAGCCTGATCCTCATCAAGCCGTTGGCCCACGGCGGGTTGGCACTGGCCAACACCGTCGCCACGACGCTGGAGTTGCTGGGGATGATGATCCTCGTCCGGCGGCGATTGGACGGCATTGAGGGGCGACGGTTGCTCCGCGCCTTGGGCCGTGTGATTCTCGCCGCAGCGCTGATGGGCGGGGTAATGTGGGCGTCTCTCCTCTTGGTCAGCGAAGGGATCGGCGAGACGGGTGCTGTGATCAAGGCTGGGGGGGGCATCCTGACGGGCATGGCGGTCTACTTTGGCGCTTCACTGGCCATGGGGGCAGGGGAGATACGCGCCGTTAGTCGTTGGATTCGGAGGTAAAGAATTGGACATTTTATGGAAGGTAGTATATAATACATCCCCGTTGGCCCCGGAGTGAAGAATAATAGTTCGAGAGGAAACGTAAATTGCCAAACATCAGATCGGCGATGAAACAAATGCGGCAAGCGGCGCGGAAGCAGGAGCGCAACCAGCGCTTTCGATCGGCCGCCCGCACGTACATCAGAAGGACCCGACGGCTTATCGCTGAGGGAAGATTGGAGGAGGCTCAGAAGGTAGCTCACAAGGCGATTAGCACATTGGACAAAGCGGCGGTGAAAGGTATTCTGCATCGCAACAATGTCGCCCGCCGCAAATCCCGTCTGATGCACCAATTGAACGAGGCGCTCAGTCAACAGGCGGGTGAGTAGCGGGCAAGAGGTTTCCTGGGACGTAAAACAGGCCAGCAGCAACCTTGCTCTGGCCTGTTATCGTGTACGGGTCTCTGGACGCATTTAGTCCCTTTCCGCTTCATCACCGGAGGAGGTAGCATCGGGCGCAGCGAATCGATACCCCACCCGGCGCTTGGTCGTGAGGTAGATGGGCGCGCCAGGGTTGGGCTCGATCCTCTCGCGAACCCAGCGGACGTGTACGTCTAACGTGCGCGTGTCCCCCATGTAATCGGTCTGCCAAACCTGATTCATGAGAAAACGGCGCGTAAGCATCTCTCCCGGATGGCGCATCAATGTCTCCAGCAGCTTGGCTTGCTTGGGTGTGAGTTTCCTGGGCGATTCTTCGCCTCGTTGAACCAGCCGGGTGCGGCAGTTGAGTTGAACATCACTGACTTGCAGGATGTGAGCGCGCGGCTCGGCGAGCAACTTTTTGATGCGGTTCACGACCTTGCGGATGGTGAACGGTTTGACCAACACCACGTCTGCCTGTACGTTCGGGGATGCCTTGACGCCTTGGGGCAGGAGCAGAAGGATGGGCAGGTCTACCCCTCGCGATCTGAGGGTACGGCAAGTTTCCTCACCCTGATGGGGCGCCATCAAGTCGTTGACCACTACCATCTGAATGGCGTCTGCCTTGATCCGCCCCAGCGCGGCCCGGTCATTGGGAAGCACGGAAACAAAGTGCCCTCGCGTTTCCAGGTCAGCGCGCAAGGACACTCGAGGATTGGCAGCCGGTTCGATGCACAGGATTCTAGCGGATGTACTCATTGGCTTCATTCATGCTTGGTGCCTATCCGAAGACTCGCTCGAGGCGGACCATAGTCCGCCGCTGGACTGTGGTCCAGCGAGAGCCCAGGAGGTTTTCGGACAGGCTCTTGGCCAGGCAGGTGGAGATATAGTGCCCCAATTATACCGCAACCTGGAGTTCGACGCAACAGGGAGCAAGCTTGATTCGAGGCTGGCCTGTGAAGGTAATGGTTGTTATCCCAACTTATAACGAGGCAGACAATCTCTCCCCGGTGGTGGGCGAGCTACGGTCATTGAATGTTCCTGGCCTGCAAATTCTGGTGGTGGACGACAATTCGCCCGATGGGACGGGCGAGCTGGCCGACGATTTGAGCCGGCGATATCCAGGCGAGTTCCACGTCATTCACCGGTCTGCCAAGATGGGTCTGGGGACGGCTTACATCGCTGGCTTTCGCTTTGCCCTGGAACGTGGCGCCGACCGGATCGTCCAGATGGACGCCGATTTTTCCCACTCGCCAGCATACATTCCTCGCTTCCTGGCAAAAATGGATGACTGTGACGTGGTCGTTGGTTCCCGCTACGTGGAGGGCGGTCAACTGGACGAGCGGTGGAGTCCTGGGCGCAACCTGCTGAGTTGGTGGGCCAACAGCGTGTACACCTGCCTCATTTTGGGCATAACTGTCAAAGACGCCACTGCCGGCTTCAAGTGCTGGAAGCGGGAAGTGCTGGAAACGATTGACCTGAATTCCATTCGCTCCGGCGGCTATGTCTTTCAGGTGGAGATGGCTTACGTGACGGAGAAGCTGGGCTTTCGGGTACTGGAAATGCCCATCTACTTTGAGGATCGGCGCATCGGCCGGAGCAAGATGGACATGCGCATCAAGCTGGAAGCCGCCTGGCGGGTTTGGCAGGTGAAGTGGCGGCACCGTCACCTAAAGCCCCTTTCCCACTGAATGTATCTCATCAAAAGTTGATTTCTGCATTATTGCGGCAAATCCATTATACGAGGAGATGGCAGAAAGGGGTCGTGTTCGGGGTATTCGCATCCGACGCGCAGGAACGTGAGCCGTGAGAATCTGAGGAGATGACTGTGACCAGGTTTTGGTCTCGCTATGGTGCGGATCTGTTGGCCATCAGTGCGCTACTGGCCCTGGCATTGATCCTCTTTTGGCCTCAGACGTTCGGTGGCAAGACGCTGTTGCCGGCCGACAATCTCTTTCAGTGGGAGCCGTGGCAGAGCTTTGCCGCCGAACAGGGCGTGGATGTGCCACACAACGTCCTCCTCAGCGACCTCATCCTGGAAAACTATGTCTGGAAGCGATTTATCCTGGACTCGCTTCACCGGCCGGACGGCCTGACCGACAAGTTGCCGCTTTGGAATCCTTACCTCTTTGCCGGTGCGCCCTTTCTCGCCACCGGGCAGCACTCGGCCCTTTATCCCTTCAGTGTGCTGTTTTACGTGCTGCCGCTGGCTTATGCTTATGGCTGGTTCTCCGCGCTGCAACTATTCCTAGCCGGACTGTTTACCTACGTCTTTTGTCGCGTCATCAACGTCAACCGGCTGGGTGCGCTCATCGCGGGCATCACTTTCATGCTGAGTGGCTTCATGGTGGTGGGCGTGGTGTTCACCATGATCATCGCCGCTGCCGCCTGGCTGCCGCTGCTGCTGGCTGCGGTCGAGTTGATCGTCCGCGCCGAGAAGAACGGCTTCCAGCGCCGCACGCTGCTTTACGTTGCCCTGGGCAGCCTGGCGCTGGGCTGCCACATCCTCGCCGGCCATGCCGAGATCACCTACTACACACTGCTGATGGTGGCTGCCTATGCCCTCTGGCGGCTTGTCGGCACAGCCGTCCAGCCGACCGACCTATCCCATCTCTTTCGCATTGGCGGCTGGTTGGTGCTGATGGCCGGCCTGGGCCTGGCCTTGGGCGCGGCGCAGTTCGTGCCGCTTTACGAGGCGGGGACGCAGAACTTTCGTCAGGGGGCGGCCACCTATGATCAGATCGTGGACTGGGCCTTCCAGTTGCGCCAGATCGTTACCTTCTTTGTGCCGAACTTTTACGGCAGCCCGGCCCACCACGGCTACTTTGACGTCTTTGCCTGGCGCTGGGTGCCGGTGACGGTCAACGCCCTGGGCGAGCGGATCACTCAGGTCTCCTGGCAGCGCAACCTGGTCACTAAAAACTATGTCGAAGCGGGGAGCTACCTGGGCATCTTGCCTTATCTCCTGGCGCTCATCGCCTTGATCGGCCGGCGCGGTGGTCGCCACGGCGAGGAAGCGCATTTCTACAGTGTCACCCGGCGCTACGTATGGTTCTTTGCGCTGCTGGCCTTTGTCTCCATCAACTTTGTCTTTGGCACGCCGCTGTACGCGCTGCTCTATCGGTTGCCTTTCATCGGGCAACTGCACTCACCGTTCCGCTGGATCTTTCCCTTCTCGATGAGCGTGGCCGTGCTGGCCGGCATGGGGGCCATGTACCTCTCCGGAGACGGAAGACGAACGACCAGCACGCAGTCGCCGTTCACCGGGGAGAACACACAGCGGGCCATCGGCTGGCCCGCTTTTTGGGGCGGGCTGGCCGGGGTGGTCGCACTGCTGCTGTTGCTGGTCTTTCGCGGTCCTGCCCTCCGCTTCGCCAGCGCTTACGTGAGGAACCACGAGCTGGCTGCCAGGGCATTCCGCGACGGCCAGATGATGGTCTCCTACCAGTGGCGTAATTTCTTGATCTTTTTCCTGATGTTGGCCGCCAGCGGCGCGGTGCTGCGCGTAAGCCGCTGCCCCATCTATCTGCCTCGCTGGATGGGTGGAGCCAGCGCCTGGAAGGCACTGGCTCTGGCGGTGCTGATGGTTGACCTGCTCCTTTTTGGCGTCGGCTTTAACCCGGCCGTCGAACCCCGGCTGCTGGATTTCCGCCCGCCAGCGGTGGACTTTTTGCTAAAAGACACCTCGCTCTACCGCATCACCTCTTACAACGCGCCTGGCGAAGACACGTTCAATGCCAACGCTGGCATGTTTTATGGCCTGCATGATGTCCGGGGCTACGACTCGATCATCCCCAAGCAATATGCCGACTACATGCGGCTCATCTCGCGGCAGAACCAGTTGGAATTCAACCGCATCGCGCCCCTTTGGACCGACGAGCCGCGGGCGCTGGATTCACCGCTGCTGGATCTGCTAGGCGTCAAGTACGTGCTCACCACTCAGACGATTGACAACCCGCGCTACACGCTGGTCTACGACGGTGAGGTGCGCGTCTACCGCAACGAGGGGGCTATGCCCCGTGCCTTTAGTCTGCCGCAGGGCTGCGCGCTGGTCGTGGATGACGTGGCCCAGGGCCTGCGGGCCTACGACCCTCGTCGCCTGGTGCTGCTGGAGGCCGGAGGCGAGGTGTCAAATCTTGGACAGGCCGATCCCGCCGTCTGCAATCCGCAACCCGCCACCGTCAGCTACAAATCGAATAACGAGGCCTTTGTGGACGTAAAACTGGATGAGTCGTCCTGGCTGGTGCTGGCCGACTCGTACTTTCCCGGCTGGAAGGCCTTTGTGCGGCCGGCGGGGGAGGAGACGGAAGAGAACGAGCAGGAACTGACCATCCACCGGGCCGATGGCAACTTTCGGGCGGTGCAACTGGAGGCCGGAGCGCACACGGTACGCTTCAAATACACGCCCAACACTGTAAAGGTAGGCTTCTTTGTCAGTTTCCTGGGCAGCATGGCGCTGCTGATGCTGATCGCGCTGTGGCTATGGATGCGCTTCTACCGCGCTGGCGAGGGGCAATCCGATGCCGGGCGAGTGGCCAAGAACAGCTTTGCGCCCATCGTGCTACAGCTATTCAACAAATTGATTGACACCGCCTTCATCGCCCTGGCTTTGCGCATCTTTACTCAGGAGCAAGCGGGCCACTATACCTTTGTCACCAGCTATGTCATCATGACGGTGGACATTTTCATCAACTTTGGGCTGAACACGCTGCTCCAGCGAGAGGTCTCCCGCAACCGGCAACTGGCTAATCGTTACCTGGTCAACACCACCCTGCTGCGGCTGTTGCTCTCGGCTGTGGCCGCGCCGTTGCTGTTCCTGTTCGTCGCCGGCTGGTCCGTCCTGGACGCGCCGTTGGGTCACGAGGCGGTCTGGGCCATCGCGCTGTTCGCCGTCGGGCTGGTGACCAGCAACCTTTCTACGGGTCTCACGTCGCTGTTCAATGCTTACGAGGAGATGGAATACCCGGCGGCTATCACCACCGTCACCACCATCGCGCGGGCGGCGTTGGGCACCGGCGCGCTGCTGCTGGGCTGGGGGCTGATCGGCCTGGGAGGCGCTTCTATCGTCGTCAACCTGCTCACGTTGAGCATCCTGGGAACGCTGGTCCTGCGTCGCTACTTTCGCCCCCGCTGGGAACCGGATTTGGCGCTGCAAAAGGAGATGGTCCGCCAGTCGTACCCGCTGATGCTGAACAACCTGTTCTCCTGGCAGTTTTTCAGGATTGACGTCGCGCTGGTGAAAGCGATCCGGGGCGCGGCGGAGTTGGGCCGCTACACAGCGGTTTCCTTCCGCATCGTGGACGCTATCAACATCATCCCTGCCTCGTTCACCATCGCTCTGTTTCCGCTTATGAGCCGCTACGCCGTCTCGACCAAAGATTCGCTGGCGCGGGCCTACGCGCTGGCGGTGCAGGTGCTGGTCATCGTCGCCTTGCCCCTCGCGGTGGCTATCACGTTTCTGGCTCACCCGATCGCCAACCTCATCGGCGGCTCGCAGTACTTGCCCGATTCGGCCATTGCCCTGCAACTGCTCATCTGGTCCATTCCCCTGGGCTTTATCAACAGCGTGACGCATTACGTGCTCATCGCCCTCGACGAGCAGCGCTACCTGACCCGCTGCTTCGTCATCGGTCTGGCGTTCACGGCGGTTGCCAATCGGCTGCTCATTGGGCCTTTTGGCTACCGGGCCTCGGCGGTGCTGCACATCTTTTCCGAGCTCGTGCTGTTAATCTCGTTCTACCTTGGCTTGCGGCGACACCTGCCGCCGGTACCCTGGGCGCGGTTGCTGTGGCGTCCGCTCCTGGCCGGAGTGGGGATGGCTGCCTTGCCGGCCTTGCTGCCGGGCGTTTCTGTCTGGCTGACGTTGCCGATTGGCGGAGTGATCTATGTGGGATTGCTGCCCGCCCTGGGCACCTTCCGCGGCGACGATTGGCGTCCGATCCTGGACGCGCTGCCGC